>NZ_JARWQD010000070.1 GCF_029869545.1 Nocardia wallacei | reverse complement strand
CCCCCCCGGCGCCTAAACCCCCGGGGTCTCCCCCCCCCCCTTTGCGCCCGCGGGGGGGGGGGGGGCCCACCCCCCCTTGGCCCCCCGCGCCGATTTCGCCATCCGATGTTGTTCGCACCGAAGGAGATCCGATCATGCCGTACAGTCACCTCGCCGACGTCCGGGTTCTGCTCACCGGCGCGTCCGGCGGAATCGGTCACGCGGTGGCGCGCGAATTCGCCTCGCGGGGAGCCGAACTCGTGCTGACCGGCCGTCGCCGCGACGTGCTCGACGAGCTGGCCGCGGAGCTGGGCGCGACGGCGATCGCCGCCGATCTGTCCGATGCGGACGAGATCGCGCGGCTGGCCGGGGCGTCCGGGCCGGTCGATGTCCTCGTCGCCAATGCCGGACTTCCGGCGGGCGGGCATCTGCTGGAGCTCTCGGCCGCCGAGGTCGACCGGATCGTCGATGTCAATCTCCGTGCCCCGATGCTGCTCGCGCGTCATCTCGCGGAGGGCATGCGGGCCCGCGGGCGCGGGCACATCGTCTTCGTGGGGTCGATCGCGGGCCTGCTCCCGGCGCCGATGGTCAGCCTGTACAACGCGACGAAGTTCGGGCTGCGCGGGTTCGCGCTCGCACTGCGTCACGACCTCGCGGGGGCCGATATCGGTGTGTCCGTGGTCGAACCGGGATTCGTCCGGGATGCGGGCATGTTCGCCGACGGGGGCGGCAGCCTGCCGCGGGGAATGCGGACGGTCAGCCCGGAACAGGTTGCGCGCCACGTGGTCCGGGCCGTCCGCGAGGATATCGGCGAGATCGTCGTCGCTCCCGTCGAGGTTCGTCTCCTCGCCAGGATCGGATGCGTCGTGCCGGGACTGCTGGCGCCGCTGCACCGCGCGATGGACGCCGAGCGGCTCGGCGCCGAACTCGGCGGCGGCCTGCGCGGCAAGCTCTGAGGCTCAGGCGATCGCCTCGGCGGGCCGCCGGATCTCCACGGGCATACCCTGATTGGCGAGGCCGAGGATGCGCCGGTTGAGCAGCATCATCGGCTGGATGAGCAGGTCGACGCCGACGAGGAAGAAGACCGTCCCCACGCCGACCGGCCCGCCGAGCAGATATCCGCTGAGCAACAGCACGCCCTCGATGAGGCCCTTGCCGATCCAGAACGGCAGGCCCGTGGTGCGCAGCGCCTGAATGGCCACCAGGTCCATGGCCCGAATTCCGAGGCCGCTCATGATGATCAGCGCCGAACCGTAGGCGCAGAGCAGGGTGGCCACGACGAGCATGCCGTACCCGGACGGCAGCGATCGTTCCCAGTCGCTCCACAGCAGCAGGTCGATCACGCTGCCGCAGAGGAAGAATGTGACCAGCGAGGAGACCGGGGGGCGCCGCCGGGCCCAGCCCGTGACGACGAGTACGCAGACGAGCGCGACGCCGAATTGCGCGATTCCCACGGTGACGGGAATATGACGCCGGAGGCCGAGTGCGAATGTGTCGAGCGGATCGGTGCCCATATGGGAGGCGATGAAGAAATACGCGCCGAGCGAGAAAAGGATTGCGCCCGAGAGATATTTGCCCAGCACCACGGGATAATTGCGGAATGTGCCGTCGGCAGTGCCGCGAAGCAGCGTGAACACGTGACCTCCAGAGGGTCGGTAGCGGAGCGTGCCTACCGGCGGCGCCCCAGGACGAGGTAGACGGCGGCGACCGGCAGGGCCGCCGCGGCGAGCACCGCGAAGGTGCGCTGAATGCCGACGACGTCGGCGAGGGGCTGGGTGATGAGGGGAGAGGCGAACTGCCCCAGGAACATCGCGGTCGTGAGGCGCCCGCTGTAGCGGCCGCGCAGATGCTCCGGCGCGGCCGTGACGACCCAGTTACCGGCATTGGGCATGATCAGTCCGACCCCGGCCGCCATCACGAACAGGCCCAGCGTGAGCACGTACAGGGTGCCCGCCAGCGACATCACCAGCAGCCCCAGTGCGATGGCCAGGTACGACATCGCCATCAGCGTGTGCTCCCCGGCGAGCGGCCGGATGCGCGCGAACTGCAGCGCCACCATGCCCATCGTGAACACCATCGCGGCGATCACCGTGCCCGACGCCAGTGCCCCGGCCCCGAACTCGTCCTCCACCAGGAACGGCACCTGCACCGGGACGGCGTAGAACGCGATCTGCCCGAGCATCATCGCCACCAGGGGCGCCGCGACCCGGGCACGCACCGGCGACCTGGTCGTGTCGCCCTGCCCCGCAGGAAGTTTCGCGGGCACCGTGCGCCGCAGGAAGATGAGCGTCGGCACGATCAGCAGCGAGCCGAGCAGGTAGATGAGAAAGACCGTGCGCCAGTCGAGGTCCGCCAGCGCGCCGCCGCCGAGCAGGAACGCCACGCCGCCGAACGCGGTCGCCGCGACCTGCTGCCCGAGCAAACGGCGGCGGGCATCGCCCTCGTATTCGTCGGCGATCATCGCCACGCTGCTGGTCATGATCAGGCCGACGCCGACGCCGAGCACGACGCGCCCGGCGAGGATGGCGGTCAGATCCGGCAGGTAGGCGCCCGAACTCCCGCCCACACCGAAGGCCACCAGACCGGCCAGCAGGGCCGACCGTCGGCCCAGCCGGTCGGTGATCACCCCGGCGAAGGGCGCGAAGGCCACGATGGCGATCGCATGGGTGGTGATGATCATCCGGACGAGCAGATCGGCGTTCGGGACGTCGGCGAACGCGGCCCGGATACCCGGGATCGCCGGTGCCACGGTCGCACCCGCCATCGTGGTGAGTGTGCCCAGCAGGACGAGCGTGGCGGCCTGGCCGCGCCCGCGGGCCGGTGCCGCCGACACCGGTGTGGTCAGTATTTTCTCGGAATGGTTCATCGCGAATCCCGTCCGGCTCGGGATTACGCGTCGCTGAGCCCGAACAGGTTGCCGTCCGGGTCGTAGGCGAAGATGTGCTTCCCGCCGGGATGGTCCAGGATCTCGGTGACGTCGGCGTCGCGCAGCGCGACGCGCGCCGCCTCCAGATCGGCCCCCGCGAAGGTGGGCAGAATGCGCACCGGCGCGTCCTTCCACAGCACCAGCTCGCCACCGTTTCCGGAATGGAAGGAGGTGAAGGTCGGTCCCGACTTCATCACCTTCATCTGCAACACATCGCGATAGAAGGTCGTCATCGCCTCGAGGTCCTCGACTCGGATCGTGACAACGGACAGAGTTCCGAACATCGTGTAGCTCCTCGTCATCGGAGATGTTCTCGTCGAATTGCCTACGCGCGCGCCGAAATTACGATAAACGGGACATAACAGCGGTAACCAAATGGAAAGCGGCGCACGAGGTGGTAATCGCGCGCTGGTGGATTTCACAGTGCGGTGGGGTCGCCGGTTGTGGCAATGCGGAGAGCTTGTTCGCTGCGGTGTCGGATCGGCGCGTTGCGGGCCGATAATTCCGTTGCTTCCTGCAAGATCGCTCGAGATTCCCGGGGTGCCGTGAAATCGCTACGCGCAGTTGTGGTCGTGGTGCTGGCCGGTTGTCTGCTGTTCGCACAGCAGGCGGCGCGAGCCGACGACGAGACGCCGGGTGTGACGCCACTGCCGAACGGCCCGGCGCCGTCGGAGTTGCAGCGCAGGATCGACGAATCCGTTCCGGCGCCGGTGTTTCCGGCCGCGCCGTCCCCGCCCACCGCGGACCTGCCGCCGGATCTCGCGGCGCTGTGGCGCGCCGTCCTGTCGGCCCCGGCCGGTGATCCGCTGTTCGATGCGTGGCCGAGCACCCTCGACGGGCTCAGCCCCGGCGACCTCGTCGAGTGGCGCGATGTGACCGCGACGGCCGCGCCGCTGGCCGTGGTGCCGATCCGGCGGGCACTGCTGCTGAAATTCCGCACCACCGCCGCCGCGGGCGTGCCGTCCTTCGGCACCGCGACGCTGCTGATTCCCGCGGCGGCCTGGGCGGGTCCCGGCGGCAGACCGGTGGCGGTCAACGCCCTGCCGATCAATGCCCTGGGTCTGCGCTGCACGCCGAGTTACGCGATGGCGCACGGGCTGCACGACAAGTTCAACGCGGGAGATCTGTTCCCGCCGACGACCGGCTGGGGGTTGAGCCGCGGCTACGCGGTGCTGATTCCGGACCACGAGGGACCGTGGATGTCGTACGCCGAGCCGACCGTGGCCGGGCGGGTGGTGCTCGACGCGATTCGTGCCGTGCGCTCGGTGTCCCCGGCGGAGTTCGCCGAGAGCCGTTTCGCCGTCGCCGGATACTCCGGCGGCGCGATCGCCTCCTACGCGTCGGCCATGCTGCTCGGCGAGTACGCGCCCGAGCTGCACGGCGTCCTGGCCGGTGCGGCGACGGGCGGGCTCGTCACCGACTACCGGGCCGTGGCGCGCAAATTCGACGGTAATGTCGCCTCCGGAATTCTGCTGGTCGTCTCGCTGGCGATGGCGCGGGAGCATCCGCAGCTGCTCGCGAACATGAACCATCTCGCGCAGTGGGTGGCGTCCTCGCCGGTGAAGGACACCTGCGGCGACAGCAACGGCCCGCTCGGTGTGGTGGGTATCCCGCTCGAGGTGGCGACGAATACCGCCGGACCGCTGTACAGTCGCGCCGCCGACGAGGTGCTGCGGCAATCCGACCTGCGCGACCGGAAATCCGGTGCGCCACTGTACATTTACCACGGCGCGCACGACATCTGGATCCCCCTCGAGGGCGCGCAGGAGCTGTACCGGCAACAGTGCGCGCGCGGCGTTCCGGCCGTGTACCGCACCGAGCCCGGCGAGCATGTCACCGCCGCCCTCGCCGGATACACCGCGATGATCGGCTGGCTCGACGCACGCCTGCGGGGCGAACCGGCGCCGAGCGAATGCCCGTAGGCACCGGGGAGGCTCCGCCGACCGGCCCCAGGTGAGATCCGCATTCGGCTCACCGTGATTCCAATACCCGTGCCGGGTGCCGGGGTGGCGTAATGGCCGGAATCGGCGTGATCCGAGCAGGATACGCCGACCGCCCGGCGGCGGATATCCCCGGCGACCCATGCCGTCCGGAAATGAGCGCCCGGGCCCGCCGGGCGCTGCCCTTACAGTCGTCATCGCAGGTCAACGGCGGAAGGGAGATGAGGTGACGTCGTATACGGCGCCGCACGGCATCCGGCGCGCTGACCGGGCACGGCAGGTCGCGGATGTGCTGCGCCAGCAGATCCACACCGGCACCTTCGAGGGCGCCCTGCCCGGCGAATCCGATCTCGCCGCCGAATTCACGGTGTCGCGCAACACCGTTCGCGATGCGCTGGGCCTGCTGAAGGACGAGGGCCTGATCGAACGGGCCCCGAAGGTGGGAACCCATGTGGCACAGCGCAAATACGATCACGGCCTGGACGCGCTGCGGGGACTGAAGGAGACGCTGCGCGAACACGGCGAGGTCCGCAACGAGGTACGCGCCGCCCACCGCATCACCCCGCCGCCCGCGGTCGCGCGCCGGTTGCGGCTGGAGCCGGGCGAACCCGCGGTCTACCTCGAGCGGCTGCGCTACCTCGGCGATCTGCCGCTGAGCCTGGACCTCACCTACCTCGCCCCGGATATCGGCGACGAGGTGATCTCCCGCGATCTCGAGACCAACGACATCTTCGCGCTCATCGAACAACTCGGGGGCCGCCCGCTGGGCTCGGCGGATCTGGCGCTGGAGGCCGTGACCGCCGACGCCCACTCCGCCGCGACGCTGCAGATCCCCGAGGGCGGCGCCCTGCTGCTGCTCGAACGACTCACCAGACTCGAGGACGGCCGACCGGTGGACCTCGAATACATCCGGCTGCGCGGTGACCGAATCACCATGCGCGGCAGTCTCGTCCGCCCGATCGACAGCCCCGATTGGAGGTTGATCTGAATGGCCCTGGTCAATCAGCGCGCCGATGTTCCCGTGACGATCGACGAATCGCTGTGCATCGAGGGATGCACGCTGTGCGTGGAGATCTGCCCGCTCGATTCGCTCGCCATCAACCCGGACAACGGCAAGGCGTACATGCACGTCGACGAGTGCTGGTACTGCGGTCCGTGCGCGGCGCGCTGCCCCACCGGCGCCGTCACCGTGAACATGCCCTATCTGCTGCGCTGAGGAAATCCCATGACATACCGCCGTGCCCGACTCACCGCGGTGGCCGCTATCGTCGCGCTCATCGCCGCGGGGTGCTCGCTCGAGCAGGCCGCCGCCGGTGACACCGTCACGGTCGTCGTCGGCTATCAATCGAAGACCATCAATACGGTCACCGCCGGAACCCTGTTGAAGGCCAAGGGTTTCCTGGAACAGCGCCTGTCGACGCTGACCGCGTCCGGTGGCCGCAAGTATCGGGTGGAGTGGCAGGACTACGACACCGGCGCGCCGATCACCGCGCAGATGGTGGCGGAGAAGATCGATATCGGGTCGATGGGCGACTATCCGCTGCTGATCAACGGCTCCCGGACACAGGCCGGTGAGCGCTCGCGCACCGAATTGGTCTCGGTGACCGGGTACCACCCCAGGGGCGCGCTGAATATGATTGTGGTGGACCGCGATTCGCCGGTGCAGTCGCTGCGGGAGCTGTCGGGCCGGAAGGTGTCCTCCAGCGTCGGATCGGCCAGTGACGGGCTGCTGCGGCAGGCCCTGGACCGCGTCGGGATCGACCCGCAGTCGGGCGTCGAGGTGCTCAACCAGCAGCCGCAGATCGGCGCGTCCGCCCTGGAATCCGGTCAGGTGCAGGCGCTCTCGCAATTCGTGGCGTGGCCGGGCCTGCTGGTGTTCCAGGACAAGGCGAAACTGCTGTTCGACGGCGCGGAACTGAATGTCCCGACCTTCCACGGCGTGGTCGCCCGCCGCGACTACACCCGGCAGCATCCCGAGGTGCTCGACGCCTTCCTGCGGGCACAGCTGGACGCCACCGATTTCGTGCACCGGCAGCCGCTGGAAGCGGCGAAGCTGGTCGCGGAAGGCTCGGGCCTGCCGCAGGAGGTCGTCTATCTCTACAACGGCCCCGGCGGCACCTCGTTCGATACCCCGTTGAAGCCGCCGCTCATCCGGGCGCTCAAAGGCGATGTGCCGTACCTGAAGTCGATCGGTGACTTCGCTGACCTGGATATCGACGGTTTCGTCAACGACGCGCCGCTGCGCAAGGCGTTCGCCGACCGGGGCGCCGACTACGGCGCGGCGGTGGGCAATTTCGCCAATCCCGCGCCGATCACCGGCACGGACCCGGCATCGGGCCGGGCGGTGAACGATCCGGCCCTCGCGAGCGAGCTGTGGCTCGACGGCCGGACCGCCACCCAGCCGGTAGCGGATCCGACCGGCCTGCTGCGCGCGGTGAAACACGCTCGCGCACAGGGCGAGAAGGTGCGCGCCGCCTATGTGCCCGACGCCGAGTTCGGCACGCGCTGGTTCGCCGACAGGGCCCAGTGGGTGCGCGACGGGGAGACCTACGTCCCGTTCACGACACCGGCTGGCGCGCAACGCTATTCGGCCGCCCACCCCGGCGCGGCCGTGATCTCCTACGAACAGGCGATCGGCGAGGTGCGGCAATGACGACGGCAGAGACGATTCCGCTCGATTCCGCACCGGCGGCCGTGGCCGACCGGGACACCACTGCGGTACGGGACACAGCCTCCGGCACGGCATGGCGTTCGCGACTGGTCCGGGTGGCGTCCGTGCTCGCTGCCGTCGCCGCGTGGCAGCTGTTGACCGCCAACGATATTCGGTTCTGGATACGGTTCGACACACTGCCGACGGTGACGCAGATCCTCGACGCGCTGCAATACCGGCTCGGCACCGAGACCTACTGGCTGGACCTGGGGCAGTCGCTGATCCGCATCCTCAGCGGATTCGGGCTCGCGGCGGCGCTCGGCGTGGCCACCGGTGTGGCACTGGGACGTTCGCGGCTGTTCGCCGACATCGTCGGTCCGCTGACCGAGCTGGCCCGGCCGATCCCGGCCATCGCGATCGTGCCGGTGGCGATCCTGCTGTTCCCGACCGACGAGGCCGGAATCGTGTTCATCACGTTCCTGGCCGCCTATTTCCCGATCATGGTCAGCACCCGGCACGCGGTGCGGGCACTGCCGACGATCTGGGAGGATTCGGTTCGCACGCAGGGCGGCAGCCGCCGGGACGTGCTGGTTCGGGTCGTGCTGCCGGGCAGCCTGCCCGGTGTCTTCGGCGGATTGTCGGTCGGCATCGGGGTGGCGTGGATCTGCGTGGTCTCGGCCGAAATGATCTCGGGCCGCCTGGGTGTCGGCTACCGCACCTGGCAGGCGTACACCATCGTGGACTATCCCGCGGTGTTCGTCGGCATCATCACCATCGGCGTCCTGGGCTTCGGCACCTCGGCGGCCGTGGAACTGCTGGGGCGGCGATGCACCCGCTGGCTGCCCCGCGTCTCGGAGGCGACTCGATGAGCGACAACGACAGCACGGCGATGAGTCTGCGGCTCGAGCGAGTCGAGTTGGCGTATGCCGCGACACCGGTCGTGCGGGACCTGACCCTGGATATCCGGCAGGGCGAGATCGTGATCCTCACCGGGCCCTCCGGCTGCGGCAAATCGACCGTGCTGCGCGCACTCGCCGGACTGCTGCGCCCGGCGGCGGGCCGGGTGTGGGCCGATGACGCCGAGATCCGCGGCCCGTCCCGCGACCGCGCCATGGTGTTCCAGGACAACGCGCTGCTGCCGTGGCGCACCGTGCGCTCGAATATCGAACTGGCCCTGAAGCTGCGCGGCGCACCGCGCGCGGGACGGCGGGCCCGCGCCGAGCGCTGGATCGACGAGGTCGGCCTGACCGGCTTCGGCGACTATCTGCCGAAGAGCCTGTCGGGCGGCATGCGCCAGCGCGTGCAACTGGCCCGCGGCCTGGCCGGTGCGCCGCGCGCGGTCCTGATGGACGAGCCGTTCGGCGCGCTCGACGCCCCGACCCGCGCCACCATGCAGCGGCTGCTCGTCGACACCTGGCGGGCCCATCCGGCGACGGTCGTGTTCGTCACCCACGACGTCGACGAGGCCCTGCTGCTCGGCGATCGCATCGCGGTCCTCGGCCGCGCCGCGCAACCGCTGCGCGCCCTGTTCGACGTCCCGCGGCCGCGCGACAGGACCGCCGACCGCTCGGCGGTGCGGTCGGAAATCCTTGCCGCCCTCGATTATTCGGGTGACTTCTCCGTCTCCGCGGCCTGACCCGTTCCAGGAGTTTGTGCTGATGCATATTCCCGACCTGTCCGACACCACCCGCCTCGACTGCGACGTCCTGATCATCGGCGGGGGTACCGCGGGCACCATGGCCGCGCTGACCGCCGCCGAGCACGGCGCGAACGTGCTGTTGCTGGAGAAGGCGCACGTGCGGCATTCCGGCGCGCTGGCGATGGGCATGGACGGGGTCAACAACGCCGTCATCCCGGGTAAGGCCGAACCGGAGGACTACGTCGCGGAGATCACCCGCGCCAACGACGGAATCGTCGACCAGCGCACCGTCTATCAGACCGCGACGCGCGGCTTCGCGATGGTGCAGCGCCTGGAACGCTACGGCGTGAAGTTCGAGAAGGACGCCTACGGCGAATATGCCGTGCGCCGGGTGCATCGATCGGGGTCGTACGTGTTGCCGATGCCCGAGGGCAAGGATGTCAAGAAGGCACTGTATCGGGTGCTGCGGCAACGGAAGATGCGGGAGCGGATCCGCATCGAGAACCGGCTCATGCCGGTCCGGGTGCTCACCGACGGCGGCCGCGCGGTCGGGGCGGCCGCATTGCACACGCGCACCGGCGAATTCGTCGCCGTCGGCGCGAAGGCGGTCATCCTGGCGACCGGTGCCTGCGGGCGGCTGGGGCTGCCCGCCTCCGGCTACCTGTACGGCACCTACGAGAATCCGACGAACGCGGGCGACGGCTACGCGATGGCGTATCACGCGGGCGCGGAACTGTCGGGTATCGAATGCTTCCAGATCAACCCGCTGATCAAGGATTACAACGGACCGGCCTGCGCGTACGTCGCCAACCCGTTCGGCGGGTATCAGGTGAATGCGCGGGGCGAGCGCTTCGTCGACTCCGATTACTGGTCCGGTCAGATGATGGCCGAGGTCAAGCGGGAGATCGAATCCGCGCGCGGGCCCATCTATCTCAAGGTCTCCCACCTGCCGGACGAGACGCTGTCGGCGCTCGAGGGCATCCTGCACACCACCGAGCGGCCCACCCGTGGCACCTTCCACGCCAACCGCGGACACGATTACCGCACGCACGATATCGAGATGCACATCTCCGAAATCGGGCTGTGCAGTGGGCATTCCGCGTCCGGTGTGTGGGTGGACGACCATGCCCGCACCACCGTGCCCGGGCTGTACGCGGCGGGCGATCTCGCGTGCGTACCGCACAACTACATGATCGGTGCGTTCGTCTACGGTGACCTGGCCGGGGAACATGCCGCCTCGACGCTCGCGAGTCTGCCCGCGCCCCAGGAGCTTCCGGCCGACCAGCTCGCCCGCGCGCACGCGCTGGTGTATCGGCCGCTGCACCACCCCGACGGCCCGCCGCAACCCCAGGTCGAGTACAAGCTGCGCCGATTCGTGAACGACTATGTGGCGCCGCCGAAGACGGCGACCAAACTCTCGCTGGCCGTCGAGACATTCGAGCGCATGCGCGAGGAGATAGCCGGTATGGGTGCGGCCACGCCGCACGAGCTGATGCGCTGCCTGGAGGTGGATTTCATCCGCGACTGCGCGGAAATGGCGGCGCGCTCGTCGCTGACCCGCACCGAATCCCGCTGGGGCCTGTACCACGAACGCGCCGATCTGCCGGAGCGCGACGATACCCGGTGGCGTTATCACCTAAATCTGCGCAAGGGCGCCGACGGGATGGAGTTCCTGAGGCGCCCGGTGGCACCGTATTTCGTGCCGGTACCCGAATTCGCCACCGTGCCGTCCACCGGTGCGGCACGGCCGGTGCGGCAACCCGAGATCGTCACCGGACCGCCGCAGTCGGGCACCTCCGTGTCGGCGATCTCCCGTCGCAGCGATGACTCCGCGGCATCCGGTGCGAAAGACGTGGCGGCACCACGGATTGCCGCCCTGCTGGCACTGGACGGGCCGACCGCCGAGGAGCTGGCGCCCTATCTCGACGACCCCGAGCCGCGGGTGCGGGCCACCGCGCTGTCGGTGCTGACCGAGGAGACCCCGGACGGTTTCGCGGGCCGCCTGGTCGGCGCGCTCGGCGACGGCGACCCCTCGGTGCGCGCCGCGGCTGTGGCCGGACTGCGCGAACTCGTCGAAATCCTGCCCACCGCACACGGTCTCACCGGTTTCGCGGATTCGCCCGATCCGCTCGTGCGCGCGGCGGTGATCGACCTGCTGCGCGCGACGAGATCCGGGGAGCCCGAGCTGTACGGCAAGGCCGTCGTCGACACCGATCACCGCGTGCGCATCGAGGGCGTGCGAGCGCTGGTCTCCCTGGACGACTGGCAGGGGTTGATCACGGCCGCGCACGACGAGAACCGCGAGGTACGCATCGCGGCCGCCCACGGTTTGGCGACGATCGGCCGCGGCGGCGTCGACACCGTGCGCGCCCTCGCCGCGGACGGGGACCCGCTCGTGCGCGCCGCCGCCCTGGCGGCGCTGGCCACCCTCGGCGACGTCGAGGACACCGCGACCCTCACCGCGGCACTGCGCGATTCGGCCTGGCAGGTCCGCGTGGGCGCGGCCCGGGGCTGGGCCGCCCTGCACACCGGCGACGCCCTGCGCGCGGCCCTGGCCGACCCCCACCCCGACGTCCGCAAGGCCACCGTCCTCACCCTCGGCGCCCGGCCGGACGACCGCGCCGCGCAGGAAGCCCTGCGCGAGGCCCTCGCCGACACCGACGCCGACGTCCGTGCCTACGCGCGCCGCGCACTCGGCTGACCCGCTATGGCGAGCGCAGCGGATCGTGCCCGATCGACATCAGCGCGTGACGCCACTCGGTCCCACCGGCGGTGGATTCCGGCTCGGGCTCGCGCTCCGCGCGCACGCGCCGCACCACCGTCCGCATCACCGCGACGTCGTGGTCATCGAGGTCCGTGCGGCGTTTGCCGAGAATCGCGAGCACCCGTTCGCCCAGCGGCGCCTCGGCGCGGGCGGGATACGGTTCGGCCTCCGGACCGGCGGCATCGATGTGCAGCCAGTCCCGCAGCTCCGGTGCGGGCATGTTCACGACCCGGTGGAATTCGTTCCACAGCTCGTTGTCGACGATCGATTCCGCCATGGATCCTCCTTCCCGTCGGCGCTGTCCGGCTACCCGTGTATCCACCGCGCAAACGTCGGGTACGTCCATGATTGCCGCGGTATTCGACGGGTATCCGCCCCACGTGGCAACCATGAATCTGCGAGAACTGGCCGACCACGAGGGCCCTTCGCGTCGGTCTATGTCGACAGCATCGGCGACACCGAGGACGCGGCCCGGCAGCAGCGGCTGCGGCGCCGGGCGGTCCGGGACGAACTGGCCGGAAGTGGCGCTCCCGCGCCGCTTCTCGACATCGTCGACGACGCCCTGGCGACCCCGCCGCCCGGACGGTCGGGACAGGTGGTCATCGCCGACCGCTCGGCGGCGCTGATCGCCGAGCCACTCCCGACACCGCCGCCGCGGCGCACGGTGCGGTTGTCGCCGTTGCCGTATCTGCTCCCGCTGTTGCAGCTGCGGCAACCGCGGACGCCGCACGTCGTGGTGCTCGTCGACCGGTCCGGCGCCGACGTCCGCGGCGTGGACGCGCGCGGGCAGTCGTTCACGCACACGATCCGCGGCGCCACCCATCCCCTGCACAAGGTGGGCGGCGGCGGATCCGCCCACGGGCCGATCCAGCACCACGTGGAGGACACCGTGCGCCGCAATATCGCGGCGACCGCCGAGGAGGTCGGCCGGATCGCCGATCGAGCCGGGGCGGCGCTGCTGCTGGTCTGCGGCGAGGTGGCGGCGCGCACCGACCTCTGCGATGCGCTGCGCCCACGCGGCCGCCGGGTGGTGCAGGTCGAAAGCGGTTCGCGCGCAGCGGGTTCGGATCCGGAGCTGCTGGACCGTGAGATACGGCACATCCTGTGCGAGGAGGCCGAACTGCGGCGCCGCGCGGTGGTGGACCATTTCACCCAGGAGCGCGAGCGCGACCGCGGCCTGGCGGTGCAGGGTATCGACGCGACCACGGCCGCGCTGCGCGAGGCCAACGCGGACACACTGCTCGTCGATCCGGATGCGCTCGGCGACCGCGTGGTCCGCACCGGCGCCGATCCGACCCAGGTGATGCCCGAGGACTCCGCGTCACCGGGCACTCACGCACGGCGAGCCGACGAGGCGCTACCGCTGGCCGCCCTGGCCGCCCGCGCCTCCGTCGTCACCACCGACCGCGACCACGCCCCGCCCGACGGCGTCGGGGCGCTGCTGCGCCACGCGTGACCGTCCGAGCGCTCGTCCGGCCAGGACCACGACGGCGGCGACGGCCGCGATCACGACGATCGGCAGCAGCAGGCTGCCGCCCTGGTCCGCGGTGCGGGCTATCGGGTTGGCGAATCCGAGCCGGTCGAATGCCCAGCCGAGGGCGGCGATCATCACCAGGAGCGCGCCGCCGACGCGCAGGACCGGTTGGGCGCGGGTGGTGACCAGCACCAGCAGGGGCGGCAGGGCGAGCGCGACGAGCAGCACCTGGACGGCCTCGATGCCGAGATTGAATCCGAGCACGCCGAGCGCCGATTGGCCGGTGGACAACCGCAATTCGGCCAGGGTGAACGAGAACGCCATCCCGTGGACGAGCCCGAATGCCCCGGCGACAACGGCCTCCCGGCCCGGGAACAGCGGCCGCACGGCGTGGGCTCCGCCCACCAGAATCGTTGCGGCAATGAGTGTTTCGACCGGACGCGCGGGAATCTCCAGTCGAGTCAGAGCGCTGGCGATGAGCGCGGCGGAGTGTCCCAGGGTGAATGCGATCGTGACGGCGAGGATGTGCCGGACGGCACGGCGTCGGCGGGTGTCCGGGTGCCAGCGCCCGGCCCCGGCGACCAGCACGGCCGGTAGCAGCAGGGTGAACAGGAACAGGAGATGGTCGGTGCCTTCGAGAATATGGCGTCCACCGAGCGCCACCATTCCCGCGAAACCGCGCCACGCCCCGGCATCGGCCAGATCCACCGCGAGGGGCGGCACGGTCATGGACTCGGCGTCCGTGCGGACGACGCCGATCTGCCGGGCGTCGTTGCCGGGGTCGACCTGCCCGGCTCGCCAGTCCTGACGGACCGCGACGATGGCCGTGTGCGTGACCACCTCGCGGATGACGGCGTCGTAACCGAACACGAAGCGGCGCATCTCGGCGCCCGTCGGCGGGGTGAGCACGGCCTGGACGACGAGTTCGCGGTACGGACCGGTGGCCGTCCGGTCCGTGTAGTCCAGTCGCATATCGCCGATCCGGACGGTCCACGGCGTCCCGTCGGGCGTGGCGGGCCGCACATGGTCACGCACATAGCTCGCCAGCCCCGCGCGGTCCTCGGCCGACAGCTCCGTGCGCAGGTCGAGATCGATACCGCTGGCCTCCGCGAGATGTCCTGTAGGGATCAGCAATTCGGCCTCGATCGCCGTCTCGCGCACATCGAGCAGGACCTTGGTGCCCGGCATCGGATGCGCCGACGCGGCACCGGGCTCGCACAGCGCCACAAGCGCCGCACAGCCCACCGCGGCCAGCACACCCCGTAGCATTCGTGTCACGGGCCCATGGTGAACGTCCCACGGGCACTTCCGAATCGGTCGATCGACCTATCTTCGCTGACGATCTCCGGGGCGGACGGCGGTGGCCGATTGGAAACCCTTGCCGGAGCGGGTGACTCGGGTTTCGGTGAAGCCCGCCGTGGTGAGCAGGGACCGGAGTTCGTCGTCGGTGTACAGGCGCATGCGGCGGGCCACCGGGGCGGGGGCGAGGGAGGCGGGTGGGTTCGGGGCGAGGGTGTGCAGCACGAGGCGGCCGGACGGGGCCAGCACGCGGTGGAGTTCGGCGAGGGCCGCGGCGGCGTCGAGGAAGAACAGCGCGTTCATCAGCGCCGCCGCGGTGAAGGTGCCGTCGGGGAGGGGCAGCTGTTCGGCGGAGGCGTGGACGACCGTCAGGGCGCCGGTGCGGACCGCGTCGGCATTGTTGCGTTCGGTCAGCGCGACCATGTCGGCACTGTGGTCGACGGCGGTGGCCCGGCAGCCGGAGGCGAGCGCCCAGTTGACGAATGTGCCGCCACCGCAGCCTATTTCGATCAGATTGTCCTCCGGGCGCGGGTCCAGCGCGGCGAGTGTCTCGCGGAAGATGTCGTGGTGGGCCTTCATATCGCGCCACCAGAATCGTGCGATGGGGCCGCGCGGTCTGCGCAGCAGATGCTCGGTGAACAGGTCGGCGACGCCAGTCATCGCCCACTTCCTCTCTGTCGTATCGGTTTCCGGACGCCGGAGACGATCGCTCACGGCTCAGCGCGCGATCCGGGTATCGCCGAAGATCGCGCTGCGCGCCAGCGGCCGGTCGAGGAAGTCGTGCGGGTAGCCGAGGTCCACCGCGGAGGCATCGTGCAGCCGGCGCAGATGCTCGTCGTCGAACTCCAGGTCGAGGGCGCCGAGATTGTCCGCGAGCTGCGCGGGCGTGCGGGCGCCGAGGATCGGGGCGGTCACCGCCGGATTCCGCAGCGTCCACGCCACGGCGACCTGGGCCGGGGTGCGGCCGAGCTGATCGGCGATATCGGCGACCACGGCGGCGATGGCGAGACCGCGATCGGTGAGCGACCCGTTGGCGACGGCGAGGTCGCGCCGCGATCCGGCCCGGCACGCCGCCGCGTCGGTGGTGAGGTCGGCCCGGGCGTACTTGCCGGTGAGGACGCCACTCGCCAGCGGTGACCAGGGGATCACGCCGAGGCCGAGTTCGCGTGCCATGGGGACGAGTTCGCGCTCGCCGGTGCGTTCCAGCAGGTTGTATTCGATCTGCAGGGCGACCAGGGGGGACCAGCCGCGCAGGTCGGCGATCGTCTGCATGCGGGCGATCTGCCAGGCCGGGGTGTTCGAGATCCCCGCGTAGAGCACCTTACCCGCGCGCACCAGGTCGTCGAGGCCGCGCAGGATCTCCTCGACCGGGGTCAGTCCGTCCCACATGTGCACGTACAGCAGGTCGAGATAGTCGGTGCGCAGCCGGCGCAGGCTCGATTCGACCGACGCGACCATGCTCTTGCGGTGATTGCCGCCGGAGTTCGGGTCGGTCAGCCGCTGCGTGCCGGTGTATTTCGTTGCCAGCACCAGGCTTTCGCGCACGGGCGCGGCGAACTCCCCGAGCCACTCCTCGGCGGTGCCGCCGGTGTAGCGGTTCGCGGTGTCGAGGAAGTTGCCGCCGCGGCCGACGTAGGTGTCGAAGACCGACCGCGCCTCGTCCTTGTCCGAGCCCCAGCCCCATTCGGTGCCGAAGGTCATCGTGCCCAGCGCCAGCGGGGACACCCGCAGCCCGGACCGGCCGAGCAATCGGTAGCTGTCGAGCGCGCTCGCGTGCCCGTTCGACGGCCGTGATCGCTGTTCTGCCAACATCTTTCGCCCTCTCCGGCGGTGCTCGCGGTGGCATGGGTCGCCACCGGTGGGAATTGCTAATGAAAGTCGTTTTCATTAATGTAGCCGTGTCGGTTTCCCCTAGCAAGGGCTGGAGATGGTGGCAGCAACGGCAGACGAGGTACGTCGATGTATCGGGACGGTCCTCGGCGTACAGGCGGACGATATCGGTTCCGATCGCCGCTTACAGGAATTGGGAATGGACTCGTTTCTCGCGGTCCGGCTGCACCTGCGGCTGGCCGAGCGGACCGGAGTGCGGGTACCGCTGGATGCCTTCGTGGGCGCCACCCTCGACTCGCTGACCGCGGAGGTCGCCCGGCGTGCCGAGGATCACAGCGATGAGAAGCCCACGGGCGCAGCGGAAGCCGCGCCGGGGGAGGCGGCGGTCGTCGAGGCGGAGCTGACACCGATTCAGGCGTCGTACTGGGTGGGGCGCGATCCGGATCTGCCGCTGGGCGGCGTCTCGACCCACTACTACTTCGAATTCGACCGCGATGCAGCGGAATTCGTCACCGGCGACGCGGCCGCGGAGGTGGCCGCGCTGGAAGCGGCCTGGAACCGGCTGGTCGACCACCACGACATGCTGCGCGCGACGGTCACCGAGGACGGCAGGCAGCGGGTCGAACCTGCGGGTCCGCGTTATCGTCTCGGCGTCACGGATCTGCGGGAGCGGCCCGCCGAGGCCGAATCGGTGCTGGCGCGGTTGCGCCGGGAGAAGTCACATCAGGTGCGCGACACCGCGATCTGGCCGCTGTTCGATATCCATGCCGCGCTGTTGCCGTCCGGCGGCCTGCGGATGTTCGTCGGATTCGACATCATCGTGCTGGATATGGCGGGCTGGATCCTGCTGATGCGGCAGTGGGGCCGACTGGTCGCCGATCCGGGCCTCGAGTTGCCGCCCGTGCCGACCTCGTTCCTGCGAATTCTGGAGGAGCGCAAGGACTCCGAGGTGTGGCGGCGCGACCGCGACTACTGGCGCGGCCGGGCCGCCGACCTGCCGCCCGGCCCCGCCCTCCCGTACGCGACGGCGCCCGAACGGGTGCACCGGCCGCACTTCCGCAGGCACGCCGCGCGGCTCGAGCCCGCGCGGTGGACGGCCCTCACCGGGCGGGCGGCGGCGCGCGGTCTGAGCCCGACCGCGGTCCTGCTGGCCGCCTTCGCGCTGACGCTGCACCGCTGGGGAGCGACCGCACCGTTCTGCCTGAACACGACGCTGTTCGATCGCCCCGACGCCGACGCGCACGACGGGGTCGTCGGCGATTTCAGCACCACGGCGCTGGTCGAGCTGCCCGCGGTGGACCTGCGCTCGTGGCGGGGATTCGCCGACTTCGCCACCCGGGTCAACACCCGATTCTGGGCCGATCTTGAGCACCGCTCCCACAGCGGTGTCGAGGTGCAGCGGATGCAGACCGCGGACCTGACACCGCGGTATCCGGTGGTGTTCACCAGCGGTGTGGGGCTGGGGCAGGGCGAGTCGGCCGCGGCGGGCTGGCTCGGTGCCGAGATCTTCGGGGTGTCGCAGACGCCGCAGGTGGTGCTCGATCACATCGTGTGGGATGAGGCCGGTGCGCTGCGGATCGCGTGGGACGCGGTCGAGCAGGTGCTGCCCGTCGCGCTGACCGAGCAGATGCTGTCGGCCTACACCCGATTACTGCGGCGCCTCGCCGACAGCGACACCGACTGGGAGACAGTCGATCTGGGATGGAATCCGGCATTCGAGGCGATGCAGCGCCTGGACGCCGACGCCGGGTCCGGCCCGTTGCTCACCGACCCGCAGCGGGAGATCGCGCGGTCGACCCCGGACCGGACCGCGGTGCTCGGGGCCGCGGGCTCGTGGACCCACGCCGAATTGTTCGGCCGGGCGCGGGCGCTGGCCGCGCGGCTGACCTCGGCCGGTGTCGCCGCGGGCGATCGGGTCGCGGTGGTGGCGCCGAAGTCGCCCGGGCAGATCGCCGCGGTGTACGCGGTCATCGAGGCGGGCGCGTCCTTCGTGCCGATCGAGCCGGACTGGCCGCCGCAGCGGATCGCGTCGGTGTGCGCCCGCGCCGAGATCGCCCATGCGCTCGTGGCACCCGAGGCGCGGGACAGGTTGCCGGACAACGTCGTCGGATACGCGATCGACGCCGAGCCTGCCGGGGATGCCGATCCGGTCCGTCCGGCGCCCGACGATCTGGCCTACATCATCTTCACCTCGGGATCGACGGGGGAGCCGAAGGGTGTGGCTGTCGAGCACCGGGCCGCGCGGACGACGATCGACGACATCAACGACCGGTTCGGCATCCGCCCGGACGATCGGGTGCTGGCGCTGTCGGCGCTGAGCTTCGACCTGTCGGTCTACGACATCTTCGGCGTCCTCGGCGTCGGCGGCGCCCTGGTGCTGCCCGATGTCGAGCGCCTGCGCGATCCGGGCCACTGGTGCGAGCTGATCGCCGAACACGGTGTGACGGTGTGGAATACGGCACCCGCGATGGCGGAGATGCTGATCGAGTACGCCGAGGCCGACCCCGCCGCGGCGGCCGGGCTGGCCTCGCTGCGGGTGATGCTGCTGTCCGGGGACTGGATTCCGATCTCGCTGCCGGACCGCCTGCGCGCGGTGATCGGCGACGTCCGGGTGATCAGCCTCGGCGGCGCGACCGAGGCCGCCATCTGGTCGATCTGCTATCCGATCGACCGGGTGCCGCCGGACTGGACGAGCATCCCGTACGGGCGGGCGCTGCGCGACCAGTTCTTCCTGATCCTCGATGACGACGGACGGCCCTGCCCGGTCGGCGCCCCCGGCGAACTGCACATCGGCGGTGCCGGGCTCGCGCGCGGCTACGTCGGCGACGCCGAGCAGACCGCGCAACGATTCGTCCACGACGAGGCGCTGGGTGAACGGCTGTATCGCACAGGGGATCTGGGGCGGTGGCGGCACGACGGGACCATCGAATTCCTCGGCCGCGCCGATCGCCAGGTGAAGATTCGCGGTCACCGGATCGAACTGGGCGAGATCGATGCCGTGGTGACCCGGCTGCCGGGGGTGCGCCGCTGCGTGGCGGCGGCGGTACCCGGCGCCGACGACCGCCCGCAACTGGTCGCCTACCTCGTCGCCGACGAGGTGGACCCGCAGGCCCTGGCCGCCCATGCCGCCCGGCACCTCCCGCGCTATATGGTGCCCGCGCACTGGGTGCGAATGGACGCCATACCGCTGACGGCCAACGGCAAGGTCGACCTGTCGAAGCTGCCGAACCCGCTGCGCCGCAACGGTATCGGGCAGGCGGCCCCGGCATTGCCCGACACGGTGGAGCCCGAGACCGGGGACGTCGCCGAGGCCGCCGACGGCGTCGCGGTGGACCCACCGGCCGACCTCGAGCAGGCCGTGACCGCGGTCTTCACCGAACTGCTCGGCCCCGGAATAGATCCCGCCACGCCGTTCCACGACCTGGGGGCGACATCGCTGACGTTGGTTCGCGCCCACCGCCGCCTCCGGCACCTGGCGCCGGACCTCACCGTTCCGGATATGTTCCGCCACGGGTCCATTCGCCGGGTGGCGGCGTGGATCGCGGTGCGGACCGGGCGATCTCGGCCGGTCGATGCCGCGGTGCGGCACCGTATCGATCTCTCCGCGGCGGCCGAGCGCGGTCGTCGGCGGCGCCTGGCCCACGCGGCGCGCTACTCCGTGACCGGATCGGGGGAGGAGGCCGTATGACCTTCGGCGACACAGTACTTCGAATCGCGGAAACCCTGCGGCGGCGCACCGACCGGACGCAGCGTTTCGCCGCGCACGCCGAGCACCGCCCCGGCACCCCGACCGAGATGACGATCCGGATCAACGGGCACACGCTCGTGGTCGACGAGCCGGTGCCCGCGGGCGGCGGCGACGCGGGACCGGATCCGATCGGCCTGGCCCTGGCGGCCCTCGGCGCCTGCCAGCTGGCGACCTACCGGTTCCACGCCGCCCGCCTCGGCGTCGAGATGACCTCCCTGGCGGTGGATGTCGAGGCCGCCGTCGATATGGGCCCGGTCTTCGGCATCGACCAACCGGCCCGGCCCGGCGCGGTCCGCATGCGGGTGCGGGTGCGCGGCCCGCAGGATCCGGACCGGTACCGGCACCTACAGCAGCTGGTGGAGTCCTCGTGCCCGGTGCTGGCGCTGATGCAGGACAAGACCTCGGTAGCAACGGAATTGGAGATCGTCGCATGAGTCGGCAACCGGATGATGAGAACGCCGTCGCGATCGTCGGCATGGCATGCCGGTTTCCGGGAGCACCGGACCTGGCCGCGTTCTGGGAGCTCATCGCCTCCGGCCGTGAGGGTTTGACGCGGTTCACCGACGACGAGCTGGCCGCGCGCGGCGTCGCGGAGTCGTTGCGCCGCAAGCGCAATTACGTGCCCGTCGGCGGGATCATCGACGGCCAGGACCGTTTCGACCCCGGCCACTTCGGGCTCACCCCGCAGGACGCGGCACTGCTCGACCCGCAGCTGCGGCTGCTGCTGGAATGCGCGTGGGACGCCCTCGGCGATGCCGGGCACGGTGGCGGCGCGGAGCTCGGGGCGGTGGGCGTGTTCACCGGGGCTTCGCACAGCGCGTACTACGAGTCGAATCTCGCCGCGTATCGGCAGGCGGCCGAGCGTGATCCGATGGGGCTGCTCCAGGCGCAGCTGGGCGCGTTCACCGACTACTTCCCCCAGCAGCTCGCCTACCGGCTCGACCTGCACGGCCCGGCCGTGGCCGTCCAGGCCACCTGCGCCACCTCGCTGGTCGCCGTGCACACCGCCGCGCAGTCGCTGCTCGCCGGGGAATGCGATGCGGCGCTCGCGGGCGGGGTGTCGTTGATCGTGCCGCAGGGCCGCGGCTATCTGCACGTCCCGGACTCGATCTTCTCCGCCGACGGGCACACCCGGGCGTTCGGCGCGGGGGCCTCGGGCATGGTGCACAGCCAGGGCGTCGGGGTGGTGGTGCTGCGCCGCCTCGCCGAGGCGATCGCCGACGGCGACCCGATCTACGCCGTCGTGCGAGGCAGCGCGGTGAACCACGACGGTGCCGGGAAGGCCGGGTTCACCGCACCGTCGGCGACCGGGCAGGCGCGGGTCGTCGCCGAGGCGCTGGCCGCCGCCGACGTGGACGCCGACGCGGTCGACCTCATCGAGGCGCACGGTACCGCTACGGTGCTGGGCGACCAGATCGAACTGTCCGCCCTGGCCGCGGTGTTCGCGGATCGGACGGTCGCCGAACCGATCGCGGTCGGGTCGGTGAAAAGCAATATCGGCCATACCAATTCGGCTGCCGGTATCGCCGCTCTGATCAAAACCGCTCTGGCACTGCATCATCGGCGCATTCCCGCCACCGTGCACGCCGACCCTGCGCACCCGGAACTGGCCGAATACAGCGGCCTGTTCGATATCGCGACCCGGACGCGGAGCTGGCCCGAGCGGCGGGGTGCCCGCGTCGCCGGGGTCAGTTCGTTCGGGATCGGCGGCACGAACTGCCACATGATCCTCGCGCAGGCGCCCGAGACGGCGCCGCCCGGCGAGCCGGACGGCCGCGCACAGGTGCTGCTGGTCTCCGGAGCCAGCGAGCACAGCTGCCGGGCCCAGCTCGACACCGCGCCGACCGACGACCGCACGCGCGCCGACCATGCCGCCACGGTGCTGCGCGGTGCGCACCGCGAGACCGGCTGGCGCGGCGCGGCGGTGCTGCCGGAGAACGGCGGAGCGGCGCGAGTGTCGATGCCGCGGCAGATGCCGTCGCGGCGACCGGACATCGTCTTCGCGTTTCCCGGTGCGGGCGCGCAGTATTCGCGCATGGGGGCGGGGCTGTACCGCGACGAGCCACGTTTCGCGGCCGTCGTGGACGAGTGCGCGGCGGCGCTGCAACCGCTGCTGGACTACGACATTCGCGATATCGTCACCGGCGCCGCGCCGGAGCGCGATGCCGACGACGTGCGCTATGGCCAGCCCGCGCTGTTCGCGGTCTCCGTGGCCACCGCGATGACGCTGCGGCACATGGGCATCGAGCCGGACGGGGTGCTGGGACATAGCCTCGGCGAGTACGGCGCCGCCGTGCTCGCGGGCCTGCTGAGCCTCGGCGATGCGGCGCGCCTGGTGGCCGTGCGCTCCCTCGCCCTCGCGGGGACCGCACCCGGGGCCATGCTCGCCGTGGCGGTGGGGGAGTCCGAGCTCGCCGATCTGCTGTCCGGTCACCCCGAGGTGACGATCGCCGCGGTGAACGCGCCCGACGCGTGCGTGGTGTCCGGTCCCGCACCGGCGATCGGCGACCTCGCGATCGTGCTGGGCCGCACGGGAATCGGCACCACCCGGCTGCGGATCGACGCGGCCCTGCATTCCCCGGCCGTCGAGGCCGCCGCACCGGTGCTGCGCGAGGCCGCGGCGGGCCTATCGCACGGACCGGCGACGGTGCCGCTCTACAGCACGCTCACCGGCCGGGTCGCGCAGACGCTCGAGCCGGAGCACTGGGTGCGGCACCTGCGCGAGCCCGTCCGATACGCCGCCGCGGTGCGCGCGGCCGCCGGGTCGCGGCCGACCGTCATCGTGCAGGTGGGGCCGGGCAGCGGGCTCGCGACGCTGGCGCGCCGCAACGCCCCGGCCGGTCTGACCTCCGCCCTGACCACGCTCCCCGATGCCGACGAGATCGCCGCCCTGCCCATCGAGTCTCCCGTCCCCGACCGCGCCGCGCTGCTGACGGCGGTGGGCGAATTGTGGTGTGCGGGTGCGGCCGTCGATCCCGCGGCGCTGCATCGGGCGCGTCGCCGTGTCCGGTTGCCGGGCCATCCCTTCCAGCGGCGTCGCCTGTGGATCGACCCACCCGCCGAATCGTCCGCCACGACCCCGGGTATCGATTCCTCGACGGAAGGTCCCGCGCCCCTTGGATCGCACTCGGACGCCGCCGGTCGCGTCGGGGCCGACAACGGCACGGCGGCGACGAAGTCCGATACATCCTCGACGCCCGATGCGTTCTCGGATGGCGGCCGTGGGGTAGCCCTGGCCGGTCTCTCGCCGGATAGCGATCCGGCCGCGGCGCTCGAGGGCGATGAGCGGATCGTGGCGGGGCTGTGGGCCGATCTGCTGGGCCTCGGGATCGCCGACGGCGAGGCGGATTTCTTTGCGCTCGGCGGCAATTCGATGCTGGCGACGCGGATGCTGGACCTGCTGAACGACCGGTACGGCGCCGAGATCCGGCTGCGGGAGTTGCTGGCCGCCTCCACCGTGTCGGCCTTCGCCCGGCTGTTGTCACAGCGCCGCAGCTCGGTTCCGGACCCGGAACCGAGCACGGTCGAACCGGCCGCCACCCTCGGCCCGTTTCCGCTCACCCGGGTGCAGCATGCGTATTGGGTGGGGCGCTCGGGAGCGTTCGGACTCAGCGACGTGTCCTGCCACATCTACCTCGAATACGACTGCGACAGCCTGGATCTGGACCGTTACCAGCGCGCGTGGAATCGGCTGATCGACCGCCACGACATGCTGCGGGCGGTCATCACCGACGACGGCCGCAACCAGGTCCTGGCCGAGGTGCCGGAGTACCGGATCCGCCGTCACGATCTCGCCGGGATTGGGGAACAGGAACGGGAGGACAAGCTCGCGGACCTGCGCCGCCAGCTCTCGCACCGGGTCCACCGGTCCGACCGGTGGCCGCTGTTCGATGTGCGCGCCGCGGTCCTCGACGACACCACCACCCGGGTGTTCCTCGGCATCGACGCACTGATCTGCGACGCCGCCAGCTTCCTGATCCTCGATCGCGATCTGCGCCGCTGCTACCGCGACCCCGGGACCGAACTGCCGCGCATCGGCACCGGCTTCGCCGACTACGTCGGCCACCTGGCCACCCGCGCCGAGACGCCGGAACGGCAACGGGCCGTGGACTATTGGCGGCAGCGCCGCGACACCATCCCGGGCCCTCCGGCCCTGCCGACGCGCACCCGTACCCAGACCCGCCCGTGGTTCGCCCGCCGCAGCGGGCAACTGGCGCCGCAGGACTGGTCGGCGCTGCGGGCCGCGTGCGCCACACACGGGGTGACGCCGTCGGCGGTGTTGCTGACCGCCTACGCCGACGTGCTCGCGGCATGGTCGGGCGACGAGCGATTCGCGGTCATGCTGACCCTGGTCGACCGGCCGGTCGCACTGCCCGGAATCGCCGACGTGGTCGGTGATTTCACCACCCTGCTCGCGCACGAGGTGGACCGGAACGCCGACGACTCCTTCGCCGAGCGCGTGGCCCGCACGCAGCAGCGGCTGTTCGACGACATCGATCACCGCGGCTACTCGGCGCTGGAACTGCTCGCCGAGAAATCCACCGAAACCGGTGCCCGGCAACTGCTTCCGGTGGTGTTCACCAGCGCCCTCGACGTCGGCGGGCTGGTGGACGACGACGCCGATCTGGAGTGGGCGGGCCGCATCGTGCACGGCGTCAGCCAAACACCGCAGGTCTGGCTGGACCACCAGGCGTTCGTGCACGCCGGGGCGCTGCAGCTGCAATGGGACGTGCTGGAGACCGTGCTCGATCCCGACGACGCCGACACGGCCTTCGACGCCTACCTGTCGTGGCTGCGCCTGCTCGTCGAGGACTCCGGCAGCTGGACCGATGCGCAGGCGGGTCCGCGCCTGTCGGACGGCGGAGCGGACATCGCCGCGACGGTGACCGCGATCTGGACACAGGTGCTCGGCGTCGATCCCGTTGTCGTGCAGGCGGACTCGACGTTCGTCGGACTCGGTGGCGACTCGGTGCTGGCGGTCCGGATGGCGACCATGGTGCGCGGCCGCCTCGGCGTCGCGGTGCCGGTGGTCGACCTGGTCGGGGATCAGACCCTGGCGCAACTGGTGGCATTCATCACCGAGCGACGGAGCGAAGGTGCCACGGCCGGAATCGAACTCGCCCACCAGGACGACCCCGCGGCCCCGTTCGCGCTCACCCCGCTGCAGCAGGCGTACTGGGTCGGCCAGCAGCACGGCTGGGCGCTGAGCTACGACTCCGCGCACATGTACGTCGATTTCCGGCTGGCCGGGGTCGATCCGGAGGAGGTCGCGAACGCGATCCGCTGGCAGGTGCGGCGGCAGCCGATGCTGCGCGCGATCTTCCTGCCCGACGGCTCGCAACAGGTGCTGACCGACGACGACCCGCGCCTGGCCGCGCTGCCGCTGACCGAGATCGACCTGCGTGCCGCGGATATCGGTGAGATCGATCGGGTGCGCGCCGAAACCCGCACGCGGATGCAGCGTTCCGGGCCGGATATGGATCCCTGGTCCTTCCGGGTCACCGCGCTGCGCCTGCCGGGCGAGGAACTGAGCCTGCACATCGTGAGCAGCCTGCTGGTCGCCGACGGCTGGTCGGTGCAGCTGATGTTCACCGAGCTGTTCACCCGCCTCGACGATCCGAACGTCGTATTGCCGCCGCTCACCGCGCATTTCGGCGACTACGTCGAGACCGTGCGGCGGCAGCGGCTCGAACCGGAGTGGCAGGCGCAGCGCGACTGGTGGTGGGAGCGGCTCGACGACCTGCCCACCGCGCCCCGGTTGCCGTTCACCATGCCCGTCGAACAGGCGCGCCCGGACGACCTGGAGCGACGGGAACTGTGGATCACGGGCGAGCAGATGGCCGTGCTGCGCGAGCGCTGCACGGAATACGGCATCACGCCGACGACCGCGTTCGCCACCTGCTACGCCATCGCCCTGGCCAGGCTGGCCGGGCACCGCCGGTTCCTGCTGAATGTGCTGTACCTCAACCGATTGCACCTGCCCCGCGACCTGGACCACGCGATCGGCCCCTACGCCGGCACCGTGCTGCTCGACGTCGACCTGCCCGCCGGGGCGAGTTTCGCGACCGCGGCGCGGCACATGCAGGAGGCGACCGCCCGCATGCTCGACCACGGGCAGGTCACGGGGGTGGAGATCGTGCGCGAGCTCGGGCGCCGCCGCCGCGACACCGCCCCGCAGGCGCCGGTCGTGTTCCACAGCACCCTGGGGCTGCACCCGCCGGGCGGCACCCCGGAGTCGGTGCGGGTGCGCGACTTCTATCAGCGCGTGCGCACGCCGCAGGTGGCGTTGGATATGCAGGTGTTCCAATGGGATTGGGACGACGCGGTGGTGGTGAATCTGGACGCGGTGGCCGAGCTGTTCGCCCCCGGCGTGCTCGACGACCTGTTCGCCGCCATCCGCGCCGAGGTCACGGCCCTGGTCGACGATGCCGGAACCTGGTCGGCCACGGTCGAACTGCCGTCGGCGGGACGCGCGCCCGACAACTCCGGCGCACGGCGGATGGAGGCGGTGCACGGCGGCCCACCGGCGGACGACACCGAGCGCGGTATCGCCGAACTGTGGGCGCGACTGCTCGACCTGGGGTGCGATGCGACGGGTATCGACCGTGCGGCCGACTTCTTCGCGCTCGGCGGCGATTCGGTGCTGGCCATCCGCATGCTGAACCGGTTGCGCGCGGATCTCGGACTGGTGGTCGCCCCGCGCGATTTCCTCGCCGACCCGACGCTCGCGGCCACCGCCGCGGCCGCGCGCACCGAGGTCGCACCGCCGCCCGCGGACTGTGCGGTCACCCTGCGCGACGGCACGGGGGAGCCGCTGTTCCTGCTGCACCCTACGGGCGGTGACGTGCTCTGCTATGTCGATCTGGCCCGCAAGCTGGATACGGGACGACCGGTGATCGGCCTGCAGGACCCGGCCCTGGCCGGGGCGCCGGGCCCGGGCAGTATCGGCGAGCTGGCGCGGGCGTATGAGACCGTCCTGCGGGCGCATCAGCCCGCGGGCCCGTATCGGCTGGGCGGATGGTCGATGGGCGGCATCGTCGCCCACGAACTGGCCCGGCGGCTCCGCGCGGCCGGAGAGACGGTGGCGCTGCTCGTCCTCGTCGACGCCAATATCGCCGACCGGATCCGGCATTCCGACATCGGGTTCTGGTCGCGGTATCTCGGCTCGCTGGAAGCCTTCCTCGATATCGACCTCGAATCCACGACCCTGGGCGAGGGTTTCGAGCAGCGGCCCGAGGGCGACCAGCACGCCGAGGTCGACCGCCGCCTGGCCGCCGCGGGGCTCGCGGGGCGCGACGAGACGGCACAGCGGTTGCGGGAGAGCATCTTCCGGCGCCACCTGCGGGCACTCGGCGACCACACCACCGGTGTACTCGACGGGGACGGCCTCGAAACCCTCGTGGTACGAGCCGAATTCGCCGCACCGCGCAACTCCGGCGTGGGGATGGGGGTCGACGACTGCACCGATCTGCCCGACCTCGGCTGGGGCGCCCACACCAAGGGCCGCCTCGATCTGCACACCGCCGCGGCACACCATTACGCGCTGCTGCGGGAACCGGCCGTCGACACCGTCGCCGACCTGGTGTCCCAGGCGTTGGCGCGCACGGAGGACGGGGCGCGCGATGACTGAGGCGCCCGGCGCGGACTCCTATGCGGCGGCCGCGGAGTTCTACGACCTGATGGCGACACCCTATGTGGCGCAGCTCGATCCGGTCCTGTCGGCGATGCTCGCCGAGACCGATACCGTCGCCGGTCCCGTGATCGACATCGGCGCGGGCACCGGGCTGTCGACCATGCTGATCGCCGACGCCCTGCCGGACGCGGAGATCATCGCGGTCGAACCGGCGGCGGCCATGCGCGCGGTGCTGGTGTCGCGGCTCGCCGCCCGCCGCGATCTGCGGGACCGAATCACCGTGCTGCCCAGCGGGTTTCTCGACACCGACCTGCCGTCGCGCTGCGCGGCGGTCGTGGCGCTGGGCGTGATCGGGCATTTCGATCCGCGTACGCGGCCGCGCGTGTGGGCGACGATCGCGGGCGCGCTCGCACCCGGCGCCGCGGCCGTCGTCGAGATCCAGCGTCCCGGCCGGGTCGCCGCGGACCCCGAACGGCGCTACACCCGGACGCGGGCGGGCGCGGTGCACTACGAGGGCTGGAGCCGCGCGGATCCGGTCGACGACGAGTCGCTGGTGTGGCGCATGACCTATCGCAGCTATCGGGACGACCGGCTGCTACAGGAGGCGATCACCGAGCACCGGGTCTGGCCCGCGGCGGCCGAGCGGCTCGACGCCGAGGCCCGCGCCGCCGGGCTGCGGCTGGCCGCCGCGGACGCCGGGACGGGTCTGCTGCGGTTCACCACGGAGGAACAGGATTGATATGAGCGACAACAACACTGCCGACACGGTGCTCGCGGCGGTCGCCGATGTGCGACCCGCCCTGCGGGAGCGGGCCGCCGAGGCC
Source organism: Nocardia wallacei (assembly GCF_029869545.1). GTDB lineage: Bacteria > Actinomycetota > Actinomycetes > Mycobacteriales > Mycobacteriaceae > Nocardia > Nocardia wallacei_A. The sequence goes on along the minus strand of NZ_JARWQD010000070.1, from coordinate 23,573 downwards.
GAACGCGCGCGCCGGATTCCGGCCGAGTCGATCAAGGCACTGCAGGAGATCGGGTTCTTCAAGCTGTTGCAGCCCAAGCGTTTCGGTGGATTCGAGGCGGATCCTGTCGTCTTCTACACCGCTGTGCGGGATCTGGCCGCGGCCTGCGGTTCCACCGGCTGGGTCGCCTCGACGCTGGGCGTCCCGCCGTGGAACGTCGCGCTGTTCGACGCTCGCGCCCAGGACGAGGTATGGGGCGGCGACCGCGACACCCGGATCTGCTCGTCCTACGCCCTCACCGGCACGGCGACGCCGGTCGACGGCGGCTACCGGCTCAGCGGCCGATGGGGTTTCGCCTCCGGCTGCGATCACGCCGCCTGGGCGCTGCTCGGCGCCCGCGTGGTGGTCGACGGCGAGGCCGTCGAATCCGCCACCTTCCTCGTGCCGCTCGGCGATTACACGATCGAGGACGTGTGGGATGCCGTGGGCCTGCGCGGCACCGGGAGCAACGATCTCGTGATCGACGATGTCTTCGTGCCCGCGCACCGCGTGCTCGGCGCCGAGGCGGTCGGCAAGTGCGTGACACCGGGCCAGGACGTCAACGACGGTGCGCTGTACCGGATTCCGTTCGGCGCGATCCATCCGAGCGCGATCACCACCCCGATCATCGGCATGGCTCAGGGCGCCTACGAGGCCCACCTGGCCCACCAGCGCCAGCGCGTGCGGGTGGCGCTCCCGGGGGACGCCCGCAAGGAGACCGGTTTCACCGGCACGCCGTTCGCGGAGGATCCGGCGACGCTGGTGCGCATCGCGGAGGCCGCCAGCGAGATCGACGCCGCCTGGCTGCAGCTGACCCGCAATATCGGCACGCTGCGCGCGCTGGCCGAGGCACGCCGCCCGATTCCGATGATCGAACGGCTGCGCACCCGCCGCGACCAGGTGCGCGGGACCGAACGCGCGATCCACGCGGTGGACCGGCTGTTCGAGAACTCCGGCGGCCGGGCGCTCGGCTCCGGGTCGGTGATCCAGCGGTTCTGGCGCGACGCCCACGCCGGGCGCGCCCACGCCGCCAACGATCCCGAACGCGCCTACCGCCTGTTCGGCTCGGCCGAACTGTCCGCGGGGGCCATGCCGTGACGCCTATAGTGGATGTCCTGCAACGGCATCCGTGGGTCGGTGCCGCCCGCTGGAACGACGACCGGACCGCGATCGTGGTGCGCCCGGACGCGGCCGCGATCGCCGTGCGCCCGGTGCCGGGGACGCTGCTGACCGAGCATCTGGCGCACTGGCAGCACGTGTACGAGTTCGTCTACACCGCCGCGGCCGACCGCCACGGTGACGACCTGGATCTGTCCGGGTGGCGGGCCTCCGACACCGGTGCACCGTTCCCGAAGGCGCACATGCTCGAGTGGATCGACCACGCCGTCGGACTGGTGCTGCGGTCGCGGCCGCACGTCGTGCTCGAAATCGGTTGCGGCAGTGGCCTGCTCGCGCACCGCATCCACCGCCACGTGGGCGGCTACGTGGGCCTGGACGTGGCCGAACCGGTCGTCGCCCGGCTGCGGGAGCAACGGCTGCCGGGGGTGCGGGTCCTGCGCGCGGCCGCACACGAACTCGCGTCCGAGCCCGTCGCGGCGGCGGTGCGCGGTGCCGATGGGGGAGCCGCGGCGCCGGACTGCGTGGTACTCAACAGCGTCACCCAGTGCTTCCCCGACGAGCGGTATCTGACGGCGGTGCTGTCGGATGCGCTGGATCTGGTCGCCGCGGGCGGCACGGTCGTGGTGGGCGATATTCGCAATCTCGGCACCGCCGTGGAGTACGCGCGGTGGCTGGAATCGGCGCGCGAGCCGGGCCTCACCGAGGACGAGGTGGCCCGCCGGGCGGACGCGCGCTCGGCGGCGGAGGAGGAACTGCTGTGCGACCCGCGGATCTTCGCGCGGATCGCTCGACAGCATCGCCGCGATATCCGAACGGCCTGCTACGCCAAACCATTTCGCGACGACACCGAACTCACCCGATACCGCTACGACATCGTCTACACCGTCGACGCGCCGCCACCCCCACCGGCCGCGGCGGTGGACTGGGCCGACCTGCCCGGACCGCCCGCCGATCGGCTGGGCCGCCTGAGCGACGCGCCCGGCACGGTCGTCACCGGCATTCCGAATGCCCTGTTGGACAAGGAGACACCCGGCGCCGTGCGCCCGGCGGAACTCGCCGCCGCCGCACCGCCGGGCTGGTCGGTCCTGCTGGATTCGCCCGATGCCCGGCGCCTGGCCGTCGGCGCACCGGACCGGTATCCGGGCTCGGAAGCGCTGGACGGCAGCGCATTACGCCCGCTGTGCAACGACCCGTTCGACCGCTTCGTACGGCAACGCCTGCCCGAAGTGCTCATCGACCATCTCGACACACACGCCGCCACCCCGATTCCCCGCATCGTGGTAGCAGAGGAGCCCACACCCCGATGACGACAACTCCGGCACTCGACGAACTCGCCGCGGCCTGTCGCGGTACCGTGCTCGGTCCCGCCGACGACGGCTACGACCAGGCCCGCCACACCTGGAACGCGGCCGTCGACCACCGCCCCGCCGTGCTCGTGCGCTGCGCCGACACCGCCGACATCGCCACCGCGGTGACCTACGCGCGACGGCACGGTCTGGCGGTATCGGTCCGCGCGGGCGGTCACGACGTGGCCTCGCATCCGGAGGTCGCCGAGTCGCTCATGCTCGACCTGTCCCGGCTCGACGGAATCACCGTCGACGCGGGGGCCCGGCGGGTCACCGTGGGGCCCGGCGTGACCTGGGTGCAGTTCGATCGTGCCTGCGCGGCACACGGATTGGCGGTCACCGGCGCCGACGTCTCGACCGTCGGCGTGATCGGCACCGCGTTGTCCGGTGGTAGCGGCTGGCTGCAACGCGCCTTCGGATTCACCTGCGACAACGTGCGGTCCGCGCAGGTCGTCCTGGCCGACGGGCGCACCGTGACGGCCACGGCCGACGACCACCCCGACCTGCTGTGGGCGCTGCGCGGCGGGGGCGGGAACTTCGGCATCGTCACCGCGCTCGAGCTGGAGTTGCACCCCGTGCCCCGGGTGTACGCGGGTACGCTGCTCTACCCGTACCGCAAGGCGCGCGACGTACTCGCCGGATTCCGTGAGTTCGCCGCCTCCGCGCCGCCGGAACTGTCGTTGCGCGCCACCCTGATTCACTGGCCGCCGGGCGCACCCGAGGGCCCGCCGCGGGCCGCGATCACGGCGTCGTATCTGGGCGCGGCGGATCGTGCCCGCCCCGTGCTCGAGCAGCTGCGCCGCATCGGCGAACCCGAACTCGACCTGATGCGCCCCGTCAGTTATCCGGAGCTGCAACGCAATACCGAGCAGGCGTTCGCGACGGGCCACGCCACCGCGACCGGCACCGAATGGCTGCGCGCGCTCGACGATTCGGCCATCGACGCCCTCGTCGATCTGGGCGCGCGCATGCCCACCCGGCACTCCCTGCTGTCCATCCATCAGCTCGGCGGCGCGATACGCCGGATGCCCACCGCGGCAACATCGTTCGGCTTCCACGACGCGGCCTACCACCTGGTGGCCTTCTCCGGCGGTCCGGCAGGCATCGATCTCGGCCGGTCGCGGGAGTGGATCGCCGACATCACCGCCGCGGTCGGGGGCTGCTCCGCCGGTGGGCCGTACGTCGGAATCCTGGACGGCACCGCCACTCCCGACCGTGTCCGCAGTGCCTATCGTCCCGACACCTACCGGCGCCTGACTCAGATCAAGGCCACCTACGATCCGGACAATCTCTTCCGCTGCAACCACAACATTGCGCCGAGCACCGGGGAGACGGCGGGGGAGCGGCGATGACGACCGTATTCGCCGACGTGGCCCGGCGCGCGGACGAGGCGGTCGCCGACGTGGACACCCGGCACTGCCGTTCCGCGCTCGACGACCTGGACCTGTTCGGGCTGCACGCTATGCTCCGGGTGCTGCGAAACGCGTTGCCGGACAGCGTTACCCGCAACGAGGCCCAGATCGCCACCCGGCTGGGTGTCGCGTCCCGGCATCGGTGGCTGCTGCGGCGTTGGTTGCGCGAGCTCACCGACCGCGGCCAGCTGTCCTACAGCTCCGGTCGCGGCTACGACCTCGCCCGTCCGGCGGCCACGCCGCAGCGCGCCCAGCTGCGCCAGGCGTGCGCGGACCTCGGGTTCGCACCGGAACTCGCGCAGTTCTTCGACCGCGCGAACCGGCAGCTGTCCGCGCTGCTGCAGGAGCGTGTCCTGCCCCAGGAGCTGCTGTTTCCCGACGGTGACTTCTTCACCGCCGAGGCGGCCTATCGCACCAACCCGGTCAATCGGTACCTGAATGTCGCTGCCCGCGAGGTGATTTCCCGTCTGGTGGCCGAGCTGCGTGAGCAACGCTCACCGGTCCGGATCCTGGAACTGGGCGCGGGAGTCGGCGGAACGACGACCGATATCGTTGCCGCCCTGCGTGATTCCCCGGTCGAGTACCACTTCACCGACCTGTCGGCCTTCTTCCTCACCGCCGCCCGCGACCGCTTCGCCGAGTATCCGTGGATGCAGTACGGCATCGTCGATCTGAATACCGACCTGCCCGGGCGACCCCCGTGCGATATCGTGCTGGCGGCCAACGTCCTGCACAATGCCCGCCACACCGGGAGGACGCTGCGGCAGCTCGCCGACCTGCTCGCTCCCGGCGGCCATCTGGTCTTCGTCGAATCCTGCCGCGAGCACTGCCAATTGCTCACCTCCATGCACTTCCTCATGTCGCCCAGGGCGGGAGGCACCCCGCCGGGGCAGGACGACGTCCGCGCGGGCACCGACCGCATCTTCCTGCGCGTGCACGAGTGGCTGGACGACCTCACAGCCGCCGGATTGGAGCCCTGGCTGGTACTTCCGGAGGCCGAGCATCCGCTGGCCCCACACGGGCAGCGGATCTTCGCCGCCCGCAAGCCGCACCCGGCCGCGGGCGGCCGGTCATGACCACACCGCACTACCTGCGGAGCACCGACTACTACGAGGTCGGCCGCGAGAAGATCCGCGAATTCGCCCGCGCCGTACAGGATCTCCACCCCGCGCACTGGGACGACGACGCGGCCCGCGCCCTCGGCCACCCCGCCCTGATCGCACCGGTGACCTTCCTGTCCTCGATCGCCATCCCGGCGCAGCGCGTCATGTTCGACCGAGCCCTGGCCGCCTACCCGCACAGTCGGCTCCTGCATTTGGAGCAGGAGATACACCTGCACCGCCCCGTCCGCGCGGGCGACCGGCTCGGCTGCGAACTCGCCGTGGACTCCGTCCATCCCACCGCCAACGGCGACCTCGTCACCGTCACCACGGCCATCCGCGATCACGACGGCGACCTGGTCCAGACCGTGCACACCACCCTGCTCGGCGTGACGGGCGAGGATGACGCCGCCGAATCCCTGGGCATGCAGCAGCTTTCGGCGCCGATCCCGCCACCCCGCGAGGTGACGGGACAACCCGACCTGTCTCCGGACGCCGGTGACGGCAGTGCAGGGGAGACGGAATTGGTTGCCGGACACCGGTTTCCGAGTCGGACCTACCGGCTGACACGCGGCGATCTGGTCAACTACGCGGGAGTCTCCGGTGACAACAACCCGATCCACTGGAACGAGACCGTCGCCCGCGCCGCGGGCCTGACCACGGTCGTCGCCCACGGCATGCTCACCATGGGCCTCGGCGCCACCTACCTCACCGACTGCCTCGCCACCCCCGCCGATCTGCGCGACTACGCCGTACATTTCGCCAACCCGGTCTACATCGCCCCCGACCGCCCCACCGACCTGGAATTCACCGCCACCGTCCGCCGCGTCGACACACCCGGCCACCGGGCCACGATCGCCCTCACCGCTCAGACCGCCGAACACCAGATCTTCGCCCGCGCCACCGCCACGGCGCGCCTGCGCCAGCCGAGGGTGGCGACGCGGGCGCTCGGCTGACGACGCGCGCGGTCCCGACCCGCCGGGCGAGTGGTCAGTGGGACAGGCGCTCGGATTCGGTGCGGACACGGTCGGCGAGGGACGGGGGACGCGGTCGCCGATATCGTGGCGCGAGGTGATGCAGCGGCCAGCCGGAGCGTGCCGGTGCCGGGACGCCGCTGACCGTCATCGAATGGGACGAGGAGCCCCGCGCACCTTCGCGCACTGGGCTCCGATCTTGATCGTGGTGCCGTCGTCGGGGATGGGCGTAGTCGAAGTCGATGCGCGCGACCTGGCCCAGCCGCGGCTCGACGGCGGTGATCAGATCGCTGTGAAGGGTTGTCCGCGACTCGGGGGCGGACTGGGGGCTCTGCCCACGGTGAGGCGAGTCATGATCCTGCCGCTTTCTCGATCGTCGGCGACGACGGTTTCCGGGTCGCTGCGGCGGCGATGAGGGTGGAGCGGGCGCTGTAATAATCGGTGGCCGAGGGGACGACCTGCAGCACGAGCATGGCGTTGTTGCTGCCGAAGAGGTACATGGTGTTGCCCGCCTCGAACGGGTAGGCGTCGAGTTGGACCTCGTGATAGCCGACGGTCATTCGGCGGGGTGCGGGCGCCCAGCTGGTTTCGTCGTACACGACGCGGCGCACGGGGCCCATCCGGATTCCCAGGAAGGTCAGCAGGCCGGGCAGTTCGGTGGTGAGCTGGTCGGATCGCGGCCACCAGGCGCCGTCGATGTATCCGTCGCTTTCCGGCTTCAGCCGCAATCGGGGGGTGTAGTCGGGCGGGGCGCGGTGCCGTGCGGTCTGCCGGTGGCGCCATGATGGTGCTCCCTGTGTCGGTTGCCTCCAGTAGACGCCGGATACCCTCGTGTGTCAACGTTGTAGATCTACACTCGTGCACCTGAGGAACGGAGTCGGTCTGTGATGGCTGCATCGTCGAACAACCGGAAGGGCCCCGGCCGCCGGGACAGCCCCGTGACGCGGGCGGCGGTCCTGGATGCGGCGCTCGAGATCGTCGACCGCGACGGCGTCGACGCGTTGTCGATGCGCCGGCTGGCCGAAGCGGTGGGCCGCGATCCGATGGTGATCTACCGGCACGTGCCGAACAAGGCCGCGGTGCTCGACGGCGTCGCCGAGATCGTGTTCGGGCGGCTGTCGGTCGACCCCGCGGCCTCCGACTGGGTCGCTCAGGTGCGCAGTGTCGCCCGCGAGTTCCGGCGGCTCGCCCTGGCGCATCCGCGGGTGGTGCCGCTGCTGGTCACCCGGCCGCTGGCGACCCCGCTGGGGCAGCGCCCGCCGGCGATGGTGCGGCCGCTCGAGGACATGCTCGCGCTGCTCATGCGCGTCGGGTACACCGAGGTCGACGCGTTGCACATCTATCGGGCGCTGTTCGGGTTCCTGTACGGGCACGTGCTCAACGAATTGCAAGAAATTGTGGAACGCCCGGAGGAGACCGACGACCTGCTCAGGCTCGGGCTGTATCGGCTGCCGATCGGCGAGTTCCCGCTGGTGCGGAACCTGGCGTCGGTGCTGGCGGCCTATGACGGCGCCGCGGAGCTCGAGCGGGGCCTCGACATCCTGCTGGCCGGTCTCGCGGCGACACTGCCCGGGCCTGGCGAAACCCCGCCGCTCGAGCCCGGCGACGCATCGCTGCCCGGGCCGGATGACGCACCGGCGCCGCGGTAACGCGCTCACGGGCAGCCGATGATGGTGTGCGCGGCCTCAGCGCCGGTCCCGCCATCCCCGCGCGGCCGGGGTGATGGTCCTGGCGAGGCCGGTGAGCAGGATGTCGAGGCCGCGTTCGAGTTCCGCGGCGCCGTTGTAGGCGGCGAGCTGCGGGGCGAGCCCGCGGAGCAGCGGGAACTCGCCGATCGGTAGGTGGTGTAGCCCGAGCCGCAGCAGGTCGTCGGTCTCCTCCGGTTGTTCGACGATTTCCTGCAGCTCGTTGAGTACATGCCCGTACAGAAATCCGAACAGGGCACGATAGATGTGCAGGGCGTCGCTGCCGCTGAAGTCGGCGCGAGCGAGTAGTTCCAGGATGTGTTCCACCGGGCGCAGGGTGCCCAGCGGCCGCAGCCCGAGCGGGGTGGCCAGCTGCCGGGTGACCAGCAGCGGCACGACGTGCGGGTGCGCCACGGCCAGCCGCCGGAAGTCCCGGGCGACGACGCGCAGCTGGTGGCGCCAGTCGGGGTCGGTGGCATCGATGGTCAGTTGTTCGAGGACGAACTCGGTGACGCCGTCGAGGAGCGCGGCCTTGTTGGCCGCGTGCCGGTAGAGCACCATCGGATCGCGGCCCAACCGCTTGCCGAGGCGTCGCATCGACAGGCGGTCGACGTCGTCGCGGTCGATGATCTCGAGCGCCGCGGCCAGTATCACCGCGCGGGTCAGCGGATGAGCGCCGCGGCCGCCGCGGTGGCGGCCCGGTGGATCGGGGGTGTCGAACGGGCCTGCTCTCGTGTCGTTCATCCGCGGTGCCGCCTGTTCGTCTGCCGTTGTGCAACGGTGTAATACTACACTGTAGACAGACGGTGTATGAGCGCCTAGGCTGTAGTCATAACCGGTTCATGCGTCGACCGGTCGGCCGCTTCGGCCGGCCGCGGCCACACCGCGCATCCGGGGACGGGACCATTCCGATGGCCATCGAGAACAAGATCACCCACCAGCTTCAGGCGGCGAAGGCGAACCTGGACAAGCTCTTCGGCACCGCGGCCGGAGACGGCAGCCGCCGGACGGAGAGTCTCGGGCATCGAGCCCGGGGCGCCATCGACCGAGCCAGGCAGGCGTTCAAGCGCTGACCGACTCCTTCACGCGCACAGGCGCATTCGCATCGGCCATCGGTATCGGTTCGGCCACGGCACAACACCCAGGAACTCGAGGGTAGGAACTATGGCAATCACCGAAGTCGGTGTCTACGCGCACCTGAGTCCCGCCGATATCGAGGCCCTCGGGCGCGAACTCGACGCGATCCGCCGCGACATCGAGGACCGGCGCGGCACGCGGGACGCGCTCTACATCCGGCGCACGATCGCCTTTCAGCGGGCACTGGACGCTGCCTCCCGGCTGGTCCTCGGGCTGAGCCGGGGCAAGATCGGCTGGACGCTGGGGACCGCCGGGCTGGCGGTGGCCAAGAGCATCGAGAACATGGAGCTCGGCCACAATGTCGGCCACGGCCAATGGGATTGGATGAACGATCCGGAAATCCATTCCAGCACTTGGGAATGGGATATGGCCGGGGTGTCGGCACAGTGGCGCTACTCCCACAACTTCCGCCATCACGTGTACACGAACGTGCTCGGCATGGACGACGATGTCGGCTTCGGCGTGATGCGCGTGACCCGCGATCAGCCGTGGCGGCCGCGGCTGCTGCTGCAACCGCTGCAGAACCTGTTGCTGGCGGCCACCTTCGAGTGGGGGATCGCCCTGCACGACCTGTACTCCGAACGCGACCGCGCGGCCACGGCCCAGGGAAAGGCCGCGCAGACCAAGGCGCTGATCAAGAAGATCGTCCGGCAGGCCGGTAAGGATTACGTGCTGTTCCCCGCCCTGAGCGGGCGGCGCTGGCGTCGCACGCTGGCCGCCGACGCGACGGCCAACACGCTGCGCAACCTCTGGGCCTACCTGGTGATCTTCTGCGGCCACTTCCCCGACGGCGCGGAGAAATTCACGCCCGCGGTCCTCGAGCACGAGACCAAGGCCGAATGGTATCTGCGGCAGATGCTGGGCACCGCCAACTTCGACGCCGGACCGGTGCTGGCGTTCCTGAGCGGCAACCTGTGCCACCAGATCGAACACCATCTCTTCCCGGACCTGCCCAGCAACCGCTACGCCGAGATCGCCCAGCGCGTGCGGGCCCTGTGCGACAAATACGACCTGCCGTACACCACCGGCCCGCTGCTGCGCCAATACCTGCTGACCCTGCGCACGATTCACAAGCTGGCCCTGCCGGACGGTCTGCTGACCGCGACCGCCGACGACGCACCCGAAACGGCCTCGGAGCGAAAATTCCAGGGCTACAACGCATTCGGTGACGAAGCCGCCGCCGGTCCGGCCCGTCAGGGGCTGCGCTCGGCGCTGCGCACGATGGTGAGCGCATGAACACGATCGACATCTCCTACGCGCACATGTCCCGGCTCAGCGACGACTACGGCATCGTCGAGCACGCCAGGCTCGCCGAACCCCGCGCCGAGAACGGTTACTGCGTCGACGATGTCGCGCGCGCCCTCGTCGTCGCCGTCCGCGAGCCCGAGCCGACCCGGCAGCTGCTCGATCTCACCCGGGTGTATTTCGACTTCGTCGTCGATGCGGTCGCTCCGGATGGGCGCTGCCACAACCGATGCGGGGCGGACCGGGCCTGGCAGGACGAGCCGAGCGTCGAGGACCACTGGGGCCGTGCGCTGTGGGCACTCGGCACCGTCGCCGCCCGCAGGCCCGATCTGGCCGCGACGGCGCTGGCGCGGTTCATGATCGGTGCGCAGCGGCGGTCGGTGTCGGCCCGCGCGATGGCCTTCGCCGCGGTGGGCGCGTCCGAGATCCTGCGCGCATTTCCGGACGACCGCCGCGCGCGTGAGGTATTGATCGACGCCGCCGAGGTGATCGGCCCGCCGACCCGCCGGCTCGACTGGCGGTGGCCCGAACCGCGGCTGCACTACGCCAACGCCGTACTCGCCGAGGCGCTGCTCGCGGTCGGCGCGCTACCCGGCCGGGAACGCACGCGCGCCGACGGGCTGGCGATGCTGCGCTGGCTGCTCGAGACCGAGACGCGCGGCGACCACCTGTCCGTCACGCCGATCGACGGCTGGGAGACGGGGGAGCCGCGCCCCGGCTTCGACCAGCAGCCCATCGAGGTGGCCACCCTGGCCGATGCGTGCGCCCGCGCGTATCGCGACACCGGCGAGCGCCGATGGGCGGACGCGATCATGTTGTGCGAGGCCTGGTTTCGCGGCATCAACGATATCGGCACCCCGTTGCTCGACCCGGACAGCAACGGCTGCTCCGACGGGCTGGAGCCCACCGGCAGCAACGAGAACCAGGGCGCCGAAGCGACACTCGCGCTGATCTCCACCCAGCAGCAGGCTCGGCAACTGGCCCGCGAGCTGTGGGGGCGAACGTGACCGGGGGTCGGCGGCCGGTCTCGCCCCATCGGCTGCGGCTCGAACTGAATCCCGCCGGGACCGGAGATGCCGACGGGGTCTGGTGGCCGCACAGCCGCGACCTCGCCGCGGAACTCACCGACCTGCTCGCGGCGCTCAGACCGGGCTTCGGCCCGATTCGGTGCGTGCACTACCACGTCGACGAATGGTCCAACGCACCAAGGGAAATGGACAGCGGCGGGCATCCGCTCCGGCTCGAGGGCTACCGGCACATGCCCGCCCGCACCCTCGACATCCTCGGAGCCGCCCCCGACGCCACGCTGACGCTCCGGCTCATCACCCCGGTCGCCGACGCCGACATGGTCGCGGCCCAGCCGCGCTGGGATTCCGAACGCGAGGCCGGAGCCTACGCCGGTGCGTGGCTCAGGGCCCGCCATCGGGCGGCAGAGCGGGCCAACGAGAGGTCCGACTCGGATCGGCGAGTGCGCTGATCGGCGGCTCGTCGGGGTGCGACGCGACCGCATTTCCGGTGTCCCGGAGCGATTTCCGGTGCTGCGACGGGGCCCCGCGCCCCGGCGGGGGGCGCGCGGAGGGTGAGCGGTTTGCGCGGGCCCGGGCGGCTTGGGGGGGGGGCGCCGCGACCGAATTGCCGGTGGCCCGGTGCTTTTTCGGGGGCGGCGCCGCCCCCGGGCGCCCGGCCGGGGACCGATCGAAGGATCAGCGATTGCCGCGGACCGGGACGCATTCGAGCTGGGACGGGTCGTAGTAGCGGGCCCGGGCTCGCTCGCATTCCTCGAGGTTCGGGTACGGGCCGGGGTCGAAGCCCTGGCGATTGCCCGAGCCGGACGCGATATCTCCGGCTCCGGCTATGGGGACCGGTGCGATCAGTGTGGCGGGATCGCGTGGCGGCGGTTCGACCGCCAGGCCGTTCGCTGCCGCCACGCCGGTCGCCGCCGCGGACCAGAACGCCACTGCGGCAAGGGAATACGCCATCGCGGTACGGATTCGCATCATGAGATCTCCTCTGGGATTTCGCCTCGCGGGCACTGCGCGGCCGAGAGTAGGCAGGGGCGCGCGGGACCGGTCCCGGGAAGGGTGCCCCCATCGGATGCGGCCGGGTGCGCATCGTGTTGGTCAGTCGCCGGGGAGCTGGGCCTCGATACCGTCCAGGACGATCTTCAGTCCGAGGGCGAACGACGCGTCGAAATCGGAGAATTCGAGCTGCGCGTGGGCGGACAGCGTCGGATAGCGATCGGCCTGGCTGTCGATATGGGACTGGGCGTCGCGGCGCAGCTCGGTCTCGTCGTCGGCGTCGCGAACCGTTGCGCGCCAGACGTTCTCGGAAGCGACGAATCCGTTGACGTAGGAACTCAGCGCGCCCACCGCGGCCAGCAGCGCCGGTCCGCGGAGCCCGGTCCGCGCGACGGTGGCGTAGAAGCGCTCGGACCGCGCGAGCGCGTGCGGGCCGAGCAGCGGGCGGTCGGCGGTCAGGGTGAGGATCCAGGGATGGCGGCGCATGACCGCCCGGCTCTGTGACAGCTGCTCGGCGAGGTAGGCACGCCAGGAGTCCGGGGTGTCGGGGGCATCCGGGTCGATCTCGGCGATCGCGGCGTCCACGGCCAGGTCGAGCACGTCGTCTCTGGTGTCGACGTAGGAGTAGAGCGACATCGTGCCCGCGTTCAGGCGGGCGGCCAAGCGGCGCATGGAGAATCCGTCCACGCCCTCGGCGTCCAGCAGCTCCACCGCGGCCGCGACGATCCGTTCCCGGGACAGCCGGGGCTTGCGGTCGGGCTGGTCGCGCAGCCAGAGGGCTCGGGACGGCCGGGGCATCGGTCCTGCTCCTTCCGTGCACTGTACGGAAAATCGTACGGCTAGCTTAGCGGTGTCGGCTCGCCGGAAGCCCGGAGTGAGGAAGGAGACCTCGGCGATGAACGAAGAGGAATGGCTGCGTGACTACGCACTGCTGGCCCTGCGGCTCGATCGGGAAGTGACCCGCGGCGCCGGGGGGACCGTGCTCGTCTACCAGGGGCCGACGGAGTGGAGTCGGCAGGTCGCCACCGAGGAACCGGTCCCGGCAGGACGCCTGGCGGACGACGCCGACCGGCTGCTGGACGAGCTGCCCTTCGATCCGCGTCGCTCGCGTTATGTGGCGGCGCAGCTGCGGGCCATGCGCGCGGTGGCGCGACGGCACGGCGGCGCGGAGTTCGCGCTGCCCGACTACGCGCGCGAATGCCTGGGAATGGCCGCGGGCTGGGTGCCGGAGTCGCAGTTCGAGCACGCGCACGAGCGGCTCGACACCGCGTTGCCGACCGGGCGCGGCGCGCTCGCCGAGCGGCTGCATGCCTGGCAGGCGGCGCACACGCTGGCCGCGGACCGTGTGCAGCGGCGGCTTCCGGCGATCCTGGACAAGGCGATCGCCGAATGCCGCGCCCGCACCGATGCCACCGTCGTCTCGTTGCCCGCGAACGAGGTCGTCGGTTGCCGCCTGGTGTCGGGCACGCACTTCTGGGGTGCCGGGGCCTACGACGGCGGGCTGAGGTCGACCCTACACGTCAATACGAGCATCCCGTTCAACCTGGCGGACCTGCTGTATCTGGTTGCGCACGAATGTCATCCGGGGCACATCGCCGAGTCGATGCTGAAGGAGATCCATCTCGTGGACGGGCAGGGCCGCCGCGAACAACAGGTGCGGTTCATGCTGTCTCCGGCCTTCGCCCTCGGCGAGGGCCTGGGCCTGCACGCCGAATCGGTCATCTTCCCGGGTGCCGAGGCGCAGGAGTGGCTGACAACGAATATCCTTGCCGCCGAAGGTATTCCGCGCGACTACAGCGATTTCGCCACCATCCACGACGTCAAGAACACGCTGTGGGGTGTCTGGGGCAATGCGGCTCTGCTGGCGGCCGAGGGCCGCCCCGACGCCGAGTTGGCGGCGTATCTCATGCGCTGGGCGCTCTACGACGAGGGCGAGGTGGCCGCGATGCTCCAGTCGCTGCGGGCTCCCGGCATGGGCGTGTACGTGCTCGGCTATTACCACGGCTGGCGGATCCTGCGCTCCTGGCTAGACTCCACCGATCGGCACGCGCGGGTACGCCGCCTGCTGACCGAACAGGTGCTCCCCGCCGATATCGAGGCCGATATCTGTTGACCGGAACCGGCGGCGGCCACGCCCCTGCGGAAATCGGCCAACCGCCGGTGCCGGGAAGCCCGATCGACACGCCCGAACCGCCCATTGATAGCTGAATAATTGCCCAACCGCGCCGAAGATAACCCGCTATCAGCGATCATCGGCGGCATGCCCGACGACTCATGGTGTGTGCGCTCGGTACACAGCGCCGCGGTACTGCTGGAGCTGGCCGATAACCGACCGATGTCCAGATCCGCGGCACTGGCGGGCACCGGATTGGGGGACAGCGATCTGGACGACGTCGACGCCGAGATCGACCTGGCCCAGGAATTCCTGATCGCGCAGAACATCCTCACCGCGGCCGGAGACGAGGCGGGCCTGGGCCTGCTGGCGGGCATCGCGATCCACCTGTCGATGCTGGGCCACCTGGGCATCGCGCTGAGCAGCTGTGCCACGGTGCGGGAGATGGCCGGGCTCTGGGCGCGCTACTCCGAGCTGTCCTTCGCCTACACCCGCGTGTCGGTCATCGACTCGGGCTCGCAGGTGCTGGTGACACTGGACGAGTCCGCCGTGCCCGCCCCGGTGCGCCGGTTCGCGCTCGAGCGGGACCTGGCACTGCTGCGCACGGTGCAGCGGGAACTGCTGAACTGGGACGTCCCCGTCCAGCGCCTGGAGGTATCGCTGCCCTACGCGCCGGTCTACGAGGCGGTCGGGACGCTGCTGGGCATCAGAACCATCGTCTTCGGCAAGCCCGCCACCGTGCTGATCCTGAACGCGTCCGACCTGGATCGCCCGATGCCGCAGGCGAATACGATCCTGCGGCGGCAGTACGAGCGGCTGTGCGCCGAGACGATCGAACGCCGCCGCGCCCGGATCGGCCTGTCGGGACAGGTGCGCGCCCTGCTGCTGCGCCACGGCCGGGTCCTGGATCAGGCGACGATCGCCGCCGAGCTGCACATGAGCGTCCGCACCCTGCGCCGGCGACTCGCCGAGGAGGGCACCACATTTCGCGATCTGGTGTGCGAGACGACCTGCGCCCTGGCCAAGGACCTGCTGGCCGCGGGCTTCACCATCGACACGGTCGCCGGTCGGCTCGGCTATGCCAGCACCTCGGCGTTCACCGCGGCATTCCGCGATCGCAACGGGCAGACCCCCGGGCAGTTCGCCCGCACGAACCGGCGACCGTGAGGTGGTACGCGGGATGGACGGCCCTCAGCGCGGTGGTTCGCTCATATTGCGGTTCATCAGCGGGATCTGGATGCTGATCGGCATGCGCAGTTCGGCCGCGTAGTAGAGGGTGAACTGGCGCAGGAATTCGTCGAACAGCCAATAGGCTTCCTGGGCGGGTGGGACGGCGCCGAGCACGCCCTCGCGCACGGCGATGAACGGCCCCCAGCTCACCTGCAGCAGCGGGCTCCACACCGGTTCCCTGGGTATGGCGAGCCAGTCGGCGATCTTGTCGCCGAGTACGAAGCGGGTGAAGGCGCCCAGGATGGGCTTGCTGAGCAGGGTGAGGTCGAGGTTCGCGCCCAGGCGCAGGAGCCGGTCGGCCAGGTTGACACCCTCCGGGGTGGGCGCCAGCACCGGATCCAGGACCTGTGTGGCCTGCGCGTCGGCCTCGGTCCACGAGTTGGGGATGTATTCGTCCCGGATGCCGAGCAGGTGCGCGCACAGCTGCCAAATGTGGAGGTAGCCTTCGGATTCCGCGGTCGGAATGGGCACCCTCCACGCGGTCAGGTTCCGCATGATGGTGGTGGACAGGCTGTGCCAGGTGACCATCATGTCGTGCTGGCTGATAGGGACGTCCTCGTCGGCGATGTAGGACCAGTGCGGTGACGAGGGCAGCAGGTGGCGCACCCCGGAATGCGCCAGCCTGGTTTTCACGCAGGTCACGATCATCTCGCCGTCGGGGGCGTAGGCGTTCGGGGTTCCGATGTCGTAGCCGAGTTTCGCGGTCTTGGCGATGCGGTCCTTCAGATCGTGGCCGCCCTTGGAGTAGTAGACCGCCCGTGCCTCCTTCGGGATGACCGTGCTCATCATGCCGCTGGCCATCGCGTAGAGAATGCCCAGGTAGGTGCCCCGCTTCTCGTTGAACTCCACCGCGGCGGCCAGTTTGGCGCGATCGGTCCACGGCGGAAGCTGCCTGGCGGACTCCACGAAGTCGCGCACGTCCGCCGGGAGTCCGGCGGGCAGGGGCTGACTGTTCTTGGTCCAGGTTTTCAGCAGGTCGTTGACCCGGGGCGCGTCGCCCCGATCGAGCACCGACGCCACCAGTCGGTCGGATTCGGGGTCCCACACCCCCATCGGGTCGGCTCCGGGGCCGCTACCCGCCACCGAACCCTCCGGTGACCAGTCCCACGGCTGTGCCCGGGCGGGCGATGTCACCGCCAGTGCCCCAACGGCCCCCAGCAACCCTCCGGCCTTCAACACGTGCCGCCTGTTGAATCCATCCATGTCGCTACTCCTATCGAGTCCCGCCGCCACGATGCAAGCGAGAATTGTGAGTAACTTAACACCCCTATAGGGGTGGCGTCCGGGCTTTCGCGAGATTCACGATGCGGCCGATATGGTTGATCAATAGCTCATCGAAGCCAGCTGGAGCGAAGGATCTTGATTGGGAACTCGCGATAACTTAGAGAGGTCGGCGCCTGGTAGCGCCAGGCCCGGCGCGGCGTTCCTCCGGACTCGGTGGGCCAGCGTGATCGCGTCCGACGGCATCGCCCGCATGATTCGAGCGCGATAATCGGCAGATGCGATCGCAGCCACGGGGCCGGGGGAGTCGATGACGGCCGCTGTCGTGATGCTGGTCGTGGCGGCGGCGCTGGTTGTCGGCGGGGGACTGTTGTGGTTGCGGACGCGGCGGGTGGTGACGACACCGGCGGAGCGCGCCGTGCACGTGGCGCTGCACACCGCCTCGCAGGCCGCTGTCCCGTTGCGCCGGGGACTGACCGAGGAGGCGGCGCGCGAGGCCGCGCCGTTCCTGCGGGCGCTCACGGGGGCCGACGCGCTGGGCATCACCGATGCGGCCGGTGCCCTGCTGGCGTGGGACGGATCGCACGCCGACCTGCGGGCCACGTTCGCCGACGCGGCGGAGCGGGCTGTCGGCGGCGAACGGGCGGTGCTGGTCACGAGTCCCGACGCGGGCGAGCACGCGGGCCGGACCGTGATCGCGCAACCGCTGGTCATCGAGAGCACGGGCGTCGCGGGCGTGCTGGGCGTGGTGACGGCCGGAAAGCCGGGGCCGGGTCAGCTGGGCGCGGTGGCCGACGTGGTGCGGTACGCCTGCGGCCAGCTCGAACTGGCGGAACTCGATGCGTCGCGGGCACGGCTGGATCGCGCGGAGGTGCGGGCCTTGCGCGCGCAGATCAGCCCGCACTTCATCTACAACGCACTCAACACGATCGCGTCGTTCGTGCGCACCGACCCGGACCGCGCCCGCGACCTCATCCTCGAATTCGCCGATTTCACCCGCTACTCGTTCCGGGCGGCCGGTGAGTTCACGGTGCTGGCCGACGAATTGGGCAATATCGAACGGTATCTCGCGCTGGAGCAGGCCCGCTTCGGCGACGCGCTGCAGGTGCGGCTGCAGATCGCGCCCGAGACCCTCGGCGTGGCGCTGCCCTTCCTCACCTTGCAGCCCCTGGTGGAGAACGCGGTCCGGCACGGCCTGCGGGAGCGGACCGGCGGCGGCACCGTCAGCATCGTCGCGGCCGACGCGGGCACCGACTGCGTGATCAGTGTCGAGGACGACGGCGTGGGCATGGATCCCGACCTGCTGCGGTCGGGGGTTCTCGACGCGGTCCACACGACGGGATCGCGCGAATCCGCACACGTCGGGCTGGCCAACGTCGACGACCGGCTGCGCGCCGCCTTCGGCAACGACTACGGGCTCATCGTCGACACCGCCCCGGGTGCGGGCACCAAGGTCAGCCTGCGCGTCCCCAAATTTCGCGCGGGGATCCGGGCCTGATCGGCCTCGGCTTAGGATGTGCTCGTTGTGACACAGGACATCGGTACGGCGGGTGGCGCGCTGCGCGTGCTCGCGGTGGATGACGAGAAACCGGCTCTCGACGAGTTGGTCTATCTGCTGCGCGAGCAACCCGAGATCGGCGAGCTGTACGGTGCGAGCGATGCGACGACCGCCCTGCGGCTGCTGCGCGCGCACGATATCGACGCGGTGTTCCTGGACATCAACATGCCCGGATTGGACGGTATCGAGCTGGCCGGAATCCTGTCGGAGTTCGCCGTTCCCCCCGCCGTGGTGTTCGTGACCGCACACGACGACCGCGCCGTCTCGGCATTCGATCTCGGCGCGGTGGATTACCTGCTGAAACCCCTACGCCGACAGCGGCTTTCCGAGGCGGTACGCCGGATCGTCGCGGCATCCGGTGCACCGTCGCCGGTGCGCGACGACGCGGACGAGGTGATCCCCGTCGAACTCGGCGGAGTGACGACGATGGTGCACCGGTCGCAGGTGGGCTGGGTCGAGGCGGACGGCGACTACGCGCGCCTGCATACCCGGACGGGCTCGCATCTGGTTCGAATCCCCTTGTCGGCGCTGGAATCCCGGTGGCGCGAGGCCGGGTTCCTCCGGGTGCACCGGTCATATCTGGTGGCCTTACGGCTGGTGACGGGACTGCGGACGGTCGGCAACGCCACGCTCGTATGCCTGCGGGCCGACGGCGATTCGGCCGCCGTGGAGCTGCCCGTCAGCCGGCGCCAGGCCCGGGAACTCAAGCAGCGCCTGGTGCACGGGCCGCGACAGACCTGGACGCACCGGTGACCGGACCGCAGCGCCGACCGGTGCGCCGCCGGGTGGTCCTCGCCGACCGCCGGGGCGCGCGCCGGGTGCACACCCGGGTCGAGGTCGCCGAGCACACCGAGATCGGGGCCGCGCTCATCGGCGGGCTCATCCGCGCCCAGCTGGGTCTGGCGTTGCGGATGGGCCTGATCGCCGTGGCGGTGCTGGGTGTGCTGCCCGCGCTGTTCACCATCGATGCCGTGGCGTCGGCGGCCGTGCTCGGTATCCGGCTGCCGTGGTTGCTGCTCGGCGGCATGGCGTGCCCCCTGCTGTTCGCCGTCGGCAGGCTGTTCATCCGCCTGGCCGAGCGCAACGAGAACGACTTCCTGGACCTGACGGAGGACTGACGTGGGCCGCGGCATCGGAGCGGGCAGCGCTCGCACGCTGACCGGACGCAGTGCCGTGGACCCGGACGGCGGAATCCGGTGAACACGGCCACGCCGGTGCTCACCGTGGCCGCGCTGATCGTGGCGGCGGTGGCGACGGTGGCGATCGGCGCCTACGGGGTGCGGCTGGCCCGCACCACCTCCGACTTCCTGGTGGCCTCGCGCAGTGTCGGCCCGCGCTGGAACGCGGCGGCGATCTCCGGCGAATATCTTTCGGCCGCTTCGTTTCTCGGTGTCGCGGGCCTGATCGCGAAGTTCGGCGCCGACGCCCTGTGGTACCCGGTCGGGTTCACCGCCGGATATCTCGCCCTGCTGCTGTTCGTGGCCGCGCCGCTGCGGCGTTCCGGCGCCTACACGGTGCCCGACTTCGCCGAATTCCGGCTCGGCTCGGTGCGCTTGCGCAGGCTGGCCGCGCTCGTGGTGGTGCTCATCTGCGCCGTCTATCTGATTCCGCAGTTCCAGGGCGCGGGACTGACACTGCGCATCCTGCTGGGCGTGCCCGGCTGGGTGGGTGCGGTGGCGGTGGCGGCGATCGTCGCCGCCAACGTCGCGGGCGGCGGGATGCGGTCGATCACCCTCGTGCAGGCGTTCCAGTACTGGCTCAAGCTGACCGCGGTGGCGCTGCCCGCGCTGGTGCTGCTCGGGCATTTCTTCGCCGACGACCGCCCGCTCGGCGCGCCGGCGCCGCCGGTGGTCACCGAACGCACCACGGTGGACATCACCACCGACGTCGTGGTGCAGATCGAGGCGGCCCAGACCTTCTCGGTCAGCGGAACGCTCGACGGCCGCGCGGTGGACGGCCCGGTGCGACTCGACGCGGGAACGCACGAGTTCGCCGCCGGGACCCGGCTCGCGGTGGACGCGGGCGGCGCCGTTCCGGTGGTCGCGGGTGCACCCGCCGACGGCGCCACCTGGCTCGAGCCGGGGCGCGGGTTCGGCGGGAAGTACGCTCTGTACCAAGTGTATTCGCTCATGGTCGCGACCTTCCTCGGAACGATGGGCCTGCCGCACGTGCTGGTGCGCTTCTACACCAACCCCGACGGCCGCAGCGCCCGCAACACCGCCGTCGCGGTCATCGGGCTGGTGGGTGTCTTCTACCTGTTCCCCGTCCTGCTGGGAGTGTTCGCGCGGCTGTACGTGCCGCAACTGCTGATCACCGGGACCTCCGACGCGGCGGTGGTGCTGCTGCCGGGGGCGGTGCTGTCGAGTCTGCCGGGGCAGTTGCTGGCGGCGCTGGTCGCGGCCGGTGCGATGGCCGCGTTCCTGTCCACCTCGTCGGGCCTGCTGGTCAGCATCGCCGGGGTGCTCAGCACCGATGTGCTGCGCGGGCGGGTCCGCGATTTCCGGCTGGCCGCGCTGGGCGGCGCGGCCGTACCGCTCGCATTGTCCGTGGTCGTCGCCTCGCTGGACCTGTCCCGCACGGTGGGGCTGGCCTTCTCGGTGGCCGCCTCGACGCTGTGCCCGCTGCTGGCCCTCGGCATCTGGTGGCGCCGGCTCACCGCGGCGGGTGCGATGGCGGGGCTGATCGTCGGAGGTCTCGCGGCGGGCGGCGCCACTGCGGTCTCCGTGGCGGGCGGCCTCTCGTCCGAGGTCGCCGGTGGCTGGCCCGCGGCCGTGATCGGGTATCCGGCGGCGGTCACCGTGCCGCTGGCCTTCGCGACGATGATCCTGGTGAGCCTGGCGACGCGGGGGCAGGATGCGGGCGTGGTCGGACGAATCTTCGTGCGGATGCACGCACCCGAACGCCTCGGCATGGGGATCGATCGGGAGCGGGCGCTTCGCCCGCGGTGAAGGATCGGTCCCCCGCGACCGTTCGCCGCGGTGGATCGACCGCTCACCGCAGGATCGGCCCGCTTCACCGAGTGACCACCGCCACAGTGCTGTAGTCGATCTCGTCGCTCGTTAGCGTCGACGCACAGGTAACGCTCATCACACGCTAGGACGCCCGATGACCGACGTCGATACTGCCGCCGCGGCGCCGCGGCGGACACCGACCCCCGCGGAGTTCCAGGCCGTGCAGGACAGCCCGGAATTCAAGGAACTTCGAAACCGGTTGCGGCGCTTCGTTTTCCCGATGACCGTGCTGTTCCTGCTCTGGTATCTGGTCTACGTGCTGCTCGGCGCCTACGCCCACGACTTCATGGCCACCGAGGTATTCGGTGATATCAATACCGGATTACTGCTCGGGCTGGCCCAGTTCGTCTCGACCTTCGCGATCACCGGGCTGTACGTCCGGTTCGCCGGAAACCAGCTCGACCCGCGCGCGGCCGCCATCCGCGAGCAGCTCGAAGGAGAGCAGGCGTGAACCAGAACTACGCCGCTGCCGCCGCGGTGGGCAACCCGGCCGCGAATATCGCGATCTTCTGCGCGTTCGTCGCGGTCACCATGGTCGTGGTGATCCGGGCCAGCCGCAACACCCGCACCGCCGCCGACTACTTCACCGGCGGGCGCGGCTTCTCCGGCCCGCAGAACGGCATCGCCATCGCGGGCGATTATCTTTCCGCCGCAAGCTTTCTCGGCATCGCCGGGGCGATCGCGGTGTACGGGTACGACGGGTTCCTGTACTCGATCGGATTCCTGGTGGCATGGCTGGTCGCGCTGCTGCTGGTCGCCGAAATGCTCAGGAACACGGGCAAATTCACCATGGCCGATGTCTTGAGCTTCCGGCTGAAGCAGGGGCCGGTTCGCACCGCCGCGGCACTGACGACGCTCGCGGTGTCGCTGTTCTATCTGCTCGCTCAGATGGCGGGCGCGGGCGGCCTGGTCGCCCTGCTGCTCGACATCTCCAGCAAGACCGGGCAATCCGTCGTGATCGCCGTGGTCGGCGTGCTCATGATCGCCTATGTACTGATCGGCGGCATGAAGGGCACCACCTGGGTGCAGATCATCAAGGCGGTGCTGCTGATCGCCGGTGCGGCGCTGATGACCGTCATGGTGCTCACCCGGTTCGGCTTCGACGTCTCCGGCATCCTGCGCTCCGCGCAGGAGTCGATCTCCGGTTCCGCGAACAAGGCGGTCGCCGCCCGGGATGTGCTCGCACCCGGCGCGCAGTACGGCGGCAGCGCCACCTCCAAGCTGAACTTCGTATCTCTCGGTCTGGCACTGGTTCTGGGCACGGCGGGTCTGCCGCACGTGCTGATGCGGTTCTACACCGTGCCGACCGCGAAGGAGGCGCGCCGATCGGTCGTGTGGGCGATCGGGCTGATCGGCGCGTTCTACCTGTTCACCCTGGTGCTCGGCTACGGTGCCGCGGCCATCGTCGGACCCGACCGGATCCTGGGCGCGGCCGGTGGGCAGAACTCCGCGGCTCCCTTGCTCGCGTTCGAACTCGGCGGGGTGGTCCTGCTCGGCGTCATCTCCGCGGTCGCGTTCGCCACCATTCTCGCGGTCGTCGCCGGTCTGACGATCACCGCCGCGACATCGTTCGCGCACGACATCTATGCCGGAGTCATCAAGCGCGGCAAGGTCGACGAGGCCAAACAGGTCCGGGTGTCGCGGATCACCGCGGTCGTGATCGGCGTGCTCGCCATCGGGCTAGGCATCCTCGCCAACGGTCAGAACATCGCGTTCCTGGTCGCGCTCGCCTTCGCGGTGGCCGCGGCGGCGAACCTGCCGACCATCCTCTACTCGCTGTTCTGGCGGCGGTTCAACACCACCGGCGCGCTGTGGAGCATGTATGGCGGACTGATCTCGACCATCGTGCTGATCGTGTTCTCTCCCGCGGTGTCGGGCTCGGCCTCCGCCATGATCCCGGGCGCCGATTTCGACTGGTTCCCGCTGTCGAATCCCGGAATCGTGTCCATCCCACTGGCATTCGCACTCGGCATCGTCGGCACCCTGCTCGGCCGTGACGACGATCCGGGCAAGGCCGCCGAGATGGAGGTCCGATCGCTCACCGGGGTGGGCGCGGAGCAGGCCGTCGCGCACTGACCACGACCACCTGAAGCCCGCATTCGCTTGCTACACAATCAGTCTGGGATAGGAGTTCGACGTGCCCGGCACAGCCATCGACCGTGAGAGCAACGACTTCGGTTCCGCGGCAGTGGAATCCGTCTCGGCGGCCCATCCGCCGTCCGCGGAGTTCGCTGCTGCTGCCAATGCTGATGCGTCTCTCTACGACCGGGCCGCTGCCGACCGGGATGCGTTCTGGGCGGAGCAGGCCCGGCGGCTGTATTGGCATCAGCCTTTCACCCGTGTCCTGGACTGGGACGACGCACCGTTCGCGCGGTGGTTCGCCGAC
>NZ_JARWQD010000069.1 GCF_029869545.1 Nocardia wallacei | reverse complement strand
GCTGTCCGCGCGCGACCCGCTACCGCCGGCGTGGCCGTTGATCATCGTCGGCTACTGCGTGATCGCCCTGCTCCCACCGGGATTGATCCTGTTCGCGGCGGCGGGGCTCCCCGCTATAATGGGCGGTCGGCCGGGGGGGTGGCCTCCGGGGGGGGGGGGCGGGGCCCCCCGGGGGGGGCCCCCCCCCCCCCACGCCTCGGCCAGGGCGACAACATGATCGATGTCGACATCGCCCGGCTCGGACACGGTTTTGTCGTCGTAGGGCGAGCGCCAGCTGCCCGCCGTGGGACGGCACCGCGCGTCGACCTCGACGCCGCTGCCGTCTCGCTGCAGCACGGTCTCCCGGGTCGTGCACGCGCCCGACACCGTGCTCCAGTGCGGGAACTTCTCCCGCGAGTAGCCGCTCATGGACCCCTCGTCGGCCACCGTGAGCGCGTCGAGCATGCCCCGCGCGGCATCGGCGGTCGGTATCCCCGGCGGCTCGGCGGCGGCCGTCCCCGGAATCACCAGGGCCGTCACGACAATCGCGGACGCCATCGCACCGATGGCGGCGGAGAAGCCTCGCATGCGTCATCCGATCATTCGAAACTGGTCGTACGCATAGGAGGGTATGAGGCGGGGGCGAACTCGGCATGACCGTCCGGTTACGGCCCGCCCGGTTTTCGCGTTGCGCTGCGGTCGATGGGGGTTTACTCCACAATGAGCACCTGGCAAACGCCGTGTGAGGGCGGCGTTTTCACGCGGGAGCATCTATGAGCGAGACCCAGTCACCCCCGTCCGACGACGAACGCCGCCTCGCCGAACTCGGCTACAAGCAGGAACTGGCCCGATCCTGGTCCGGGTTCTCCAACTTCGCCATCAGTTTCACCATCGTCTCGATCCTGACCGGCGGGCTGGCCAGCTACGGCATCGGGCTGTCCAACGGCGGGCCCATCACCATGGCGTGGGGCTGGCCGCTGGTGTCGGTCATGGTGTTGTTCGTCGGGCTCGCGATGGCCGAATTGGCCTCGGCCTACCCGACTTCCGGCGGCCTGTACTGGTGGGCGTCGGAGCTGGGCGGCCCGGTCTGGGGCTGGTTCACCGGCTGGTTCAACCTGATCGGCCAGATCGCCGTCACCGCCTCCATCGATTACGGCGCGGCCATTTTCACCACCGTGGTGCTGAATGTCATCGGCATCGATATCGGCACCGACCGCACGGCGATCTTCCTGGTCTTCGCGGCCATTCTCGTTCTGCACGCGGTGCTCAACGCCATCGGACCGCACCTGTCCGCGATGATCAACAACGTGTCGGCGTGGTGGCACGTGGGCGGCGTCGCGATCTTCGTGCTGGTGCTCGGGATCGGCGCGGAACACCACCAGAGCGTCGGTTTCGTGTTCACCGAGACCGTCGACAACAGCGCCGTCGGATTCGGCGGCGTGGCCTTCAGTTTCCTGCTCGGCCTGCTGCACGCGCAGTACACCTTCACCGGGTACGACGCCTCGGCGCACATGTCCGAGGAGACCCACGATGCCTCCCGGATGGCGGCGAAGGGCATCGTCAACACCGTCGTCGTCTCGGCCGTCGCCGGATATCTGCTGATTCTCGCGGTGACGTTCGCGATTCCGAACCTCGACGACGCGCTGGATCCGGAGAAGAACAGCGGCTACCCGGTCATCTACATCCTGGAGAACTCGCTGAACTCCTTCTGGTCCGGGCTGCTGCTGGTCATCGCCGCGGTCGCGCAACTGTTCTGCGGCTACGCCTCGGTCACCTCCGCCTCCCGGATGCTGTTCGCCTTCGCCCGCGACCGCGCGGTGCCGGGATCGGCGCTGTGGTCGCGGCTTTCGGCGCGCAAGGTGCCGGTCAACGCCGTGCTGTTCATCTCGGTCTTCGCCTTCGTGCTGCTGATCCCGTCGATGCTGGTGCCCGCGGCCAATGCCCCGACCGCCTACGCCGCCGCCACCTCCGTCGCCACCATCGGGCTCTACATCGCCTACGGAATTCCGGTGCTGCTGCGGCAATTACACGGCAGCAGATTCCGGACCGGCCCGTGGACGCTCGGCTCCTGGTATCGCCCGATCGGGATCGTCGCGCTGCTCTGGATCGTCGGGATCAGCCTCCTGTTCATCCTGCCCATGGACGATCGCGGCTATCCGTGGAACGACGAATTCACCTGGACCTCGGTCAATTACGCGCCGCTGACCCTGGTCGGCGTGGTCGGCGCGATCGCCGTGTGGTGGTTCGCCTCGGCCCGCCGCTGGTTCACCGGCCCCACCCGCACCATCGACCGAGAGCTCACAGCGGCGTCACGTACGCCCCGGAGATTCCGCCGTCGACCAGGAACTGGGATGCGGTGATGAACGAGGAATCGTCGCTGGCGAGAAAGGCCACGGCGGCGGCGATCTCCTCGGCCTCGGCGAATCGGCCGAGCGGAACGTGGACCAGGCGGCGCGCGGCACGCTCGGGATCCTTGGCGAACAATTCCTGGAGCAGGGGAGTGTTCACCGGCCCGGGGCACAGGGCGTTGACGCGAATGCCCTGGCGGGCGAACTGGACTCCGAGTTCGCGGCTCATGGCGAGCACGCCGCCCTTGGAGGCGGTGTAGGAGATCTGGGAGGTGGCCGCGCCCATGACGGCGACGAAGGAGGCGGTGTTGATCACCGATCCCTTACCCCGCTCGAGCATGTGTTCGATGGCGTACTTGCTGCACAGGTAGACCGAGGTCAGATTCACCTCCTGCACGCGCTGCCAGGCGTCGATGCCGGTGGTGAGGATCGAATCGTCGTCCGGCGGTGAGATTCCCGCGTTGTTGAAGGCGATGTCCAGGCCGCCGTAGGCGTCGACCGCGGCCTGGAACATCGCCCGCACCTGGGCCTCGTCGGTGACGTCTACCTTCACGTACAGCCCGCCGACCTCCGCCGCCGCGGCCTCACCGGAGGTCGCGTCGATATCGGCGACAACGACTTTCGCTCCCTCCTGCGCGAAACGCCGTGCCGTGGCGAGGCCGATACCACTGCCGCCGCCGGTGACGACGGCGACTCGATCCTGCAAGCGCTGCAACGTATCTCCTCTGTCTAGTCGGTGGCGATGAAGACGTTCTTGATCTCGGTGAAGGCGCGGGCGGCGTCCGGGCCGAGTTCGCGGCCGAGGCCGGACTGTTTGAAGCCGCCGAACGGGGTCCAATACCGCACGGAGGAATGGGAATTCACCGACAGGTTCCCGGCCTCGACCCCGCGCGAGACGCGCAGCGCCCGGCCCACGTCCGAGGTCCAGATGGATCCGGACAGGCCGTACTCGGTGTCGTTGGCCAGGCGCAGGGCGTCGGCCTCGTCGTCGAACGGCAGCACCGCCACCACCGGGCCGAACACCTCCTCGGTCACGACGCGGTCGGTGGGGCTCGCGGGCAGCACCACCGTGGGCGGGAACCAGAATCCGGGGCCGTCGGGACGGGAGCCGGTGAACGCCACCTTGGTCGACGGCTCCAGGAATCCGGCGACCCGCTCGCGATGCGCCGCCGAGATCAGCGGGCCCATCTCGGTCGCCGCATCGGCGGGATCGCCGACCCGCACGCCCTGGACGGCCGGTTCCAGCAGCTCGAGGAATCGGTCGAAGATGCTGCGCTGCACCAGGATCCGAGATCGGGCGCAGCAGTCCTGCCCGGCATTGTCGAATACGCCGTAGGGCGCGGTGGCGGCGGCCCGCTCCACATCCGCGTCGGCGAAGACGATATTGGCGTTCTTCCCGCCCAATTCGAGCGTGACCCGCTTGACCTGCTCGGCGCATCCGGCCATGATCTGCCTGCCCACCTCGGTGGAGCCGGTGAAGACCACCTTGCGCACCGCGGGATGGGTGACGAACCGCGCACCGACCACCGATCCCCGGCCGGGGATCACCTGAAAGACGTCGTCCGGCAGGCCCGCCTGCGCCGCCAGCTCACCGAGCCGCATCGCCGTCAACGGCGTGAGCTCGGCCGGTTTGAGCACCACGGTGTTCCCGGCGGCGAGCGCGGGCGCGAAACCCCAGGCCGCGATCGGCATGGGGAAGTTCCACGGCACGATGATCCCGACCACGCCGAGCGGTTCGTGGAAGGTCATGTTCACGCCGCCCGGGACGGGAATCTGACTGCCCAGCAGTCGTTCCGGGAGTCCGGCGCTGTAATGCAGCACGTCGCGGACGTTGCCCGCCTCCCAGCGCGCATTGCCGAGGGTGTGGCCCGCATTGCGGACCTCCAGGGCCGCGAGGTGTTCGAGGTCGGCGTCGACCGCGTCGGCGAAGCGGCGCAGCAGGCGCGCGCGATCGCCGGGCGCGACGGCGCGCCAGCCCGGCAGGGCCCGCTGTGCCCGTGCGATGGCGGCGTCCGTGGGGGGGGGCGGGGGGGCCCCCCCGGGGCCGGGCCCGTTTTGGGGGTGTTTGGGGGGCGCGGGGGGGGGCCTGGGGGGCCGCCTCGACCGTGGCCACGACCTCCTCGGTCGCGGGGTTGACGACCTGCGTCGTTGTCACCGGGTGCGCTCCCTTCCGTACGTTGCCGCCTGCTCGACCAGTGCCCGCACGAGCCGGACGTCGGCCGCGTTCTCCTCCGGATGCCACTGCACGCCCACCAGGAACGGATCGGTGGGTGCCTCGACGGCCTCGATGGTGCCGTCCGCGGCGTGGGCGGAGGCGATGAGGCCGGGCGCGAGGGTGTCGATCGCCTGGTGATGGTGGCAGTGCGCCTTCAGCTCGGATCCGGCGATCGCGGCGACCCGGCTGCCCGCGCGCGTCCGGACGGCGGTGACGGTGAACGTGCCCGGGCTGCGGGAATGGTCGGTGTGGCCGACGACGTCCGGAAGATGTTGCAGCAGTGTGCCGCCCAGGGCGGCGTTCACCAGTTGCAGCCCGCGGCACACGGCCAGCACCGGCAGCGCCGCGGCGCGGGCCCGCTCGAACAGCGTGAACTCGAATTCGTCTCGGTCCGGGCGTATTCCGCGCGTAGCGGGATGCGGTTCGGCGCCGTAGCGGGACGGGTCGAGGTCGGCGCCGCCGGTCAGCACCAGCCCGTCCAGCCGGTCGATGAGCTCCGGGCGCGCGGATCCCGTGGGCGGCAGCAACACCGGGATACCCCCGGCGCGGTCGACCATATCGATGTAGGTCCGGTGCAGGACCGCGCTGTCGACATCCCAGTGGCCGAACCGGGTGCGCTCGGCGTAGGTGGGCAGCCCGATGACCGGCCGCCGCTCACAGTCGTTCGAAACCACGGATTCGCTCCCAGTCGGTCACGGCGGCATCGTAGGCGTCGAGTTCGACCCGGGCCGCATTGCGGTAGTGCCGCACCACCTCCTCGCCGAAGGCGGCCTCGGCGATCTCGCTGTCGCCGAACAGCCGGGCGGCCTCGCGCAGGGTCCGCGGCACCCGCGGCCGCTCGGACCGGTAGGCATTGCCGTGCAGCTCCGGTTCCAGCGGCAGCCGCCGCTCGAGGCCGTGCAGTCCGGCCGCGATCGAGGCCGCCACGGCGAGATACGGATTCACATCGCCGCCCGGGACCCGGTTCTCCATCCGCAGCGACGGCCCGTGCCCGACCACCCGCAGCGCGCAGGTCCGGTTGTCGCGGCCCCACGCGACGGCGGTCGGTGCGAAGCTGCCGTCCTGGAATCGCTTGTAGGAGTTGATATTCGGCGCCAGCAGATAGGTGAGTTCGCGCAGGCAGGCCAGCTGTCCGGCCAGGAAGTGCCGCATGAGCGTCGACCCGCCGCCGGGATCGCCCCCGGCGAACACCGGCGCGCCCGAGTCGTCGCGCAGGCTGAGATGGATGTGGCACGAATTGCCCTCGCGCTCATTGTATTTCGCCATGAAGGTGAGGCTGCGGCCCTCCTGTGCCGCGATCTCCTTGGCGCCGGTCTTGTAGATGCTGTGGTTGTCGCAGGTCACCAGCGCCTCGTCGTAGCGGAACGCGATCTCGTGCTGGCCCGGATTGCATTCCCCCTTCGCCGACTCGACATACAGTCCCGCGCCGGACATCTCGGTGCGGATGCGGCGCAGCAGCGGTTCGATGCGGGCGGTGCCGAGCATGGAGTAGTCGACGTTGTACTGGTTGGCGGGCGTCAGGTCGCGGTAGCCCGCGCGGAATGCCTGCTCGTAGGTGTCGTCGAAGACCATGAACTCGAGTTCGGTGCCGACGTAGGCGTGCAGGCCGTGCTCGGCGAGCCGGTCCAGCTGGGTCCGCAGCACCTGCCGCGGGGACGGTGCGACGGGCTTGCCGGGCGGGTCCACGTGCTCGACGTCGCACAGCACCAGCGCCGTGCCGGGCAGCCACGGCACCAGCCGCAGCGTCGCGAGGTCGGGCCGCAGCACGAAATCTCCGTATCCGGTCTCCCACGAGGACATCTCGTAGCCGTCGACCGTGGTCATCTCGACATCGACGGCGAGCAGATAGTTGCACGCCTCGGTCGCATGCTCGAGCACCTCGTCCACGAAATACCGCGCCGAACAACGCTTTCCCTGCAGCCGGCCCTGCATGTCGGTCATCGCGACCAGCACGGTGTCCAGCTTCCCCGTCTCGACCTGCCGCACCAGCTCGGCCACACTCAGCATCCCGGCTCGCATCACGACCCCTCTCGACATCGAGATTCCCACGCTAAGCGAATCCGGGGCGATGCGCTTCCGAAGGAGTGTATGCGACCTTATGAGACCCGCTGTGCGCGCACGCGTCCGCGCTCACCCGCAGGCCGGGGAGGCGCGCGGGTCCGGGATGGAACGGCAGGCCCAGTCGGTGGGGATGCGCCAGGCCAGCTCGCGCGGGACGAGGGGGATATTGACCAGCATCGGGCGGCCCTGGAACTCCATCGTGGTGGTGGCGACGATCGAATCGCCCAGATCGGTCACCTTGTTCACCCGGATCGTCGCGCCGGAATCGCCGAAAGCACCGGCGAGCCGGTCGATCAGCTGCGGGTCGCGTGCGGAATCGGCGACCGTGAACGGCTTGTCCGCCACGGCGGGGCTCAGCGACCGGCGCAGCCCCGCCTGCAGGTCGGGCGCGGCGGGGATCGCGGGCCGCGTGGGCGGCGCGGGCGGCGGGCCGTCGTTCCTGGTCTTCGGATACAGCGCGTCGACGAGGGCGGCCCAGATCTCGTCCGCGCCCATCTCGAACTGATCGGGCGTCGAGTACTGATTCACCGCGACGGCGATGCTGACATCGCGGTCGGGGAGATGGGCGACCATGGTGCGATACCCGTCGACCGTCCCGTTGTGGCCGAGCCAGGCGCCCGCGCGGAGCATGCCGAGCCCGTATGCACCGGCGCCGAGTTCGGTGAACTGCGCCCGCGCACGCTGGGCCTGCGGGCTGAGCAGGTCGCCGCGGGCGAGCATGCGCGCGTACTTCGTCATATCGGAGATCGTGGAAACCATTGCGCCCGCGGCGTCGTAGGCGATCGGCGGGGTGCGGTCGGTGACGTCCACGGGCTCGGTGCCCTGGTAGGCGTATCCGTGCGCGACCGGGTCCGGCAGCCGATCGTCGGCCGGATAGGACGTGTCGGCCAGCCCGAGCTCGGCGGCCAGATCGTTGAGCACCGCGGCGATCGGCCGTCCGGTGACCTGCTCCACGACCCGGCCCAGCAGGAAGTAGTTCGTGTTGTTGTAAACGGTCTCGGTGCGCGGTGGCTCGGCC
The DNA here is from genome assembly GCF_029869545.1 of Nocardia wallacei. Lineage (GTDB taxonomy): Bacteria > Actinomycetota > Actinomycetes > Mycobacteriales > Mycobacteriaceae > Nocardia > Nocardia wallacei_A. The sequence continues at coordinate 21,714 of NZ_JARWQD010000069.1, read as the reverse complement.
TGGTCCGGGTGCGCCGCGATGACCCGCAGCGGATCGTCGGGCCGCCACCCGGCCATCGGCGGATCGGCGGCGGCCGCGGCGACGAACTCCGGATCGCCGGTGTAGTCGTAGACGCCGCTGCGCATCCCGAGCAGATCGGCGAGGCGGAGGGTGTCGCCGTAGGGGATACCGGGGACGTACCGCCCGAGGGGATCGTCGAGGCGCAGCCGCTGCTGATCCACCAGCCGCAGCACGGCCGTCGCGGTGAACGTCTTGGTCACGCTGCCGATCCGGTAGTGGTCGCCGGTGGTGGCGGCCCGGTCCGCGCCGAGGTCGGCTCGGCCGTAGGCGCGCATGTAGGTGCCGCGATCGGCGTCGGCGATGCCGACCCAGGCGCCGGGGATCATCCCGGCCTCCATGCGGGTGCGCACGATCCGGTCGACCTCGGCGGTGAGGTCGGCGGGCAGCTCCCGCGAGTCGTCCTCGCCGATGCCGCATGCCGCCAGCAGCAGCGCGGCCGCGAGCAGGATCCCGGTCCAGCGCAGTCGCCGGGGGCGACGGGTGCGGGTTGTCGAGTGCGGCACTTCCGGATGCTCCCTTACGTCGTCGGCACGGTCCCGCTGAGCGGGATCCAGATGTGGAGGTTTTCGCCCGTGGCGCTGTGATACTGCATCGGAGTGTTGTAAAAACCCAACAATTTGTCAAGTAGTTGCGTGTCGCTATCGAACGGGCCGGGTATCGATTCCGGGAAATCGACCACGTCGGCGGGCGCGGCGAGTCAGAATCCGTGCAGCGCAGACCGTTGCGAGCGAGGAGGTGTTCGTTGTGATGAGCATCGTGAAGTCGGTTGTGCTGCACCATGTCGTGCGCGGACTCATCCTGCTCGGGGCGATGGCCTGCGGCTCCGCGGAGATATTCCACGCCGAGTATCGGCAGCGACAGCGACCCGAACCGGAGCCGGACTGGTCGATCCCGCATCAGTGGTACGACGCGGCCCACCGGTCGGGGTAGCTCCTTCGGCCTACCTCACGGGAGTTCGGTGACGGCGTCCTCGGGGCGGACGGGGTGGGGGACGGCCTTGATCGACGAGAGGACCAGGGCGACGTGGGCGCGCTCGCGGCGCGCGATATCGAGGTCGGTGCCGAGGGTGCCGCGGTGGCGCAGCCGTTCCCAGACCGCGAGGGCGGGACGCAGGGCCGCGAGCGCGATATGGGTGCTACCCGGGTAGTCCGAGGGCATGCCGCCCTTGGCCGTAATCGCGTCGGTGACAAGGGTTTTCTTGATGATCGCGTCGCTGAGTCCCCACACCGCTCCGCTCACCGCCGGTCGCAGTATCGGGGCGAGCGCGGGCTGCAGTCGCTTCGGCAACCGGCGTTCGGCACGAATCCCGTCGTGTTTGAGCGCATGGACCAATTCGATCGAGTCGTGGTCGGGCGGAGCGAAGATCAGGTTCCCGGCGCGGCGGGTCTGCCAGGCGTGTTCCATGGTCACCGGCAGCAGTTCCCCGGGTACCCCCATCACGTAGCCGAGCCAATACCACAGTCGGCGAACGGATTCGATCTCCTCGTCGGTCAGGGTCATGTGCAGCGCGTCGTAGGTGGCCAAGGGGGTGAGCATGAAGGCCAGATTCACCACCGACTGCCCGCTGGCGTGAATCGGTGCGCCCCAGGCGGTCTCGTCCCAGCGGCCGCTGCGCCGCAGATGTCGTCGGACCATCGCATGCACGAACCGGACCCGGACGGTCGCGTCGAATCCGGCGCCGCCCGGCGCGGCCGCGCCCGGCTCCGTCGCCGCCATCAGCCATCGGGCGGTCTCCTCGTAGCGGCGGCCGCTCATCCGCGCCGAGCGGCCGTTCAATGCCTGGGGCTTGTTGAGATCCCCGAATTCGATGACCGCCAGCAGCGCCGCGGCCAGCGCCAGCACGGCGGCGGGCGCGAACCGCCACCACACCGCGGCGCCGCGGCGGACCTGTTCGGCGTCGAACCACGGCGGCGGCTCGAGCAGCGGCCCCAGCAGCGTCCGCAGGGACCGCGGTGCGCCCGCGACGTCGGCCCGGCGCTCGCGCAGCGCGCGCTCCAGCAGCGGCCAGCACCGGCCGCGGCCCATCTCGGCGAAGTCCTCCACCACCGCGTCCGCCAGCGCATCGGTTCGGAACATGCCGCGCTCGAACCTGTCGACGAGGTCGGTGGGAAGTGTGGTGCGAGCGATATCGAGCCGGCGCGCACGGCCCGCGTCGAATGGATTGTCGATCTTCGTCTCGGTTGCTTCGGTCATGGCCGGATCGTCTTCCGAATGGGCGGTGCGAGAAATACATCCACTGTAGACACCGGCGGCCGGTGCGGTATGAAAAGTGCGGAATATCGTGTGTGTGAACGGCGTTCGTAATTGCATTACCGGAATATCGTCCGGCGGTGCGATATTCGCTGGGATGATGGTATCTATCGCGCCGACGGGCACCTCCGCCGCGCGGCCCGCGCGACAGCTTCTGGTTGACGGCTGTTCATCCGGGCGTAACCATGAATTATGAACGATGCCCGGGCCCTGCACCGTCGACGCGACGATTCCCCCGGTGCCGGGCCCGGCCCGAGGCCCGCCGACGGGGCCGTTCGGCCTGGTAGCGGGCCGCCGAGCCAGGACCGATCCGATGTCGAACAGGCCCGGGAGTTCTCTCGCCTGCTCACCGCGGAGGCCGAATCGCTGACCACCGCGCTGCGGGCCATCGCACGCACCCGGCGCGGCACGCCTCGTTCCACCGCCGAATCCCATCGGCTCCGCCGCGACCTGCGGGAGGTGCAGCGCTGCCTGGATAATCTGCGGGACCGATTCCCGGAAATCGCCGACGATCATCCGGCCATCCGCTGAATGTCCGGCGCCCGTGGCCGAGGTCACCGAACCGGTGGCGGGGGCTCGGGTAGAGTCGTGGTTTCTGTGTTGTGAAGGAATCTCGTGGACAATCTCGATCTGAAACAAGCTATAGACGATTTCGACCAGGCAATTGTCGAGTTGCTGCGGGCCTCGGGTTGGCTTTATCACCTGCACCGGACCGCATCGCAGGATTCCGCGGTTCCCACCGGCCTGCTGGCGGAGGTCGAATCCCGGCTGCGGGCCGTCACCCTGCGCGAGGGCGTCTTCGACCACCTCTACGACGAGGCCGCGTAGCCCCCGGGCGGATGGTAGATTGCCCTGTTGCATTGAGCCATGGGGAGATTCACAGTGACACCTGGGAACGCGGTGCGTGCCGCCGCGATCGCCGCGGTGACGGCGACGGCCATCGCGCTGTCCACGACGGTCGGTGCCCGTGCCGCGGGGGGCCCCCCCCGCCCCCCCGGGCCCCCGGGGGCCGCGGGCGGGCTGCAGCACATCGCGGCGATGGTCGCGGGTGTGGTGGCGCCGCCGCTGATCATCGGGGCCGCCGTCGGGCTGAACCACACCGATCAGGCGATGCTCATCACCGCCAGCCTGTTCACGGCGGGCCTGGCCACGGTGCTGCAGTCGCTGGGCTGGTGGCGGTTCGGCTCACGGCTGCCGCTGATGAACGGGGCCTCGTTCGCCGCCGTGGCGCCGGTGCTGGCGATCGCCAAGACCTCGGCGCCGGGGTCCGCGCTGCCCGCGGTCTACTGATCGGCCTCTCGCTGCTGCCCGTCACCCTGAACTGGGTGCGTGGCACCGGGGAGGAGGGCGGTTCGGCGCCGGTGCCGATGCGGAATCTGCTCATCGCCGGTGCCGCGCTGCTGGTGGTGCTGGTCTGTCATCGGTTCCTGCGGGGGTTCGCCAAACAATTGTCGTTGTTGATCGAGCTGGTGCCGAAGCCGGTGCTGGGCGGGGCCGGGCTGGTGCTGTTCGGGACGGTCGCCGCCGGTGGCATCCGCACGCTGGCCAAGGCCGACCTGGGCGATCCGGTCAACTCGCTGATCGTCGGGGTGTCGCTGTTCATCGGCATGACGCCGACGGTGGTGCCCTCGTTCTACGAAGGGCTGCCCGCGCCGCTCGCGACCATCATGGGTTCGGGGATCAGCGCGGGCTGCCTGACCGCGATCGTGCTGCACCAGGCATTTCGGATCCGGGCGCAGCGGGTCGCGGGGGCCGCGGGCATCTAGCCGCGGTCACGGCATTACTCTTCCGTATCATCGAAGCCTACTTCCGCTATGTGGATTTCCGTAAGGTGGAACTGGGCTGCGAAGATGGTGGGGACAACCACCCTCGAAGGAAGGATTGCCGTGACCGAAGCCAGTCCGCGGACCGGCGGGGTGCAGTCCGTCGATCGCGCCTTCGAGCTGCTGGAGTTGGTCGCCGACGCGGGCGGGGAGGCGACGCTGTCGCAGCTCGCCGAGGCGTCCGGCCTGCCGCAGCCGACCATTCACCGGCTGCTGCGCACGCTGATCACCGGCGGCTACATCCGTCAGCAGCCGTCGCGCCGATACTCCTTGGGGCCCAGGCTGATTCGCCTCGGCGAGACCGCCGGTCGGGTGCTCGGTGCCTCGGCCCGCCCGCACCTGACCCGGCTGCGCGACCTCACCGGCGAGACCTCCAACATGGCGGTGCTCGACGGTGATCAGGTCGTCTACGTCGCCCAGGTGCCCTCCCCGCATGCCATGCGCATGTTCACCGAGGTCGGTCAGCGCGTCGACCTGCACTGCACGGCCGTCGGCAAGGCGGTCCTCGCCACCTTGGCACCGGAGGAGAGCGACCGCATCCTGTCCCGAATCTCGATGAGCCCCCGCACGACTCACACCATCACCGACCCGTCGGTCATGCGCACGGAGGTCGACCGCATCCGCATCCAGGGCTACGCGGTCGACGACGGCGAACAGGAAATCGGCGTCCGGTGTTTCGCGGTAGCGATCCCGAATGCCCCGACGCGAGCGGCCATTTCGATCTCCGGCCCCCAGGCCCGAGTCTCCGGCCTCGACATGGACTCCATCATCCCGCTACTCCAGGAGACCGCCGCGAACCTGGGCAAGGACCTGACGGCACAAAGCTGAGTGGTCTGTACGCCAACTCGCTCCAGGAATGCGGGTCGGATTGCCTGTGCCGACTGGGTAACCTTTAAATCGGCTCAATAGGGTTACTCTTGAAGGGAGGTCTACGTCCGAAGGAGGTTCTGTGATGCGTATGGCCAAGACGAGGCATCTGGTTCGTGAGGTGGACGGGGGGCGGGTGCGGTATCGGGAGGCGGGGAGGCCCGGGGGTACCGCCGTGGTGCTGGTGCATGGGTATCCCAGTTCGTCGTACACGTTTCGGGAGGTCCTGCCGGTTCTCGGGGAGCGGTTCTATGCGATTGCGCCGGATCTGCCCGGGTTCGGGTTCTCGGATGTGCCGCCGCTCGAGGAGTGCACCTTCGAGCGCCTGTCGAACGTGATCGAGGCGTTGGTCGAACAGCTCGGGGTGGAGCGGTACGTGCTCTACATGACCGACTTCGGTACGCCCGTCGGATATTTCATGGCGACGCGCCATCCCGAACGCGTGCTCGGGCTCGTGGTGCAGAACGGCAGCGCGCACGAGGAGGGCATGCACGAGGCGTGGGATGCGCCGCGGCGGTTCTGGGCGGACCCCACCGAGGAGAACCGGGCGGCGCTGCCGGAGTGGTTGAACTTCACGGGAACTCGTGATCAGTACATCGGCGAGCAGCGGCCGGATTTGCAGGAGCTGTATCCGTGCGAGTCGTGGCATCTGGACTGGGAGCGGCTGTCGCGGCCCGGCAATATCGATGTCCAGTTCCAGCTGTTCTACGACTACCGCAACCATGTGGCCCGCTTCGCGGATATTGCGAAGTACCACAGGGAATTTCAGCCGCCGTGCCTGGTGCTGTGGGGTCGGCACGACCCGTACTTCGACATCGCCGAGGTCCTGGCCTATCACCGCGAGATGACCGATCTCGACGCGCACCTGTACGACGCCGGGCACTGCCTGCTGGAGACGCATGCGGCCGAGGTGGCGGCGCAGCTGGTGGAGTTCGTCGGTGATGTGTTCGACCGCAACGGTATTCGGGCGTGAGCACCGCCTGGAGTGATGGCCATTTCATCGCCGGGGATATCGCCCTCGACTTCGCGAACACCGTCTTCCGCCGCACGCCGGAACTCGGCGCCGACCTGCTCGGCGGCGCCGACGATCTGATGTCCTGGCTGCAGCGCGCCGAACTGCTGCCCTCGCGCGCGGATTCCCTCGACGACGCCGCGCTGCGCCGGGCACGGGTGCTGCGCGAGCACTTGTGGGCGATCTTCGACGCGCAGGTCGACGGGCATTCGCTGCCCGCGCAGGCGCTCGCCGGTCTCCTCGACACGGCGCGCCGCGGCATCGGCGCCGAGGTCTCGGTGCACGCGGACGGTTCCGTCGCGGCCCGCTCCGCCCGCGGCGCGCTCACCGTCCTCGCGCTGGCGGGAGTCAGGCTGGCGGTGAGCCCGCCGCCGCGGCCGGTGCGCAGGTGCGACCGCTGCGGCTGGTTCTTCCTCGATACCTCCCGCGGTCGCCGCCGCCGGTGGTGCAGCATGAAGACCTGCGGGAACCAGGCCAAAGCGGCGCGGTTCCGCTCCGCCCATCCCTGATCGGCCGCGAACCGGTTCGCTCGCGCGCTCCCGGAGTGTCGGTCATGTATGCCTGCTATCGGCACGTAGCGTGGCGTGCGTCTCTGACCGACAGGCCCGGAGGGAGCGGCATGGTGCGCGGTATTGCGGCGAGGATCGCGGGGGTCGGCGTGGCGGCCCTGGCGTGGACGGCCGGACCGGTAGGCGGTGTGGCCCATGCGGACGGGCCGGTGCTCGGCGGCGGCTCGGGAATCATGCTGACCACGAGCGTTCCGCACCGGATGGCGCTGTGCACGCTGACCGCGATCGGTTACGACCGCGAGGACAAGCTCGTCGGGATCACCGCCGGGCATTGCGCCGAGAATGCCGGGGTCCTGGTGGGGTCGGAGGCGATGCCGAACGCCGGGCCGCTCGGGTTCGTCGCGGTGCAGGACGCCCAAGACGATTGGGCCGTAATAGAATTCGATCCCGCGCGGGTGACGCCGGTGCGCCAGGTCGGCCCCTCGACGCTGACCGGGATCGGCGCACCCGCCGCGGCGGGGGAGATCCTGTGCAAGAACGGCCGCACGACGGGATTCACCTGCGGGGTGGTGTGGAATGCCGACCCGGTGCAATCGGTCAGCCAGATCTGCGCCGGGCACGGCGATTCCGGGGGCCCCGTGCTGCGCGGTGCGGAGCTCGTCGGAATGGTCAACGGCGGCATCTCACCGCTCGAAGACATCGAAATACCGTGCACGGTACCGGGAAACCCGATTCACGAGCCGACCGTCTCCAGCCAGTTCACCGCCGTGCTGGAGGAACTGAATCGGACCGGCGCCCGGGGATCGGGGTTCCGGCCTCTGTGACACTCGCTCATCGCCTGCTGGCGCGGCGGTAGCCGATGGTCGCGGGGACGGTGAAGAAGGCGATGGCGCCCAGTGACCAGGCGAGGGTGAGGGTGAGGGGGTGGGCGAGTGGGCCGCCGAGGGACAGGGCCTTCATGGCGTCCACGGCTACCGACAGGGGTTGGTTGCGGACTATCGGCTGCAGCCACCCCGGGTAGGCGGGGAGCGGGACGAAACCCGTGCTGAAGAACATCAGCAGCGAGGACAGGATCGTAATCCCCTCCACCAGTGTGGCTTTCGCCGTGAAGACGGCGACGGCGGTGACTATGGTCGCGAAGGCCAGGCCGAACAGCACCGGGACGAGCACGAAGACGACGGCCGCGAGCGGGCCCTGCTGGAATCGGAAGCCGAGCACGTAACCCACGGCGATCACGATCACGGTGCCCGCGAAGATGCGGCAACCCTCCGCCACGACGCGGGCGGCGAGCCCGGATCCGCGGTGCACGGGCAGCACCCAGAACCGTGCGAGCAGCCCGGCGTCGCGTTCGCGGCCGAGCATCACGCCGCCCGCCACCGCCCCCGACAGCGCGCCGACGATCGCCACCATCGGCACCGAGCCGTAGAGGGCGTCGGTCCCCGAGAAGCGCTCGATCTGACCGCCGATCACCGTATCCAGCATGAACAGCAGCAGGCACGGAATGATCAGCGTCTCGAGCAGGGTGACCGGGCTGCGCAGCCAGCGCACCAGCAGGCGCTGCGTCTGAATCGAGGTGTGCCGCACGAAATGTGACGGCCCTTGCTCGGTGCGATACGTCGCGGGGTGGCCCATCGATGTGGTCATGCCTTGCTCCTGCTCAGCCGGATGCCGAAGACGACGGCCACCAGCACCATCGCGCCGATCCACAGCAGCGCCGGGCCCAGCAGCGGCCAGCTCGCCTCGCCCACGTCGGCGCGGGTGTCCCCGGCCAGCGCGCGTAATGCGGTGGCGAACTGCGAGATCGGTTGATTGCGCACGAAAGGCTCTATCCAGTCCGGGAATTGGGCGGCCGGAGCCAGACCGGTGGACAGCATGCCGAAGATCAGCGGCGGCAGCACCAGCGCCTGGGTGGTGGCCTCCGGACTCTTCGAGGCGGTGCCGATCGCGTCCGCTCCGAGCGTGAAGGCGACGCCGATCAGGATCGCCAGCAGCAGGAAACCGAGGGTGTGCGCGGCGTCGAGATGGAACCGGAAGCCGATGACGTGGCCGCAGGCGAGGGCCGCGGTGAGGGCGACGAGCAGCCGGAAGATGTTGCCGGACATGCGCGCGGCCAGCGGCACCAGCTGGCCGATCGGCATGGTCCCGAACCGCCGGTCCAGCCCGGACACCGCGTCGGAGGCGGCCCGGAAGGCGGCGGAGATGGCGGTGAAGGCCGCGGCCTGCAGGATCACGATCGGCATCATGAACTGGGCATAGCTCGAGAATCCGGTGCCGGAGAACGACATCACGCGGTCGAGCGGCAGGTAGAAGCTCGCGGTGAACGCGGCCGGGGCCAGCACCGAGGCGAGCACCTCGCCGGTCTTCACCGACGGCGTGATCAGCCGGGTCGTCAGAACCCACCACTGCTGCACCGTGATCGGGGCGGCGCGCATCGACGCCTGCCACGCGGTCATCGGACGGCCCCGCCGTCGGCGAGGTGGCCGGTGAGCTTCAGGAAGACATCGTCGAGGGACGGCCGCCGCAGCGCGATATCGACCAGTTCGATACCGGCACTGTCTATTCGGCGCAGCGCCTCGGTCAGGGTCTGGGTGCCGTCCGGCGCCGGGACGGCGAGGCGGTCCGAATCACCGGTCAGCACCGCGAGATTGGCGTCGGGCAGCAGCGCGCCCAGCGCCGCGGCGATGGCGGGCAGGTCCTTCGGGTTCAACGGCACCACCTCGCAGTAGCTGCCGCCGGTGCGCGCCTTCAGCTCGTCGGCGGTGCCGCCCGCGATGACCACACCGTGGTCGATCACGATGATGCGGTCGCACAACGCATCGGCCTCCTCCAGATACTGCGTGGTCAGCAGCGTCGTGATCCCCTCCTTCCGGAAGCCGGAGACCAGATCCCACACCCCTTGGCGGCTGCGCGGATCCAGCCCGGTGGTCGGCTCGTCGAGGAAGACCACGTCGGGCCGGACCACCAGCCCGCAGGCGATGTCGATGCGCCGGCGCATGCCGCCGGAGTAGGTGCCGACCCGCCGCTCGCCCGCCGCGTCGAGGTCGAATTCGGCGATCAGCTCGGCGGCGCGGGCGCGCGCGGCGCGTTTGCGCAGACCCATCAGGCGGCCGAACATCACGAGATTCTCGGTGCCGCTGAGCATGTCGTCGAGGGCGGCGAACTGACCGGTGAGCATGATGGAGCGGCGCACCGCGGCCGGATCGGCCACCACGTCGTATCCGGCGACGCGGGCGCGGCCCCGATCGGGCGCGATGAGGGTCGACAGGATGTTCACCATCGTCGTCTTGCCCGCGCCGTTCGGGCCGAGCACACCCAGCACCTCGCCCGGGCGGGCCTCGAAATCGACACCGCGCAAGGCGGATACGGTGCCGAAGGATTTCTCTATGCCCTCGACGAGGACGCCGCCGGAAATATTCACTGCCAGCCTTCCAGGTGATGATCGAGCACGCGCGCGATGGTCGGCAGCACGTGCGGAGCGGTCAGCTCGTCGTGGGTGACATCGAGGTCGTGGTTGGTGATGGCGCCGGTGACGAAGGGGCGCCAGCCGGAGGGGCCGAAGATGTCGGAGGTGTCGACGGTCGCGCTGAAATACAGGACGTCACCGTGGAATACGGGGCGCCGGTAGCCGGTGCGCGTGCGGGCGGAGGCGTTGTAGGAGGCCGCCATGCGCTCGAGGGTGGTGGCATCGACGAGCGAGACGCCGCCCATGTGTTCCCGGATCAGATCCGCCGCCTGCTGCGCGGTCGCGGTGGCGGGGATCTCGTCGATGCCGAAGGCGGAACCGAAGGTGCTGACGAACGCACCGGCGGTGAGTAGTTCGATGCTGTCGCCGTCGATATCGGCGGTATCCGCGTCCAGCAGGGCGAGCACGCCCACCTCTGCTTCGAGCCGGGCGGCGATCGCATGGGCGATGAGACCGCCGAACGACCAGCCGAGCACGTGATACGGACCCTGCGGCTGGATGCGGCGGATCTCGCGGACATAGCGGTCGGCGAAGGCGTCGATGGAACCGGCCGGGGCCTCGCCGCTCAGGTCCGGGGCCTGCAGGCCGTAGATCGGCCGTCCGGGGTGCAGGTGTTCGGCGAATCCCAGGTAGGGCCAGGCGATTCCGGAGGAGGGATGGATACAGAACAGGGCGGGCGCGCTGCCTTCGGGACGGATCGGCAGCAGCACGTCCAAGCCCAGCCCGGACGGGGGCCTGCTGATTCGTTGTGCCGCTTGGTATTCCGCCTCCTCGGACGCGGCGCGCCGCGCGTGCGGTGTGGCGGCGAATCGCGACGCCGCACCGAGCATGTCCGACCACATCGTGGCCAGCACGGCGATATCGTCGTGCCGCAGTAGGGTTTCCGGGAAACGGAAGCTCGCCTGCAGCCGATCGCCGACCACGACGGCGTTCACGTCGATCTCCACGGTCACCGGCACCGAGGCATGTTCGTCGGCGTGCAGGTCCCCGAATTCGTCGGTGGGCAGCCAGCCCAGCCCCTCCAGACCGGCGGGAATCTCGGAGGGGGCGTACCGGCCGAGGTAGTTGAAGGCGATGCGGCCGGGCAGGCGTTCGGGGAACTGCGCTGCGGCAGCGGGATTCAGATATCGGAGCAGGCCGTATCCGATGCCCTTGTCCGGGATGGCCAGCCGCTGCTGCTTGACGGCGCGAATCGCCGCACCCATGGCGGGCCCACCGGCGAGAGCGTCGGCGAGGTCGATGCCCGCCGATTCCACCCGCATCGGGTACATGCTGGTGAACCACCCGACCGTGCGGGAGAGGTCCGCGCCGGGCACGATCTCCTGCTGCCTGCCGTGGCCCTCCAGCCGGAGCAGTACGGAGTCGCTCTGCGAGTCGGCGCGGTGCTCGCGCCACCGCCGCACGGCCAGTCCCAAGGTGGCCAGCAACGCGTCCTCGACGCTGCCGTCGAACAGTGCCGGAACGGTGGTCAGCAGGTCGGTCGTCACCCGCTCGGGGAGTTCGATGTCGACCGTGCGCAGGGTGTCCGCGCGGTCGATCGCCGGATCCAGCTCGCGGCGGCCGACGAGCGGATCGTGGCCGTCGCTGACCCGGCGCCAATAGCCGGTCTCGGCGATCCGCTCGGCCCGCTGTGCCTCCTCGGTGAGCGCATGCGCCCAGCGGCGCAGCGAGGTCCCGGATGCGGCCAGCACCGGTGCCGCACCCGCGGATACCTGTGCCCACGCGGCCATGAAGTCCGGCACCAGGATTCGCCACGACACCCCGTCGACGACGAGATGGTGGGCCACCACGATCAGCCGTCCGGCGCGGTGCCGGGCACCGGCCGCGCCGACCGGATCGAGCCACACGAACTGCAGCACCACGCCGTTCGCCGGGTCGAGCCGGTGCATGGCGGAATCGACGGCGGTGACGGCGAACTCGCGCAAATCGATCGTGTCGGCGTCGGCGTCGAACTCGATCCGGCGGACCAACATGTCCACGTCGACGGTTCCGGGATCGCCTGTGCGCAAGAGCCATTCACCGCACTCGTCGCGAGACAGCCGGGCTCGCAGCATGTCGTGACGGTCGACGACGGCGGTCAGGGTGGCCACGAGCTGGTGACGCTCGATACCGACCGGCAGCTCCAGCACCGCGGTCTGGGCGAATCGGTCGAAATCGCCGCCGCGCTCGACCATGTACCGCACGATCGGTGTCAGCGGCATATCGCCGACCCCGCCACCGGGCAGTTCCTCGAGGACGGCCACCGCATCGCCCGCGTCGGCGACCTCGGCCAGGGCGGCGATGCTGCGGTGCTCGAACACCTGCATCGGCGTGAGCGTGATGCCCTGTACCCGCGCCCGCGACACCAGCTGGATGGCGAGAATGCTGTCGCCGCCCAGCGCGAAGAAGGAGTCGAGCACCCCGACCCGCTCCCGGCCCAGGATCTCGGCGACGACGGCGGCCAGCGCCGTCTCGGTGGGGGTGCGCGGCGCGACGTACTCGGTACCGATATCGTCGAAGACGGTCTCCGGCAACGCTTTCCGATCGAGCTTGCCGACCGCGTCGAGCGGGATGGCATCCAGCACCACGAATGCCGAGGGGACCATGTACCCGGGGAGGATCTCGGCCGCGTGCGCGCGCAGTGCCCGCACATCGAAATCCTCCGTCACGATGCCGTCGTCGTTCCGCGATGACGCGGGCACCACGTAGGCGGCGAGGGCGGTCGAACCGGCAGGGGTTCGGACGCCGAGGGTGACGGCGAAATCGACGCCCGGGGCGCCGCCGAGGACCGCGTCGATCTCGCCGAGTTCGATGCGCTGGCCGCGGACCTTGACCTGGAAGTCGGTGCGGCCCAGGTATTCCAGTTCGGGGGCGTGTATCGAACCGGTCCAGCGGACCAGGTCGCCGGTGCGGTACATGCGCTCGCCCGCGGTTGCGCCGTAGGGGTCGGCCACGAAGCGCGCGGCGGTGAGGTCGGGGCGGGACTGGTAGCCGCGCGCCAGGGCGGGTCCGGCCAGATACAGCTCACCGGCCACCCCGAGGGGAACGGGGCGCAGGCGGTCGTCGAGCACCAGGGCCGCCGCACCGCGGATCGGTGTGCCGATGGTGACCGGGGTGTCCGTGCGCAACGGCCGCGAACCCGTTGCCCAGATGGTGAATTCGGTGGGGCCGTACAGATTGACCAGGGCGCGGCCGGGGGCCCAGCGGTGCACCAGTTCCGGGCCGATCGCCTCACCGGCCACCGCGAGCACCCGCACGCTCGTCACCACGCCGGGGTCCAGCGTGGCCAGCGCGGACGGGGTGATCACGAGATGCGTGACGCGCTCGGCCGCGATCAGATCCGCCAGCGCTGCGCCGCCGAAGACGTCGGGTGGGGCGACCACCGCCGCGCCGCCGGAGCCGAAGGCCATGAGCGCCTCGAATACCGACGCGTCGAAGCTCGGCGAGGCGACCTGCAATACTCGGGCAGTCTCGTCCAGCTGAAGCGATTCGCGCTGTGCCGCAATCAGATCGGCGATGCCGCGATGAGTGACGCTGACGCCCTTGGGCGTTCCGGTCGACCCGGAGGTGTAGATCATCCAGGCCGCATGGTCGGGCCGGATCTCCGGCGACGGTGCATCGCCGGAGGCGTGTTCCCAGGGCAGCCGCGGATCGTCGAGAACCAGCCAGCGGGCGCCCGCCGGAAGCCGGGGCCGGTGCGCGGTGACGGTGATCCCCAGCAGCGCACCGGAATCCAAGAGCATATGCTCGATGCGGTCGATCGGGTGCGCCGGATCGACGGGCAGGAAGGCCGCGCCCACCCGGGCCGCTGCCCACAGGCCGGTGAGTAGATCAGCGCCGCGCGTGAGGGCCAGGGCGACAACGGTTTCCGGCCCCGCACCGGCCTTGCGGAGCAGGGTTGCCAGCCGCCGGGAGCGGGCGTCGAGGTCGCGATAGCTGAGGGTGACGCCGTCGGCGATCAAAGCCGTGCGATCCGGGTGCGTTGCCGCTGTCGTCGCGAGCATCTCCGCCAGTGTTGCCGCACCGACACCGGGCGGGCCGGAGACGGGAACCAGTGCGGCGGATTCGGATTCGTCGAGAATCCCGATCTCGGCGATGGTCTGTTCCGGATCCGCGACGACCTCGGCCAGCACCCGACGCCACCGGCGCGCGAAGGTGTCGGCCGTGGCGTCGTCGAACAGATCGGTGGCGAAGGTGAGGACCGCGTCCACGCCCGCGGGCTCCGATCCGGAGAAGCGTTCCCGCAGATCGAGACTCAGATCGAACTGCGAGGCGTCGCGATCGAACGGTTCCGCCTCGACCAGCAGACCGGGCAGCTCGAGCACCGGCTCGACGAAGTTCTGCAGCGACAGCGAGACCTGGAAGATCGGATGATGCGCGGTCGACCGGGCGGGATCGAGCACCTGCACGAGGCGTTCGAACGGGACGTCGGCATGGCCGAACGCGTCCAGGTCGGCCGCCCGGACCTGCGAAAGGAACTGCCGGAAACCGAGATTGGGGTCGACCGCGGTCCGCAGGCCGAGCGTGTTGACGAACATGCCGACGAGGCCATCGAGGGCCTGCTCGCCGCGGCCCGCCACCGCCGTGCCGATCACCACGTCATCGGTGCCGCCGAGCCGGGCGAGCAGCACCGCCAGTGCCGCGTGGACCACCATGAACAGGCTGGCGCCGGTGTCGGCCCCGAGTTCCACCAGCTCCCTGTGCAGTTCCGCACCGATCCCGAAATGCCGGTCGGCGCTGCGCATCGACTGCACCGCCGGGCGCGGCCGATCCGACGGCAGCTCCAGCACATCGGGCGCCCCGGCAAGCGTCTCGCTCCAGAACCGAATCTGCCCGGCCGCCAGCGACTCCGGATCGGACTCCGCCCCGAGCAGCTCCCGATGCCACAGCGCGAAGTCGGCATACTGCACCGGCAACGGCGCGAGCCCCCCGACAGCACCATCCCGGTGCGCCACATACGCCCCCATCAAATCCCCAGCCAACGGCGCCATGGAGGCCCCATCCGCACTGATGTGATGCACCACAAGCACCACAACATGCACCTGGCACTCCTGCGTATTCCCGGTGGTGTCGGATTCGGTGGCCAGGCGGAACAGGGCGATTCGTAGGGGTGGTTGTTCGGAGAGGTCGAAGCCTGTGGTGGCGAGGGTGGTGATGTGGGCTCGGAGGGCGGGGCCGTCTTCGGTGTCGGTGATTCGGATGGTGGGGAGGGCGGTGGCGGTGTCGAGGACGACCTGGCGGGGGCCGTCCGCGTCGGCGGGGTAGACGGTGCGCAGGCTCTCGTGCCGCGCGAGGAGGTCGGCGCAGGCCGCGCGCAGGGCGGCGATATCCAGCTCGCCGGTGAGGCGCAGGGCCGCGGCGATGTTGTAGGCGGCGGAGCCGGGGTCCATTCGGTTGAGCACCCACATCCGCTGCTGCGCAGGCGACAACGGCACCCGGTCGGGCCGCAGGCGAGGAGTAAGCGCTGGTCGAGCACCGCCGTCGGCGGTGGCGGGAATACGGGCCGCGAGCCGCGCCACCGTCGGGGCGTCGAACAGATCTCGCAGGGCAACGGTCGACCCCAGCGCCGAATTGACCCGCGCGACAACGCGGGTCGCGCTGAGCGAGTCGCCGCCCAACTCGAAGAACGAACGATCCGCGCCGACCCGGTCGATGCCCAGCACCTCGGCGAAGGCCCGCGCGACCGCGTGCTCGACGGGCGTGCGCGGTGCCAGGTAGCGCTGCTGCAGGTCCGCGAAGTCCGGTGCGGGCAGTGCCGCGCGGTCCAGCTTGCCGACCGGTGTGAGCGGAACCTGCTCCAGCACAAGGAGATAGCTCGGCACCATGTACCCGGGCAGCTCGGCCGCGATGCGGGTCCGCAGCCGCTCGGTATCGATGGCGCATCCCGCGGCGGGCACGACATACGACACCAGCACCGTCGCGCCGGTCGGGCCCGGACAGCCGATGGTCGCCGCGTAGTCGACCTCCGGATCGGCCGCCAGCACCGCATCGATCTCGCCCAGCTCGATCCGCAGCCCGCGGATCTTCACCTGAAAGTCGGTGCGGCCCAGGTATTCCAGCTGCAGTCCGGCGCCGGGCGCCTCGACCCAGCGCACCATGTCCCCGGTCCGGTACATCCGGGCGCCGGGAGCGCCGTACGGATCGGCCACGAACCGCGCGGCGGTGAGCGCGAAGCGGTTGAAGTACCCGCGTGCCAGCGCCGGACCGGACAGATACAGCTCGCCGGTGACACCGACCGGCACCGGACGCAGCCAGGCATCGAGCACCATCGCCGCCGCGCCGCGGATGGGACCGCCGATCGTGATCGGGGCGTCGGCGCGCAGCTCACCCGGCCCGGTCGCCCAGATACTGAACTCCGTGGGGCCGTACAGGTTCACCATGCGCCGCCCCGCCGACCACTCGGCCACCAGCTCGGGCCCGGCGGCTTCGCCCGCCACCGAGAGCATGCGCAGGTCCTCGAGCCCCCGCGGATCCATCGTCGCCAGCACCGACGGCGTGATGACGGCGTGCGTGATCCGCTGATCACGCAGCAGGCCCTCCAGTTCGGCGCCGCCGTACACCTCGGGTGGCGACAGCACGAGCCGTCCGCCCATCCCGTGCGCCTTCAACAGTTCGTGCACGGAGGCGTCGAAACTCGGTGAGGCCACCTGCAAGACGGCGGAGGTACCGTCCAGGCCGAGCGACTCGCGCTGGGTGGCAACGAGATTGGCGAGACCGCGATGACTGAGCAGCACCGCCTTCGGCTTTCCGGTGGAGCCGGAGGTGTAGATCAGGTAGGCGGTCTGGTCGAGCACTATCGGGCCGCCGCGCTCGGCCTCGGTGATGGGCGCGTCGGAGACCGTCATCACCCGGCGGATGGTGTTGAGGTCGTCGAGCAGCAGCCAGTCGATGGAGCCGGGCAGGGTGTCACCGGTGGCGCACACGGTGATTCCGATGGGCGCCCGCGAATCGGTGAGGATGTGCTCGATCCGCTCGACCGGATGGTTCGGATCCAGCGGCAGGAACGCGGCGCCGGTCTTGGCGACCGCCCACACCGCGACGACCGACTCCACCGATCGGGTGAGCGCCAGCACCACGAAGACCTCGCGCCCCACGCCGCGGCGCAGCAGCACCCGGGCGAACCGGTTGGACCAGGCGTCGAGTTCGGCGTAGGTCATCGTCAGGCTGCCGGAGCAGACCGCCGTCGCCTCCGGATCCACCCTGGCGCCGGTGGCGAGGATGTCCGGAAGTATCTGCGGCTCGGCCGAATCGGCCCCGCGCACCGGGAGCAGCGCGCGCAGCTCGGATGTTTCGCAGTGCCGCACTCGGCTCACGCGCCGACGGGGATGCTCGGCGATCTGGGTGAGCAGCAGGACGAATCGATCGAGCAGCGCGCGGGCGGCGGCGTGGTCGAGGTGGTCGGTGAGGTACTTCACCGAGATCCGCAGTCCCTCCGGGAGCGGAATCACCATGAGGTTCAGCGGATACGGCGTCGCGTCGGTGCCGGTCACCTCGAGGATCCGCATTCCGGCGATGTCGAGGGCCTGCGACAGCGCCTCCCGGTCGATCGGATAGGACTCGAAAACCGTGAGTGTGTCGAACAATTCGGGCAGCCCGACGGCCTGATGGATGGCCGCCAGTCCAACGTGCTGATGATCGAGCAGCCGCGCCTGTTCGGCCTGGACGCGGGCCAGCAGATCGGCGACCGGTTCGGCCGGATTCAGCCGCACCCGGACCGGAACCGTGTTGATGAACAGGCCCACCATCTCCTCGACACCGGCCAGCTGCGGCGGGCGGCCGGAGACGGTGCCGCCGAACACGACATCGCTGCGCCCGGTCAGCATGGCCAGCAGCAGCGCCCACGCCGCCTGCACCGCCGTATTGACGGTGGCACCCGCGTCGCGCGCGGTGCCCTCCAGGCGCGCAATCGTGTCGCGGGGGAGATCCACTGTTACCGTTGCCGATTCGGTGGAGGTGATGCCCGCCAGCGACGGCACCGCGCGGGTGGGCGAGTCGACACCCGACAGCGCGTCGGTCCACGCCGCGAGGGATGCGCGGTCGTCCTGTTCGGCCAGCCAGGCCAGGAACTCGCGGTAGGACGGCGGTGCGGGCAGTTCGAGCGGCCGTCCCGACACCAGGGCGAGATAACCGGCGAGCAACTCGCGCACCAGCAGCGGGGTCGACCAGCCGTCCAGCACCAGATGGTGGTTGGTCATCAGCAGCGTGCACGCCTCGGCGCCGGTGCGCAGGAGCGCGAAACGCAGCAGTGGGGCACGGGTCGTATCGAATCGGGTACTCGCGTCGACGGCGATCGCCCGCTCGAGTTCGCGGTCGCGCTGGGCGGGATCGGCGATGCCCGTCAGATCGATGTCGCGCCAAGCGATTTCGGAGGCTCCCACGACGACCTGCCGTGGCCCGTCGGACGTTTCGACGAAGGCGACCCGCAGGTTCTCGTGCCGGTCCACCAGCGCCTGGGCCGCCGCACGCAGCCGGTCGGCGTCGATGCGGCCCGCGAGGCCGAGCCGGGTCTGCACGGTGTAGTCGTCGGCGGTATCGGTGTCGTAGCGGGCGTGGAACAGCATGCCCGACTGCAGCGGCGACAGCGGCCACACATCGGTCAGGCCCGGGTAGTGCTGCTCCCAGGCGTCGATCTGCGGCTGAGAAACCGTCGCGAGACCGAAATCGGAGGGCGTGTGCCCACCCGATCCGGCGGATTCCGCATGTGCGGCAAGCGCTTTGAGCGCCGCGGCCCACAGGTCGGCCAACTCGCCGACCTGGTCCTCGCCGAGCAGACGGGAGGCGTAGGCCCAGGTCACCGCGAGACCGTCGGCGCCCATGATCGCATTGACATCGATGACGGCGGCCAGCGGCGCCCGATCGTCACGGGTGGCGTCGACGTGCCGAGGCATCCAGCTCATCCGGTCGGAGGAGCCTGCGACGGTGGCGCGGCCGAGGTAGTTGAAGCTGAGCCGCGGCTCCCGCAACGCCGAAAGTTGCTCGGCCGTCTCGGGATTCAGGTAGCGCAGCATCCCGTAGCCCACACCCTTGTCCGGCACGGCGCGCAGCTGTTCCTTGACCGCCTTGATCGCCGCCCCGGCGGCCGTGCCACCGGCGAACGCGTCGTCCAGATCGATCTCGCTCAGGTCCAGGGCGACCGGATGGACGGTGGTGAACCACCCCACCGTGCGCGAGACGTCGGCGCCGGGCAGCACCGCCTCCTCGCGGCCGTGGCCCTCGAGCGTGAGCAGGGTCGTGCCGTGCCCGCGCCATCGAGCCATGGCCAGGGCGAGCGCGGCGAGCATGGCATCGTCGGCGCCGCAATGGAATCGGTGCGGGATCGTCTCCAGCACGGCGGCGGCGAGATCGCTGTCGACCGTGGTGCACAGCCGCGCCTCGGTGGCGACGACATCGATGCTCGGATCGAACGCTCCCGCCCCGAGCGGCGGGTCCTCGACGGCGAGAATGTCGCGCCACAGCGGCAACTCGTCGATCCGATGCGCGGCCTGCTCGCGCTGGCCGTGGGCCCAGCGGCGATACGAGGTGCCCACCGGCTCGAGCGTGCCACCGGCGTAGGCGGTGGCGAGGTCGGGAAGCAGGATGCGCCACGAGACCCCGTCGACGACGAGGTGGTGCAGCACCAGCCACAGCATCGGCTCGGCGCCGGGGGATTCGAGCAGCACGAAGCGCGCGACGATGCCCGCAGCGGGATCCAGAGCATCTGCGGCCCTGTGCAATTCGCGGTCCGCGTCCGGTGCCGAACCCGTGTCGATGATCTCGGCCGCATCGACCGAACCGCGTTCACGCACCACCCATTCCCAGTCGTCGCCCGCGCGCCGCAGCGCGCTGCGCAGCATGTCGTGACGATCGATGACCGCCTGCACCGCGGCGGTGAGCCGCGACCGAGAGATATCGCCGGGCAGGCCGATCAGCACGGCCTGCGCGAAACGACCCCAGGAGTCACCGGTCTCGAGCATGGCCCGCGCGATCGGCGTGAGTTCGATGGTTCCCACGCCGCCACCGGGCAATTCGGGCACCACCGTGGCCGCGGCATCGGAGGCGGCGATCGCCAGCGCCGCCACCGTGCGCCGCTCGAACACATCCCGCGCGCTGAAGCTCAGTCCGGCCGCCTTGGCCCGCGACACCAGCTGGATGGCGACGATGCTGTCGCCGCCGAGCGCGAAGAAGCTGTCGTCGGCGCTCACCGCCTCGACCCCGAGAACCTCGGTGAACAGCGCGGCGAGGGTCTGCTCCCGCGGTGTGGCGGGCGCGCGGCCGGTGCTCGCGCGGGCCCCGAAGTCCGGTGCCGGAAGGGCGCGGCGATCCACCTTGCCGACAGGGGTCAGCGGGACATGATCGAGCACCATGATCAGTGCGGGCACCTGATAGGACGGAAGAGTCTGCGCGGCAGCATGTTTCAGCGACAACGGATCCAACTCGGTGCCCGGCTTGCCCAGGACGTAGGAGACCAGAGCGGTGGCGCCGGACCCGGTTTCCGCGCCGATCGTGACCGCGAAGTCGACCTCCGGCATCGCCTGCAGTACCGCATCGATCTCGCCCAGCTCGATGCGATACCCCCGCACCTTCACCTGCGCATCGCCGCGGCCCGCGTACTCCAGCTCCGCCCGGCCGTCGCGACGGCACCAGCGCACCAGATCGCCGGTGCGATACAGGCGTTCGCCGCGCGCATACGGGTGGGCGACGAAGCTGGCCGCGGTCGTCGCGGTGCGCCGGTGATAGCCGCGCGCCAGCCCGTTGCCGCCGAGATACAGCTCGCCGGTCACCCCGGGAGGCACCGGCCGCAGCCACGGATCGAGCACCAGCGCGCTCACGCCGCGCGCGGGACCGCCGATCGTCACCGGCCCACCGGGGACCAGCGGTGTGCTTACCGTCGCCGTCACGGTGGTCTCGGTCGGCCCGTAGCCGTTGAGCAGGGTCCGACCCGACCAGGTGGACACCAGCTCGGGCGGGCACGCGTCACCACCCACGACAACGGTGCGCAGATCGGGCAGGGTCGCCGGATCCAGCGAACCCACCACGGCCGGAGTGACATTCAGGTGTGTCACGCGGTGCGCACGCAGCACCTGCGCCATCTCCTCCCCGGCATAGGCCCGCGGCGGAACCACCGCCACCGTGGCGCCCGCCGCGAACGCCACCAGCAGTTCCTCCACCGATATGTCGAAACTCGGCGATACCGCGTGTGCGACAACCGAATCCGCCCGCACCCCGAATGCCGCACCGGACCCTGCGGCCAGGTTCGCCAGGCCGCGATGCGAGATCGGAACGCCCTTGGGCAGGCCGGTCGATCCGGAGGTGTAGATGAGATAGGCCACCTGGTCGGGATGTACCGCCGAGGCCCGGTCGGCATCGGTGATCGGCGACGAATCCTGGGCGGTCACAGCGGAATCGGTTCCGGCGTCATCGAGAACCAGCCAGCGGAGGCGATCCGGGAGCGACTCGCGGGCGGCCGCCACCGTCACACCGAGGACGACGCCGCTGTCGGCCACCATGTACTCGATCCGGTCGGCCGGATAGGTCGGGTCGATCGGGACGAACGCCGCCCCGGTCTGCGCCACCGCCCACATCGCCAGCACGGACTCCGAGGACCGAGGTATCGAGATCGCCACCGCCCGTTCGGGTCCCGCGGCCCCGGGGGGGAGCCACCCGGGGGGCCCGGGGGGCAAAACACGGGGGTTACGGGTAGGCGAGGGCCCCGCCCGCGCCCCCCCGGGGGGGGGGGGGGGGGCGCGCCCCCCGCCCCCCCGCCGCCGTGTG
>NZ_JARWQD010000068.1 GCF_029869545.1 Nocardia wallacei | reverse complement strand
GTGGGGGCGCCCCCCCGCCGGGGGGGCGGCCGGGGGGGGGGGCGGCGGGGCCGGGGGCGCCCCCCCCCCCCCCCCCCCCGCGCTCCCCCTGGGGCCCCCCCCACGGCGAATTGACCGGATCTATAGGACCGGTCGAGAGGCTGGAGGCCGTACACCCCGTCGAGGCCGGACAGCCGATCGAGGGAGGAACTATGGCGGACAGCCGACGCGTCGCGATGGTCACGGGCGCCACCAGCGGCATGGGACTGGAGATCACCAAAAATCTGGCGGCGCAGGGTATTTCGGTATTCATCTGTGCCCGCAACGAGCAGCAGGTGGCCGATACGGCCAAGAGCCTGCAGGACGAGGGGCTGTCGGTCGACGGCGTCGCCTGCGACGTGCGCGACGCCGGGCAGATCCGCGAGTTCGTCGACGCGGGCGTGCGGCGGTTCGGCCCGGTCGACATCCTGGTCAACAACGCCGGTCGCAGCGGCGGCGGGGTGACGGCGCAGATCGACGACGAGCTGTGGCTCGATGTCGTCAACACCAATCTGCACAGCGTCTTCTTCACCACCAAGGCCGCGCTCAACGCCGGCGGCATGCTCGAGCGCGGCAGCGGCCGCATCGTCAACATCGCCTCGACCGGCGGCAAACAGGGTGTGCTGCACGGTGCCCCGTACTCGGCGTCCAAGCACGGCGTGGTCGGCTTCACCAAGGCCCTCGGCCTGGAGCTGGCCAAGACGGGCATCACGGTGAACGCCGTGTGCCCGGGTTTCGTGGAAACGCCCATGGCGGAACGGGTCCGGGAGGTCTACTCCGGCCTGTGGGGCGTCGACACCGACGAGGTGCACGCGCGGGTCAGTGCCCGCGTGCCGATCGGCCGCTACGTCCAGCCCAGCGAGGTGGCGGCCATGGTCGACTACCTGATCGGCCCGGCCGCCGCCGCGGTCACCGCGCAGGCGCTCAATGTCTGTGGCGGACTGGGTAATTACTGACCGGAGGGCACCGCGATGACCGCAGTGGACGACACCGCACCCGAGGCCGCCGAACTCGACGCCGCCGCACACGACCACCTGCAGATCCTCGACGCCATCCAGTCGGGCGCGCTGCGGCTGCTCGAGGGATTCCCACGACAGCCGAGCACCCTGCGCATCCGGGTCGGCGAGGTGACCGTGGAGGCGCACTGGCCGCAGGAGACTCCGGCCCGCGTCGGCGCGGTGACCGAGGCGCACTGGCCGCAGGACGCCTCGGCGACACCGGAAATCCCTGCGCCACAGGATGATCCGGCGCCCGCCCCCGCCATCCGCGCACCGAGCGTCGGGGTGTTCTATCGCAGTCCCGAGCCGGGCGCCGAGCCGTTCGTCGCCGTCGGCGACCACGTCGCGCCCGGTCAGCAGGTCGCCATCGTCGAGGCGATGAAGCTGATGATCCCGGTGACCGCCGAGACCGGCGGGGTGATCACCGAGATCTGCAGGCAGGACGGTGAATCGGTGCAATTCGACGACCCCCTGTTCACCTATTCGCCGGTGTGAGAACGGGACTCGGTCAGGGCGGCGCGGCGCCAGGTCAGGATCCGGCGCTGCGCCCGCCCGTTCACCTCGGCGCTGCCGATCAGCGTGAGCACGTCACCGCGCAGCGACATCTGGCGGACCTGCTCGGTATTCGCCCAGGCCGGATTGGAGCAGACGCTGATCGCGTGCACGATCTCGGCGCCCTCCCGGCGCCACGTACCCGCGTACCCCATGAAGGGGGCGGCACCGGGTGCGGCGTCGGTGCGCATCATGCTCACCGACACGTAGCCGTGCGCGTTGTAGATCAGCAGTCCGCGGGGCGCGGCACCCAGCGGCCCTTCGGTTCTCACGTCGGCATCGTCGATGTCGAAGTACGACACCAGTTCCCAGGTCCCGACCAGTTCGCTCGCAGTCATGGATCCCACGATGCGCGCCCGCACTCGAGTCATACTCCAGCGGTCCCCCGGGCGTAGGAATAGCTGGCCCGCACCAGCTCCCAGACCACCTCCAGCTCGCCCGGATCGCGGGGGCCGTACACCATCAGCACCGACGGCGGCAGATACCGCTGCCGGGCCAGCGGATGCTGTTCGGCCCAGCCCTGCGTAATCGCCTCCACGGCAAGCGCTTGCGGCAGGCACAGATGCAGGCTGCCGTCCGCGGTGCCGTGCAGATGGGCGAATTCGGTGACCCGCAGGTACGCGTCGTCCGGTCCGCCCGCGAATTCGGGCTTCAGGTGCAGGGCCCGGGTATCCGGCGCCGAGATGCCGCTGCGCCCGACCAGGACGCCCGCCAGGCTGGTCATGCGGGCCCACAGCGTCTGCTGCAGGCCCGCCGGAGCGTTCTGGCTGAGCTGCTGATGCGGGGTGTGCGGGCGGGTCTCCGGACGCGCACCGCGGCGTGGCGGCAGGACCGGATGTGTATGCGTGGAGGTCGCTGTCATCACTGTGCTCCTTCCGCGACCGTCGGGCCGCCTGGTCACACAGTAGTTTCCAAAGTATAGTAGTTACCAAATGGAAAGCGTGCAGGAGAGGTTATGACAGACGTCACAGCACCGCCGGTCGATCCCTGCCCCGTCTCGCCGGTGGTCGACCTGTTCTTCGGCCGCTGGTCCACGCAGGTGCTGTGGGTGCTCAACCATCACGGCCGCATGCGCTTCAACGAACTGCTGCAACGCATTCCGGGCCTGACACCGAAGGTGCTCACCCAGCGGCTGCGGCAGCTCGAGCGCGACGGGCTGGTGGTGCGCACCTACTACCCGGAGGTGCCACCCCGGGTGGAGTACGCCGCCACCCCGCTGGCCACTACTTTGCGCCCGCTGTTCAACAGCCTGGCGGAATGGTCGGACGAGCACCTGGGCGAGGTGCTCGCCGCCCGGGCCGCCTACGACGCCGCGGAGGGCTGAGCGGCCAGCTCCAGCAGGTGCCCGGCCAGCTCGCGCGGCATGGTGATCATGCAGTCGTGCCCCGTCGGCAGCACCTTCAGGCGGCCGGGCGGCAGGTCCTGCGGCGGCAGCGTGCGCGGCATCGCCGCCCGCATGGCCTTGAACTGCTCGCCGCCCTCGCTGCAGTAGATGTGCGTGACCGGGATGTCGGCCAGGGCCCGTGGATTGCTCAGCCACAGCGGCTGCTGGAAGGTCTTCAGCGACTGCGCCGTGAGCATCGAGGCCAGCCAGCTCATATCGGGTTCCGTGGTGACACCGTTGATTCCGCCGTCGGCCAGCGGCTCGGTCTGCGGCGGCACCCGCCAGCCGTCGCCGGATTCCGCCGCCTGCTGCGCGAATGCCTCCACCATCAGCGGCATGATGTCGGCGACCGCCTCCCCGTCGCGCGGCACGAACGTGTCCACGTAGACCAGTTCGGCGATGCGGCCGGGCATCCGGTCGGCGAGGGCGGTGATCACGATTCCGGCGTAGCTGTGGCCGACGAGGATCACGTCGGTGAGATCCTCGGTGGTCACCAGGCGGGCCAGATCGTCGACGTGGGTATCGAGGCCGACGTAGCGGGTCAGTTCCTGCGCCCGCTCCCCCAGCCCCACCAGCGAGGGCGCGTGGACGCGGTGCCCGGCCGACGCCAGCAGCGGCGTCACCCGCTGCCAGGCCCAGCCGCCGTGGAACGCTCCGTGCACGAGCAGATAGGTCGACACGATCGTTACTCCTATTTCCTTGTGACAGTGAGGGTTTCGTCGATGCCGGGCGGCACGTGCTCGGGGCGGACGCCGAGCCCGATCACCCGCGCGATCACCTGCGAGAGCCCCGGGAACCGGCGCAGCAGCCGAGCCAGCAGCGGTTTGTCCGTGCCCGGCCTTCCCGCACTGGGGTACAGGTCGGCCAGCAACCGCAGTTGCGCGAATTGCACCACCCGCATGGGGAATTCGCGACGGCGCTGCACCGCACGCAGCTGCCGCACGGTCGGCGAGCGCCCGGCGGCCAGCACCGGCGCGAGCAGGCGGACCGCCGCGACGGCATCCTGCACCGCGAGATTGATGCCCACGCCGCCCGCCGGCGACATCGCGTGCGCCGCATCGCCGATGGCGAGCAGTCCGGGCCGGTACCAGCGGCGCAGCCGGTCCACGCGCACGTCGAGCGGCTTGACGTCGTCCCAGTCGCGGATCTCGTCCTCGAGATGCGGTGCGAGCGTGGGATAGATCGCCGCGAGATCCGCGCGGAAGGCGGGCAGACCCGCCGCCCGGACCGCCGCGAATCCGCCCTTCGGGATCATGTAGGCGACCTGCAGATAGTCGCCGCGATCGATGCAGACGATGAAGAAGCCCTTCCCGCTGCGGACCGTGGGCAGCCGGTCGCCCTCCGGCGTGCTCACCCGGAACCACAGCACATCCATCGGCGCCTCGCCCGCCCCGACCTCGAGCAGGCCGTCGCGGCGCACCAGCGAATTGCGCCCGTCCGCGGCGATCACCAACCGGCACCGGACCTCGAGCGGCCCGTCCGGCGTGCGTGCCCGGGCACCGGTGACCACCCCGCCCTCGTGGATCAGTTCGGTCGCCTCGGCCCGCTGCCGCAGCCGGAAACCCGAATAGCGGCGGCCGGTTTCGGCGAGGAAGGTGAGCACATCCCACTGCGGCATGAACGCCACGAACGGGAATCGGCCCGGCAGACCGCGGAAGTCGGCGAACACCACCGGTCCGAGATCGGTGGCCATCGGCAGCTGCGGCGCCTCCACGTGGGGCAGCCGCAGGAATTCCTCGGCCACCCCCAGCTCGTCGAGGACCGCCAGCGTCGACGGGTGCACGGTGTCACCGCGGAAGTCGCGCAGGAAGTCCGGATGCTTCTCCAGCACCAGCACATCGACGCCCGCCCGGGCCAGCAGCAGCCCCGCCATGAGCCCCGCGGGCCCGCCGCCCAGCACGCAGACGTCCACGGATTCACCTGTCACGCCAGACATGTCGGCCACCGCCCGTGGTTGTAGGTGACCATCTCGTCGAAGATCGACAGCACGTCGAGCGGGCTCCCGGGGCTCGCCTCGTCCAGCTCGGCGTAGGCGCGGTGCAGGTTCCCGACGATGCGTTCGGAGTCGACCAGGTCCCCGAAGTCGCCCAGTCCCACCTCCATCGCGATCTCGAGCGGCGGCAGATCCAGGGCCCGGCCCTCGATCGCCGCATCCTGGATCCAGTGCAGATATCGGGTCGTCTGCTCGAAGATCTCCGGTCCGGTGATCGGACCATGGCCCGCCACCACGGTTTCCGCGCCCAGCCCGGCCAGCCACCGCACCGCCGCCAGTGTGCCGCGCACCGAGCCGAACAGGCAGAACGGCGCCGCGCCCGACATGACGATGTCCCCGGCGAACAGCACCTTCTCCTGCGGTAGCCAGGCCACCACGTCGTTGGTGGTGTGCGCGGCCGGACCGAGATGGATCAGCTCGACCGGCCGATCGCCCACGTGCACGGTCACCCGGTCGCCGAACGTGATGGTGGGCAGGGTGACTCGCACATCGCCCCAGTCGACCTGCGGCCACAGCCGGGTGAGGGCGAGGCCGGTCTCGATCATCTCCGGCCGGATCCGGTCGTGGCCGAGGACGACCGCGGACGGACCGAACAGGTGGTTGCCGAAGTTGTGGTCGCCGTGGTGGTGGGTGTTGACGATGGTGCGCGCGGGGCCGGGCGCGAGCCGGTCCACGAACTCGACCAGGCCGCGGGTCCGGCCCTCGGTGGCCAGCGTGTCGATCACCAGGGCCCCACCGGGCCCGGTCAGCACCCCGGCATTGCTGACGCACCAGCCGCCGCGGTCGTGGGTATAGGCGAAGACGCCGTCGGCGACCTCGTGGGTCGTGGGGTGCGCGGGCGCGGGTGTCCTGGTGGTCATGTCGCGGACTTCGTCGACGACACCCGCTCGGCCGCAGCGTATTTCACCGCGCACAGCAGGGTGTTGCGGCTGTTGGTGCCCAGCGCCTCCTCGAGGTAGGCCCGCGCATCACTGAGATCCGTTGCCTCTCCGAGGATTTCGCGCGCCGCCTCCGGATTGATCGCCACCGTGTGCCGCGCGGTGACCTCGGCGCCGCCCTGCCCGTCGGCGAATTCCCAACTGCCGCTGTGGCCGAACAGCATCGCGGGTGGCAACAGCTGCTTGTAGTCGATGCGCTCGCCCGGGAAGCAGATCCGCACCGATTTGGTGGTGTGGGTGAGCCCGCCGGCGGTGACGGTGTCCATCTCCATCAGCTGCACGCCGTCGGAGTCCTCGCTCAGATCGACGCGGCCGACGTGCGGGACGTGCTCGGGCCAGCGATCGCTGCGATACACGAAGTCGTACAGCTCCGCGGCCGTCGCGTCCAGGGTCACGGTGTCGGCGAACGTGTACACGACCGCACCGACCGGATGGCCCAGCTCGGCGAGGCGGCCCAGGGCCGCCAGTTCGGTCTCGCTGTTGCGGTCGACGGCGCGGGCCACCTCCTCGGGATCCGCGCCCGGCAGCACGCTGAAGTGATGGTCCAGCACGATTCGCGTGGTGCCCGCGTCGATCTGCTCGAACGACCACGCCCCGCCCATCGAGGCGATCGGCGGATTGCTGCGCTCCTGCTCGAACGAGATCCGCCGCTGCGCCCGATCCAGGACGCGCCGCGAGGTCCAGTTCATCACCGTGCCGTTCACCGTGGCCCACAGCCGGAACCGCTCCTCGTCCGGCCCGCGGTGCAGATGCCGCACCGCGACGCTGGGTTCGAAGATCACCGGCCACCGGGTGACGTCGGCGACCAGCGCGTAGAGATCCCCGGGCGGTGCCGCCACGGTGCGGGAATGCTGCGTCCGGACGATGCTCATGACGCCGCACCCGCCAGGCGATTGTTGACGATGTCGATGAGTTCCTGCGGCGTCTTCAGCTCGATGAGCTGCTCCTCGGGAACCGTCACGCCGAAGTCGTGCTGGATGCGCGAGGCGGTCTCGATCAGCGCCAGCGAGTCGTAGCCGAGTTCCTCGAACTCCACCGCGGAGAAGTCACCGGCCAGTTCGGGTGCGTCCTCGTCGCCACCCGCGCAGGCCACCAGAATGCGGCGCAGTTCGTCGATGGTCATGATCGTGCTCATGGTCTGCTCCTCGATCACTGTTGTCGGATGAGGCGGTAGCCGTCGGTCGGCACCGCTCGGGTCAGTCGCCGGATACCGCGCGGACCACCACCGCCGAGTTGAATCCCCATCGGCCGCGCGCGAGGACCAGTGCCCTCCCGACGGCCGCCTCGCGCGGCGCACCGAGCACGAGGTCGATGTCGAGGCCCGCGGCGGGCTCGGTGGTCGCCGCCGTGGCCGGAATCACCCCGTCCCGCATCGCCAGCAGGGCGGTGACGATGTCGAGCGGACCCGCACCGGAGAACAGGCGTCCCGTCAGCGGTTTCGTCGCGGTGACCGGCACCGCGCGGGGCCCGAATACCGCCACCAGCGCCTCGGTCTCCTCGCGGTCGCGGTCGGGCACCCCGGCGGCATCGGCGAACACCACGTCGATCCCGCCGGGGCCCAGGCCCGCGTCGGTGAGGGCCAGATCGATGGCCCGCCGCAGGCCCGAGGGCCGCCCGGAACCCGGCGCCGGATCGAATGTCTGCGCATAGCCCGCGATCTCGCCGTACACCCGCGGCACTCCCCGGGCCTGCGCGGCGGCCGCGTCCTCGACGACCAGCATGGCGCCGCCCTCCCCCGGCACGTGCCCGTCGGCGTGCGCGTCGAACGGCAGGTACGCGCGTGCGGGATCGGTTGCGGAGCTGACGGTTCCGCTCGCCACATGCGACGCCCAGCCCCACGGATCCAGCGCCGAGTCGACGCCGCCGGTCACCACCAGCGGGGTGCCCCGGCGCACCGTGCGCCGCGCATGCCCGACCGCGTCCAGCCCGCCCGCCTGCTCGGCGACCAGCGCGCTGCTGGGCCCGCGCATCCCGTGCCGGATGGAGATCTGGCCGGTGTTCACCGCGTAGAACCATGCGAACGACTCGTACACGCTGACATGCTCGGATCCCCGCGACCAGAGCTTGTTGAACTCGCGGTGGGTGAATTCGAAACCGCCCGAGGCGTTTCCGGTCACCACACCCATGTCGTAGTCGGTCAGCGCGGCGGTGTCGACCTTCGCGTCGTCGAGCGCCCAGTGCGCGGCGACCAGCGCCATCCGGGTGGAGACATCGGTCTGTGGCAGCAGCCTGCTCGGAAGGTGCTCGGCGGCAACGAAATCCGCCACCTGTCCGGCCAGCGACGCACCCGACTCGCGGGTGTCGAACCGGGTGAGCGGCGCGATGCCGCCCCGGCCCTCGAGCACCGCCTGCCAGAACCGCTCGACACCGAGACCGTTGGGCGCCACGACGCCCACGCCCGTCACGACGGTCATACGCCCACGCCCTCGGTCCGCCGCAGCACCATCGCGCTCTGGAATCCGCCGAAGCCGCTGCCGACGGTCAGCACCGTATCCATGCGATGGTCGCGCGCCGTGATCGGCACGTAGTCGAGGTCGCATTCCGGGTCGGGCTCGTGCAGATTCGCCGTCGGCGGCACGGCCTGGAATTCGAGAGCCAGCAGGCTCGCCGCGATCTCCACCGAGCCGATCGCGCCCAGCGAATGGCCCACCATCGACTTGATCGAGCTCATCGGCGTCCGGTAGGCGTGCGCGCCGAGACTGCGCTTCACCGCGGCGGTTTCGTGCCGGTCGTTCTGCCGGGTGCCGGAGCCGTGCGCGTTGACGTAGCCGACCGCGGCCGGGTCGATCCGCGATTCGTCCAGCGCCACCCGGATCGCCTCGGCCATCTCCCGGCCGTCGGCCTTCAGTCCCGTCATGTGATAGGCGTTGCAGCGCGTGGCGTAGCCGGTGATCTCGGCGTAGATGTGGGCGCCGCGACGGCGCGCGCTCTCGAGTTCCTCCAGCACGAAGATCGCCGCCCCCTCGGCGAGCACGAATCCGTTGCGGGAGTTGTCGAACGGCCGCGAGGCGTGTTCGGCGTCGTCGTTGCGCGGCGTCGTGGCCTTGATGGCGTCGAAGCACGCCACCACGATGGGCGTGATCGGGGTGTCCGACGCGCCGGCGATCATCACATCCGCCGAGCCCTCGCGGATCAGCTGTACGGCGTGTCCGACCGAGTCCAGGCCGGAGGTGCAGCCGTTGGACACCATCGCCACCGGCCCCTCGGCACCCACGCTCCACGCCACTTCCGCGGGCATGACGCTCGGCACCATGTAGTCGAACATGTACGGCGACAGGTGTTTCTCGTCGACCACCCAGTTGCGGCCGGAGTCCGACAGCACCAGGTACTCCTGTTCCAGGCTGGTGGCCGCGGCCACCGCGCTGCCCAGGCTGACGCCGAGCCGATGCGGGTCCAGCGCCCCGAGATCCAGCTCGCTGTCGGTCACCGCCTCCCGGGCGCACACGACCGCGAACTGCGCCGCCCGGTCCATGCGCCGGATCTCCCTGGGGGACAGGCCCTCCGCGATCGGATCGAAGTCCGCCTCACCGGCGACCTGCGAGCGGTAGGGCGAGGCGTCGAAGAAGGAGATCCGCCGCGTCGCGGTCCGGCCCTCCGACAGCAGTTTCCAGAATTCGTCCTTGCCCGTTCCACCGGGTGCGCGGACACCGAGCCCGGTAACAACCACACGACGGGTCACGACGCACCCCCTGATTCCCTGGCATTCATAGCGATCTCCCTTCGCGCCGCAGAGGTGCTCCACGTTCCGAATCGCGATCAGCATGGGCGCACGTGCTCGAGCACTGCTCGAGTTGATCGGTCGAGCTGTTCTCGAGCGACCCCTGCGACGGTGGTGACAGTGGTATGCCGAGCACAGGAGACGCCGATGACGAAGACCGACACCACCGGTCCGGTGGATTGGGTGCTCTGCCCCGGCTGCCGGACACCCCTGTACCGCAAGCGGTTCGACCGTGAACTCGGGGTCTGCGGCGAATGCGGGCGGCACACGCCGGTAACGGCCGAGCAGCGGTTGCGGCAGCTCGCCGACGACGGGCGCTACGAGCCGCTGCCCGTCATCTCCACCACCGACGATCCGCTCGAGTTCACCGACACCAGGCCCTACGCCGACCGGCTCGCGACCGCACGCGCCCGCACCGGACTGCGCGACGCGGTCGTGTGCGCGACCGTGACGATCGAGGGCATCCCGGCACTCGTGGTCGCGATGGATTTCCGGTTCCTCGGCGGCAGCCTGGGCACCGCGGTCGGCGAGCAGATCACCGTCGCGGCGGAAACCGCTCTCGCCGAACGCCTTCCGCTCATCATCGTCACCGCGTCCGGCGGCGCCCGCATGCAGGAGGGGCCACTGGCCCTGATGCAGATGGCGAAAACCGGTGCGGCACTGGAACAACTGGACCGCGCGGGCATTCTCACCGTGAGCGTGATCACCGATCCGACCTACGGGGGCGTCGCCGCCTCCTTCGCGACGCTGACCGATGTGCTCATCGCCGAACCGGGTGCGCGGCTCGGCTTCGCCGGGCGCCGCGTGATCGAGCAGACGATCCATCAGGAGCTGCCCGCGGGCTTCCAGACCGCGGAATTCCTGCTCGACCGCGGCCTCATCGACATGATCGTGCCGCGCTCGGGCCTGCGGTCGACGCTGGCCGGGTTGCTGCGCGTCGCGAGCCCGGCCGACCCGACGGGCCACCCGCCCGTCGATGCCGAAATCATCACCGACCCGCACGCGCTGCCGGAGATGGAGGCGTGGACGCGAGTGCGGGCGGCGCGACGCACCGGCCGCCCGGCGGCGCTGGACTACTGCGCACTCACCTTCGACGGGTTCCGGGAACTGCGCGGCGATCGCGCCTCCGGCGACTGCCCCGCCGTCGTCGGGGGAACCGCGTGGCTCGGCGACCGGCCCGTCATGGTGATCGGGCAGCAGAAGGGCCATACGCCCCGCGACCTCATGGCCCGCAACTTCGGCATGCCGACGCCCGCCGGATACCGCAAGGCCGCCCGGCTGATGCGCCTGGCGGAGAAGCTCGGCCTGCCGATCATCACCCTCATCGACACACCCGGCGCCTATCCCGGCGCGACCGCGGAGGAGCAGGGCCAGGCCGTCGCGATCGCCGAGAACATCCGGCTCATGTCCGCGCTGCGCGTGCCAGTGATCGGCGTGGTGATCGGCGAGGGCGGCAGCGGCGGGGCGCTGGCGCTCGGGGTCGCCAACCGGGTGCTGATGTTCGCCGACGCCACCTACTCGGTGATCAGCCCGGAGGGCTGCGCCGCGATCGTGTGGAACGATCCGGCGGCCGCCCCGAAAGCCGCTGCGGCACTGCGCCTTACCGCGCGCGACCTGCTGCGCCTCGGCATCGCCGACGGTGTCCTGCCCGAACCCGGCGATATCGGCGACACCCCACCGGCCGCCGCGGACGCGCTGCGGCGCGCGCTACTGGCGACCCTGCACGACCTGCTCGGCCACGGCGGGGCGGACCTGGCGGCGCAGCGCCGCGCCCGCTTCCGCCGCTTCGGCGCACCGGTGGCCGTCTGGTCGGCGGCGTAAACGATTGCGGGGCATCATGTTCGATAAGATCCTCATCGCCAATCGCGGCGAGATCGCCGTCCGGGTGGCGCGCACGTGCCGGGAGCTGGGGGTGCCCACCGTGGCGGTGCACTCCGAGGCGGACCGGGAGTCGCTGGCCGTCCGGCTCGCCGACGAGGCGGTCTGCATCGGGCCCGCGGCATCCAAGCGCAGCTATCTCGATGCCGCCGCGGTGCTCACCGCGGCGCGCATCACCGGCGCCGACGCCATCCACCCCGGGTACGGATTCCTCTCGGAGTCACCGGATTTCGCCGACGCCTGCCGCGCCGCCGGAGTCACGCTGATCGGTCCACCGGCCGACGTCATGGCCGAACTCGGCGACAAACAGTCCGCGCGCACCCTGATGGCCAAGGCCGGGCTGCCGCTGCTGCCCGGCAGCCTCGACGCGCTCGACGCCGACGAGGCCCACGCCCTCGCCGAGGAGATCGGCTTCCCGGTGATCGTGAAGGCCGCCGCGGGCGGTGGCGGCCGCGGCATGCAGATCGTGCGCGACAGCGCGGAATTCCCGCGCGCCTACCGGGAGACCCGCGCCACGGCCCGAATGTTGTTCGGCGACAGCCGCGTCTACGTCGAGAAGTACCTCGAGCGCGCCCGCCACGTCGAGATCCAGGTGCTGTGCGACGGCCACGGCGCCGGGATCCATCTCGGCGAGCGCGACTGTTCGGTGCAGCGGCGGCACCAGAAGCTCGTCGAGGAGTCACCCGCGCCGCGCATGCCGGACGGGCTGGCCGAACGCATGGGCCGCGCCGCGGTGCAGGGCGTGCTGGCGGCGGGTTACGTCGGCGCGGGCACCGTGGAATTCCTGGTCGACCAGGCCGCGAACTACTACTTCATGGAGGTCAACTGCCGCATCCAGGTCGAGCATCCGGTCACGGAGATGGTCACCGGAATCGATCTGGTCGCCGAGCAGATCAGAATCGCCGCGGGCCTGCGCCTGGGCCGCACGCAGGATCAGGTGGTGTCGCGGGGCGCCGCGATCGAGTGCCGGATCAACGCCGAGGACCCGGCGGCGGGGTTCGCGCCGACGCCCGCGCGGATCGGCATGTTCGTCCCGCCGGGCGGGCCGTTCGTCCGCGTCGACACACACGCCCATTCGGGATATTCGATTCCGCCACACTATGATTCGCTACTGGCCAAGGTGATCGTCTGGGCACCGGACCGCGACGGTGCCATCGCGCGGATGCGGCGGGCCCTCGGCGAGTTCGACATCGATGGCGAACGACTGCGGACGACCCGCGAATTCCTCCTGTCCGTTCTGGACCACGCCGATTTCCGGTCCGGGAACCACTCGACCGCGCTGGTCGCGGACCTCTAGGCGGGGCGCGTGCACACCTCGCC
Organism: Nocardia wallacei; assembly: GCF_029869545.1. GTDB lineage: Bacteria > Actinomycetota > Actinomycetes > Mycobacteriales > Mycobacteriaceae > Nocardia > Nocardia wallacei_A. The sequence goes on along the minus strand of NZ_JARWQD010000068.1, from coordinate 18,449 downwards.
GCGCCCCAGTTCGTGCCAGCCGATGAGATAGGCGGCGTGCCGGGCCTCCAGCATCTCGGCCACATCCTCGTCGCAGGCGTTGAGGATATCCCCGTGCAGCCGTTGCAGTTTCAGGCACGGATCCAATCCCAGTTCCCGCTTCAGGATCCGGATGAACTGGTGATACGACTCGAGGGCGCGATGCCGCTGCCCCGACCGGCACAGCGCGAACATGTAGTAGGCCTGCAGCTTCTCGTGCAGCGGCTGCTCGACAGTCAGCCGTGCCAGGTCGGGGCACACCTCCCGATTCCAGCCCAGCCGCAGCTGCGCCTCGATCCGCAGCTCCAGATCGGTCAGGCGCAACTGCTCGAGGTGGGACACCTCCGCCGACAGCGGGATCCCCGCCTCCACATCCAGCAGCGCCGGTCCGGTCCACAGCGACTCGGCCGCCGTGAACAGTTCCACGGCGCGCCGATCGTCGCCCGCCTGTACCGCACACCGCGCCGCACCGGTCATCGATCGGTAGTCACGCAGGTCGAGCACGCAATCCTGGGCGTCGAACATATATCCCTTGCTCCAGGTGCGCAGAAACTTCTCCGCGACCTCGCCCTGCTCGACTCGCAGATGTTCCGCCAATTTCTTTCTGATGCCTAAAATATAGGTCTGCACCACGGTGGTCGCGCTGCGTGGTGGATCGTCGTTCCACAACTCCTCGACGAGCGTGGAAACCGGCACCACCGTCGAATGACGAATCAACAATAATGCGAGTAGTTGCCGCTGCTTCCGTGCCGTCGGAGTAGCATTGCGATTGTTCAGGGCGAGTGTCAGAGGGCCTAGGACTCGAGCATAAACTGGATGTGACACGAAGCGCTCCCTATGGGGCAGCCGGCCAACCGGCGCGAGTAGCAGGTTCCCACGTCACTGTAGGCGCTCCAAGCGTAGCTAAAATCCCGTATCCAGTCTGTGAATGTTCCGTGATCTCACCGTTAACTCGTGCCGCTGTGCATTTTCTCGCCCGCCGCTCGAAAGTATTGACATTCGGGGGTTCTCAGGAGACCTTGCGGCGATAGATGCCCGTGGCGAACACGTACGCGACGACGAGGATGCCGACGCACCAGCCCAGCGCGACCCAGATGTCGTTGCCGACCGGCTGCTCGGCGAACAGATCGCGGATCGTGTTCACGATGGAGGTCACCGGCTGATGTTCGGCGAAGGCGCGCACCGGGCCCGGCATGGTGCCGGTGGGCACGAAGGCCGAGCTGATGAACGGCAGGAAGATGAGCGGATAGGAGAATCCGCCCGCACCGTCCACCGATTTCGCGGTGAGGCCCGGGATGACCGCGAGCCACGTCAGCGCCAGGGTGAACAGCAGCAGGATGGCCGCGACCGCCGACCACGCCCCCACTCCCGCACCGGAACGAAAACCCATGAGCAGGGCCACGATCAAGACCAGCACCAGCGAGATCACGTTGGCGACAAGCGATGTCAGCACGTGCGCCCACAGGATGGACGACCGGGTGATCGGCATCGACCGGAAGCGCTCGACGATGCCGTTCTGCATATCCAGGAAGAGACGGTACGCGGTGTAGGAGATGCCCGAGGCGATCGTGATCAGCAGAATGCCCGGCAGCAGGTAGGTCACATACGAATCCGACCCGGTGTCGATGGCGCCGCCGAAGACGTAGACGAACAGCAGCATCATCGCGATCGGCGTGATCGCGGTGGTGATGATGGTGTCCGGGCTGCGCGCGATATGACGCAGCGATCGGCCCAGCAGATAGCCGGTGTCACCGGCGAAATGCGTTGTCACCGTTGCTCCTTCCGGTCGGCGTCGTCCCCGACGAGGGCGAGGAAGACGTCCTCGAGGGTCGGCTGTTTCTCGACGTACTCGACCTCGGCGGGCGGCAGCAGTTGCTTGAGCTCGGCGAGGGTGCCGTTCACGATGATCCGGCCCTGGTGCAGAATCGCGATCCGGTCGGCGAGTTGTTCGGCCTCGTCCAGGTACTGCGTCGTGAGCAGCACCGTCGTGCCGCCCTCGGCGAGCGCCTGCACGGTCTGCCACACCTCGATCCGCGCCTGCGGATCGAGCCCGGTCGTCGGCTCGTCGAGGAAGATGACCGGCGGATTCCCGATCAGGCTCATCGCGATGTCCAGGCGGCGGCGCATGCCACCGGAGTACGTCGACACCCGCCGCGTGGCCGCATCGGTCAGCGAGAAGCGTTCCAGCAGCTCGTCGGCGACCCGGTGCGGGTCCGGCAGGCGTCGCAGGTGCGCGACGAGCACGAGATTCTCACGCCCGCTGAGGATTTCGTCGACGGCGGCGAATTGCCCGGTGAGACTGAAGGATTCGCGCGCTTCCGCCGGGTGGGTGGCCACATCGAAGCCGTTCACGGTCGCCGTCCCCGCATCGGAGCGCAGCAGCGTGGACAGGATCTTGACGACCGTGGTCTTGCCCGCCCCGTTCGAGCCGAGCAGGGAGAAGATGCTGCCCCGGGCGACCTCGAAGTCCACGCCGCGCAACACCTTCAGGTCCCCGTAGGACTTCTCCAGGTCCCGCACCCGGATCGCGGCCTGCCGGGTGGTCGTCGCGGCGCTCATCGCCGTATCCCTCCTTCTTCGTGGAGCTGTTCGAGGCGCTCGGACAGGAAGTTCCAGTTCTTCCAGAACTCGTCGAGGTACTCGCGCCCCTGCGCGGTGAGCGAATACACCTTGCGCGGCGGCCCCTTCTCCGACGGGACCTTCTCCACGTCGACCAGGCCCCGCTTCTCGACCCGGACGAGCAGGGCGTAGATCGTGCCCTCCACGATCTCGTCGAAGCCCTGTTCCCGCAGCCGTGCCGTGATCTCGTAGCCGTACGCGGGCCGCAGGGACAGGATCGCGAGGACGATGCCCTCGAGCGTGCCCTTGAGCATCTCCGTTATCTGCTTGCCCACGAGCCGCCCCCCTTGCCGGTGTCCTCGGTGACAGCTTTCTGATAGACCTCGGAATAGGTGGGCGAATCCTTGATCAGGTCGTCGCAGAACGCGGCGACATCATCGCCGATGAGTTCGACGACACCCTTGCCGGAGGCGATCCCCTCCTCGAAGAAATCGACGATTCCCGAGAGCAGGGTCCCGTCGGTGAGTTCCACCGGCCCGACCTTGAAATAGTACTTCTGGATCTCCTCGTAGACGATCCGATAATCGGGCGGCAGCGCCTTGACCCGCGCCTGGTGTGCCCGCCACTGCTTCTTGCCTTCGATAATGTCGCGAATACCCACGTCAACCTCCCAGCCTGCCCAGTTTCCGTGCCACGTTCCTGTTCAACTGCTCGCGCCACTTGTCGCGAAAGTTCTTTGCCCCTTTTTCACCGGCAACGGCCGCACAGAAGCCGCCGATATCGTCGCCCAGGGCCTCCTGCACACTCTGACCATCCGCCGCGGTTTCCTCGAGCAGTCCCAGGACCCCGTCGAGAATCGGCATCAGGTTGCGACCCGTGAATCCCGAGTAGGGCGAGAGATGAGCCTGAATCTGCACCCACGCCGCCCGATACTCCTGCGGAAGTGCCGCGGCACGAGCCTCGAAAGCCTTGTATTCCCGGGTCATGTCGCTGCCGGTGATCGTCTCCCAGAAATTCATATCCCGCTTCCTCGACCTCGCCGATACGAATGACACACGCTATTAAGCGTCACTGACTACCAGTAGACTGTATCACAGAGTAGATGTCAACCCGGGGCTTGACCTTCTCACCGTGACAACCCGTTCACTGGCTGTCGGAGGTGGTTCCGATGGATTCGGCACAGGGCAATACACAGGACACGCGGCGGCTGCTCGAGGCGCTGGTCGCCGCCGACTCGTCGACGCGGCTGCAGGCGGCCCTGACGGCCGGGACGCGTCCCGACCCCGGGTTCGTCGAGGCGCTGGTGGACCGGTGCGCGGTCGAGCCGGACTTCTTCGTGCGCGACATGCTCACCTGGGCGCTGACCCGGCTCCCGGCGGCGATCACGGTGCCGCGGCTGCGCGCGGAACTGCGGTCCGGACATGCGCAGGCCCGCAGCCAGGCATTGCACACGCTGTCCAAGATCGGCGACGGCGCCGCGTGGCCCTCGATCACGCGGTCGCTGCTGCGCGATCCCGACGACGAGGTCGCGCGCAGCGCGTGGCGCGCGGCGGTCGTGCTCGTGCCCGGCTCCGACCGGGCGGCGCTGGCCGCGGAGCTGGCCACTCAGCTCGGCCGCGGCGACCGGGAGGTACAACTGAGTCTGAGTCGTGCCCTGGTCGCGCTCGGCGAGGTGGTCGAGCCGGTGCTGCGCGCGGCGCTGACCGGTCGCGATCCGGCGGTGCGGGCGCATGCCGAGGCCACGGAGCGGCTCCTGCACGATCCGGACGCCGGATTCGACCTCGCCGTCGACGCGGCGCGACGGGTGGCCGCGCTCGGCCCGGACCGGAAGGAGACAACCGCGTGTTGATCGGTGAGGTGGCGCGCCGGTCGGGGGTGAGTGCCCGCATGCTCAGGCACTACGACGCCCTCGGCCTGGTGCGCCCGACCGGCCGCACCGTCGGCGGCTACCGGGAGTACTCCCCCGCCGACATCCGGCGGATCTTCCACGTCGAGGGCCTGCGCACCCTGGGGCTGTCGCTGCACCAGATCGGGCGCGCCCTCGACGATCCCGGATTCGCACCGTCCGCGCTCGTCGACGACCTCATCCGGCAGACCGAGCAGCGGCTGCGGCGGGACCGGGAGCTCCTCGAGCGGCTGCGCACCGTCGATGCCACCGCACCCGCGGACTGGCAGGACGTCCTGCGCGTCGTCGAACTCCTGCACGGACTCGGCTCGCGGGATGCCGCGCGGCGGCAGCAGGCCGCCCTGACCCCGGCCGAGGACATGCCCGCCGACCTGCTGGCCGAGGCCGTCCTCACCGAATCCGATCCGAATGTCGCCGGAGCGCTGCGCTGGGCCCTGGCCCGCGCCGAGGGCGACGCCGTGGCGAGCCTGGCACCGGGGATGGGCTCCGACGACGTCGACGTCCGGCGGCGCGCGACCCTGGCGCTGGCCGAACTCCCCGGCGACGACGCCACCGCGCTGCTCACCGCCGCGCTCGACGACGCCGACACCGCGATCCGCACCCGCGCCGCGCTCGCGCTGGGCGCGCGCGGCGTGACCCGCGCGGTCCCGGCGCTCGTCGCCGCGGTGGTCGACGGCCGCAACGATGTCGAGGCGGCCGAACAGCTGGGAACGCTTGCGCGGGAACAGGAATGGGCCGACCGCATCATGACCGCCCTCACCGGCGAACTCGCCGCCCCCACGGCCGATGCGCCGACGCGGATCCGCCTGACCCAGGCGCTCGCCGAGATGCCGGAACCCGTGGCGCTACCCGCCCTCCGGCACCTGTCCCACGACGGCGACCGGTCCGTCGCACTGCTCGCCGCCACCCTGGTGACAAGGCTTTCCCCCCGGTGACAGCGCGCTGAAACCCCTTACGGCACACCGGCTCCGGGACGGTATTCGGGCAAGGTCAGCGCCGTGTAGGCCGGGCGTCCGGCGCCGGGCAGGGTGGTGAGGGCGCGAAGCTTGCCGTTGCGCCGCGCCAAAGCCTCGGCGGTGGTGGGGAACAACGCCGCATCGCCCGCGCCGACCAGGGCCTGGTTCAGTTCCACGAAGCCGCGCAGGTCGCGTTCGTAGGCGGCGAAGGCCGCGGCGTGGTCGCGGTGGGTCGCCAGCGATCCGGCGAGCACATAGGCGCCGACGAGGGCGAGGCTCGTGCCCTGCCCGGTCAGGAAGGACGGGGCGTGGGCGGCATCGCCGAGCAGTGCCACCCGGCCGCGCGACCAGCGCGGCATGCGGATCTGGCTCACCGTGTCGAAGAACGGATCGTTCGCCTCGCGCAGGGCGGCGACCAGGGCCGGGATCTGCCATCCGTCGCCCGCGAAGGTCGTGGCGACCAGGTCACGTGCCGCCTGTGGGTCGCGCAGGACCTCGGCCGGTGGTTCGGGACGGGCGAAGGCGAGCATGGCGTGCAATTCGCGACTGTCGCGGACCGCGTAGAGCGCCGCGGCCCGGCCGGGCGTGTTCCAGACGAGCGCTTCCCGGGAGAGCCCGAGGCGGTCGGGCATGGCGAACAGGGCGAAGCAGTACCCGAGGTATCGGTGGCACCGCCGCTCGGGACCGAAGACGAGTTCCCTTGTCCGCGAATGCATCCCGTCGGCACCCAGGACCAGGTCGAAACCGCGCCGGACGCCGCTGCGGAATCCGACGTCGACACCGTCCCCGTGGTCGGTGAGCGTCTCGATGGAGTCGCCGAACACGAATTCCACGTCGTCACGGACGGTCTCGTACAGCGCACCCGTCAGATCCCCGCGCGACAGCTCGATATCGCGTCCCTCGATCCCGCCCGCGAGCACCTGCGGATTCACCACCGCCGCCGTCCCGCCGCCGGGCTCGAGGAAACTCACCCGGCGCGTCTGGATATGCGCTCGCCGCAGCCGCGGCAGGATGCCCATCCGGTGAGCCACCTCCACCGCGGTGCCGCGCACGTCGATCGGATACCCGCCGCCCCGCACGCCGGCGGATTTCTCCACCACCGTCACCTCGAATCCGTACCGGTGCAACCAGAACGCCACGGCGGGGCCCGCGATGCTCGCGCCGGACACCAGCACCGCGCCCTTCGAGCCACTGCTCATCTTCCTCAACTCCTGAATACGTTGCGAGACAGAGACATTCACACCGCATCCCGTTCGAGGCCGGGCGCGGTCGAGTTGCCGAGGCGGGTTGCGCGCACGAGGACGACGACCAGGACCGCGGCGACCGCGAATGCGGCGGAAGCGATTGCGATGTAGCCGAAGACGCCCGCGAGCGAATTCGCCGTCTCGCCGTCGACGACCACGGTGGTCGACGCGAGCACGGCCGCGCCCACGAAGTTCAGCACCACCGATCCGATCGACACCATCACCATGACCAGGCTCGACACGATGCCCTGTCGTGCGGGGGACGCCAGGCTGCCCGCCATGGTGAACCCGGCCGTGCCGAGCGCCCCCACCGTGACACCCAGCAGGAACGCGCACAGCAGCGCGACGAACAACCGGGACGCACCGGCGAACATTCCGAGGGTCACCACCGTTCCGAGCGCCACCGCCCCGGCCAGCGCCGCGGCGGGCCCGATGCGCGCGGCGATCCATCCCGACCCCGGCCCGCCGAGCATGACGCCCAGCCCCGGCGCCGCGAGCAACAGCGCCACCGACCCCTGTCCGGCCAATCCGTAGCCGAGATGCCGATCGGCCGAGACGTCACCGAGCAGCGGGATGAGCTGCAGCATGCTCTGATACGAACCCGCACACAGGAATACGATGAGCAGCGTGAGCATCAAGGGCCCACCGAGATCGCGAATGTCGATCAGGGGTTCGGGCTTTCGACTCGACACCAGCCACCAGCGGGCCGACGCCGCGACGCCACCGACGAACAGCGCCAGCGGGCCCAGGCCCGCCCAGCCGAGATCCGGGCCCAGGCTGATGTAGCCGAGTACCCCGGCGAGACCGCCGCCGAGCAGCAGGGCGCCGCCGATATCGATCGTGCCCGGCGTCTTGATCAGCGATTCGGGCAGGACGGCGTGCACGAGGATCGCCATCGCGGCCGCGACGACAACCGCTGTGCCGAACAGGATCTGGAAGCCGAACTCGGTGGCCAGCCGCTCGAGCAGGAAGCGGGACGCGATATTGAGGACCGCGGAACCGGAGGTCACGATGCCCACGGCGACCATCGCGATGCGGGGCGCGCACACGGCGCGAACGATGGCGACGGCGAGGAACACCGCGGCCAGCGCCGCTCCCTGCAGCAGCCGCCCCGCCACGAACACCCAGATGTTCGGGGCCACCGCGCACAGCAGCGCGCCCGCGCCGCTGACGAGCAATGTCAGCACCAGCACCCGGCGCTTGCCGTAGATGTCGGCGCTCTTTCCGAGCAGCGGCGCCCACATCACCCCCGCCAGCATCGCGGTGGCATTGAGCCACGCTGCCTGGTCGGTGCCGAAATGCTCGAGCATCTCCGGCAGCACCAGCAGCGGTGCGGTGATCGCGGAGTCGACCACGAAGTTCACCAGCACCAGGACGGCCACCAGGCCCAGGAGCGGCCCGTTCCACCGCGTGTGCGGTCCGGCGTGTGCGGTCCGGCTCCGTGGCATCGAGACTCCCTTAAGATACTGTCGAGTTTCTTACGGCCAGAGTAGGGTAGACCGATAAGAAACGTCAACGGTTCTAAGGAGTGCGATGGGACGACGCCGCGGCGAAGCGCTCGAGGCGGCGATCCTCGACGCGGCCTGGGAGGAGCTCATCGAGCGCGGGTACGCGAACCTGACCGTGGACTCGGTCGCCCAGCGCGCCGGAACCAGCAAACCGGTGCTGTATCGGCGCTGGGCGGACAAGCAGCGGCTGGTCGAGGCGGCGGTCGTGCACCGCAATATCATTCGGCCGGTCACCCCCGCCGATACCGGATCCCTGCGCGGCGACCTGATCGCCACCCTCACCGAGTTGAACGAGAAGCGCGGGCCGTTCCTCGCGCAACTCAGCGTGCTGCTGGCCGGATATTTCGCCGAGACGGAGACCGGATTCGCCGAGCTGCGCGAGACCATCCTCGCCGGACGCCGGTCCGGGCGCGACGAGATCATGCGCCGCGCCATCGAGCGCGGCGAACTCGATCCGGCCAGGCTCACGCCGCGAATCGCCGCACTCCCCTTCGACCTGCTCCGCGGCGAGGCGCTGATGACGCTGCGGCCGGTCGCGCCCGAGGTGATCGAGGAGATCGTCGATACGATCTTCCTGCCGCTCGTCCGGCGATAATTCCCGCAGTCGCACCGAAATAGTACGCGCTGCGGAAAGTAATGCCCATTCTCTCGTCAATTGATCAGTCGTCCGAACAATTGGCGACGCACAAGCACCCGGTCAGGCGACTATATTCGTTCGGAACGGATTTCATTCCGGTCAATTCAACGGCCCAGCGTGTCGTTTTGTCATCGAATTTACCCACCCGCTACTGTCCGGACAATCGAATTCCCACCGAGCGATATCAGGGCGGCCGGGAATTTCAATAGAGTTGTTTCACATTCCGAAGGGGCGAGCCGTATGGCCAGGAGACGAACTGCCGGAATTACTGCTCCGATGCTGGCCGCCGGTGCCGCGGCACTCGCGCTGTCGGCCCCCGCCGCGGGCCACGGCATCGAATCGCCGGAGCAATCGGCCGGGCCGCAGGAACGGTGGCGGCAGACGAGTGGGTCGGAGGGCCCGGCGCCCGCATCGCCGCCACCGCCCCCGGGACCTGCGGCGCCCGCGCCCGTCTACCCGCCTCCGCCGCCCGCCGGTCCCGAACTCGGCCCCGGCGGCATGTATCCGGGAGCGACGACCCCGGCGCCCGCGCCGATCCCGAATTCGGTGCCGCCGGCCGCTCCCGCGGTGCCGTTCCAGGGCAAGGGGGACGGACCCGACACCGGGCGCACCGGAGGCTAGTCACGGCCCGGCGACCGGGGACAGGCAGCTGTCGGGCGGGTCGACGAAGACGCAGAGCGCAGGGGCGCGGGTGGGACGGTAGTCGGCGGGGACGCCGCCCGCGCCGACGATCTGCGTATAGGTGCCGACACCGTCGGTGGGGCGGCGCGTCAGGGACGGATCCGTGCGCACATCGACGGTGTAGAGCCCGAATCGCGGTGTGTAGCTGCCCCATTCGTAATTGTCGGTGAGGCTCCAATAGTTGTAGCCCATGACGTTCATGCCGTCGGCGCGGGCGCGCTGGATCCAGTAGACGGTGTCGCGCAGATGATCGCTGCGGGTGTAGCCGTCGGCGCGGGGCGCGCCGTTCTCGGTGGGCATGCCGTTCTCGACGATGTAGAGCGGCTTCCCCGGCAGGCGACGCGAATAGTGTTGCAGCGCATAGTAGATGCCCTCGGTGCGCAGCGGCATCTCCCAGATGCGCGGTCCGGGCAGTTCCGGAATCGCCGAGCCGCTGCTGCGCACGATGTTTCCCAGCATCGACTGCACCGGGTCGTAACCGAAGTAGTAGTCGACACCGACGTAGTCGAGGCGGTCCGCGACGCGATCGATGAACGCGCCGTTGACCTGCTGCTCGGAACCGGCCACGTAGCCGACGTTGGCGGTCACCTGGGCGCCGGGCTGCTTCTGGTGGATGTAGTCGTAGATCCCGTTGTGCGCCTGCACGATCTTGTCCTGCATCTCGGACCAGTCGGCGGCTCCCCGCCGCATCTCGTGCTGGATGTAGGCGGCCGGTTCGTTCACGGTGACCCACAGGGGATTTCGGGCGGCATAGTGATCGACGACCACGCGCATGACCCCCAGCCAGTCGCCGACCATGCCCGGATTGCGCCACCCGCCCCGGTCGACCGCCCAGCCCGGGTACACCCAGTGGTCCAGGGTGATCATCGGCCGCATGCCCGCCCGCACGATCTTGTCGACGACCGCATCGTAGAAGCGAAACGCGTTGTCGTCCCACGTTCCCGCCGCGGGCGACAGCCGGGCCCATTCGATGCCGACGCGGAATACCCGCACGCCCATCGCCGCCGCCAGATCGATATCCGATTCGTAGCGCTCGGCGAAGTCGACGGAGTCCTGCAACCGGTCGTAGGACGGGTTCGCGGCGATGTAGCGAGTCCAATTGCTGTCCGGCGCACGGCCTTCGGACTGGAAGCCGGAACTCGCCACGCCCCACAGGAAATCCGAGCCCAGCCCGGGGAGGGCGGCCGCCCGCACCGGCGGGACGGCCGCGGAGTGTGTGCAGATCAACAGGGTCGACGCGACAGCAGCGAGCACAGCTACCACGCACCGCCGGAACCGGGATCGCATCGACTCAGGGTAACGGCCGACCCGCCCCCGACGCTGGCGTTCGGCCCAGACGGAATGATCTCCTCGCCGCGCGCGCCCTCAGGGTTTGTAGCCGACCGCCGCGTAATTGCAGGGGCGGGCCGGGTCGTCGAGGTCGACCGCGTGGTCGGGGCGCCAGTCGGGCGTGTAGACGATACCGGGCTCGACGAGCTCGAAACCCTCGTAGAACGCGGTGAATTCGGCCCGGGTACGGGTGACGGCCGGATCGGAGGTTTCCTGATACAGCTCCGTCAGCGCGACGATCCGCTCCCGCACCTCCGCGCCCGCGTCCTCCAGCGAGCCGTGGCTCATCGCCACGTAGCTGCCACTGGGCAGCCGGTCACGCAGGCGGGCCATCAGCTCGTAGGGGCCGTCGCTGTCGGAGACGAACGGCCAGACGCTGACGATCAACAGCCCGAGCGGCCGGTCGAAGTCGATCAACCGGCGGGTGTCCGGGTGGTCGAGGATCAGGTCGGGGAATCGCAGATCCGCCTCGATGACGGCGGTGTGGTCCAGCGCGTCCTGCCGGTGCAGCAGCTCGTGTGCGCGGTTGACCGCCTCCAGGTCGTTGTCCACGTAGACGATTCGCGATTCGGGCGCGGCCGCGCGCGCGACCTCGTGCGTGTTGCCCACCGTGGGCAGGCCCGACCCGATATCGAGGAACTGCCGAATCCCCTGCCGCACCATGAATTTCACGGCCCGCTGCAGGAAGTCCCGGTTGTGATGGGCCCAGGTGTCGGCATACGGGAAGACCTCGAAGATGCGCTCACCGAAGATCTTGTCGACCGCGAAGACGGCCTCGCCGGACAGGTAGTAGTGATACATCCGGGCACCCGATGGCCGCGTGGCGTCGATCTCGCGTGGCTGGAAGTCGTTGGCGCTCATCGTCTCCCCCGCATGTGCAGTTGTGATGATCACCCCGGCGATCATCACGGTCAGAGTAGCACGGGGCGCGTGCCGGGCGCCGATGGAATCCTGCCGATTAAAACAGTGTCCCGGCCTGCCGAAATGTAGTTCTGTCCCCGCATGACCGATTCCGCAGCACCGGCCGACCCGGCCCAGGACTGGACGTTCGAGACCAAGCAGATCCATGTCGGCCAGGTGCCCGACGACACCACCAACGCGCGGGCCCTGCCCATCTACCAGACCACCTCCTACACCTTCCGCGACACCGAGCACGCCGCCGCCCTGTTCGGGCTGGCCGAACCGGGCTTCATCTACACCCGCATCGTCAATCCCACGCAGGACGCCGTCGAGCAGCGGATCGCGGCGCTCGAGGGCGGCGTGGCCGCGCTGCTGCTGGCGTCCGGGCAGGCCGCGGAGACGTTCGCGATCCTCAATCTCGCCGGTGCCGGTGACCACATCGTGTCCAGCCCGCGGCTCTACGGCGGCACCTACAATCTGTTCCACTACACGCTGCCCAAGCTCGGCATCGAGGTCGCCTTCGTCGACGATCCGGACGATCTCGAGCAGTGGCGCGCGGCGATTCGCCCGAATACCAAGGCGCTGTACGGGGAAACGGTCTCCAACCCGCAGAACCACATTCTCGACATTCCCGGCGTCGCCGGTGTCGCGCACGCCGCCGGGGTCCCGCTGATCGTCGACAACACCGTGCCCACGCCGTATCTGATCCAGCCGCTGCGCCACGGCGCCGACATCGTGGTGCATTCGGCCACCAAGTACCTCGGCGGGCACGGCGCCGCGATCGCGGGGGTGATCGTCGACGGCGGCACCTTCGACTGGACCGGTACCGACGCCGACGGCAACTCCCGATTCCCCGGCTTCACCACGCCCGACCCCAGCTATCACGGCGTGGTATTCGCCGATCTCGGCGCCCCGGCCTACGCGCTCAAGGCACGGGTGCAGCTGCTGCGCGACCTGGGCTCGGCGATCTCGCCGTTCAACGCCTTCCTGATCAGCCAGGGGCTGGAAACGCTGAGCCTGCGCGTCGAGCGGCACGTGCGCAACGCGCAGGCGGTGGCCGAATTCCTCACCGAGCGGCCCGAGGTCACCTCGGTGTCCTATGCCGGACTGCCGTCCTCGCCATGGTACGAACGCGGAAAGAAGCTGGCGCCCGAGGGAACCGGCGCCATCATCGGATTCGAGCTGTCCGACGGCGTGGACGCGGGCAAGCGGTTCGTGGAGGCACTCACCCTGCACAGCCACGTCGCCAATATCGGTGACGTGCGCTCGCTGGTCATCCATCCCGCCTCCACCACGCACTCCCAGCTCACCCCCGAGGAGCAGCTCGCCTCCGGGGTCACGCCCGGCCTGGTCCGCCTCGCGGTGGGTATCGAGGGCATCGACGATATCCTCGCCGACCTGCGCGCCGGATTCGCGGCCGTGGCGTCCTAGCGCCCATACGAACTGTGCCGCAGCTACTTTCGCGCCATCTCGAATTGTGAAATGTCGCAGGAATTCGCGGTTCGGTCGTCCCGGGCCACGGGCAGCCGATTCAATGGCGCCATCCCCACATCGCAAGGAGGACTGGTGCGCACCGCTTTCCGTGACCCGGGAATTCCCGACGGCGAGAAGTCCGTCTACGCCGTCGGTATCGCGGATCGGCCGCAGCGGCACGAGCTGACCAGTGTGGTGGCGCGCGAGACCGGCGGCTACCGCTCGACCACCGAGGCGTACGTGGGCGCGGAGAATCTCGCGCTGACGATCGAACAGCGATTCCAGCGCACCGGCGAATGGCTGCGCGCGCAGGATTATCTCGCCGAAACACGATCGGGCGATACCGTCGTATCCCGGGAGGAGGCCCATTTCGTCGACACCACACATCTGCGGCTCGGCGGTGACATCGAGCCGTTCCCGCCGAATGTCATGCCGCTGCTCGGCGGCATGACATTGCTGCGCGGGCTGGATTTCACCGAGGGGGCCACCGAATCGCTCGAGCTGTGGCTGGCCTTCTCGCTGCATTGGCCACTGACCGCCAGGGTGGACAAGCAACTGGTGGTGGAGGTGCCGGCCGGGAGCTTCACCTGCTGGCAGGTGCTGCTGCGGCCGGGCTTCGCGCACGTGAACAGCCTGCTGGACAAGATGATCGGCGGCCTGTTACCGCCGTCGGTGGCGCATTTCGAGGCGGCGCCGCCGCATCGGCTGGTGCGGTTCGGATTTCCGACCCAGCCGATGCCGTCGGCTCCCCGCGGGCTGATCGAGCTGGTCAGCTAGCGGCCGCCGCGAAGACCGCGTGCACGGCGGTGACATAGCGCTCCACCGAGTCGTGCGCGACCGGGGTATCGGGGTAGATGACGCTCAGCCAGGTCCCCGCGGGCAGCCGGTTGATCCAGATGAGCACCTCCTCGGAGGCCGCGCGGTTGGCATAGACCCCGGCGGTCACCTCGTCGAAGAACTCGTGCCCGGTGAAGTCGCGGGCGTCGACGTAGGAGATCATCGGCGTCGACCAGCCGGGCCGGGCGTTGATCTCCGAATCGCTCGGCAGCAGCTCCACGACGCGGTGGAACGATGTGGGCCCCAGCCGGAGTCCGTTCTCGTAGGCGCGCTGCGCGACGGTCAGCATGCGGGTGAGCGGCGTCGTGGGACCGATCGGGAACGCCACGGGCACCAGCGTCACGTACCAGCCGACCGAGGCGCGTTCGGCCGCCGAGGTGCGGGTGCTGATCGGCGTCATGCCGAAGTAGTAGTCGCTGCCGGTGAGTTCGCGCTCGGCCAGGGCGGCCGCGGCGAAGGCGCCGCCCACGAACTCGGCGTCGTGCGCGCGGCAGATCTCCTCGAAGCGCAGCGCCCCGGCCTCGTCCAGCAGCTGGATGGTGCGGTGGGCGCTGCGGTTGTATCCGTCGGTGCGCTTCCCGAGATCCAAGGGGAACGACGGTAATTCGTTGTCGTTGCCGCGGATCAGCTCCAGCCACTTCCGCACGCCGGGCGAGGCGAGGGTCAGCTGCGCGGTGTACGCACGCTCCATCACGCAGTAGTCGAGATAGCTGGCGGCCGGGGCCAATTCGCCGGTATCACCCCAGACCTCGTTGGCGTAGAGCTGGGCGAGGTCGAAGCACGACAGGTACTGGCCGAGCCCGTCGGTGTGCAGATGGTCGACGGCCAGATAGACCGTGGTCGACTCGCCGTGCTCGATCACGCCGAAGGTGAAGCAGTCCCATTGGAACGGGCCGGGAGTTGTCTTCTGGACGTGTTCGCGGATCGCCTCGGCGTCGTCGATGCGGCCGTAGTCGACCGGCACGAAATCGACGACGTCGGCCTCGACCAGATGCCGCCGCACGGCACCCCCGGCATCGATGGAGAACCAGGTCCGGAAGGTGTCGTGCCGCAACAGGAAGGCGTTGATCACCCGGGTCATCGCGTCGCGATCCAGGTCCGCCGTGGGGATTTCGGCGGTCACCAGGCACAGGCCCGAGAAGCGGAACTCGGCGGCGGAGTGGCGATCGGCCAGGCGCAGGTACTGCTCCTGCTGGTGGGACGGCGGCGAGTGGTGGACGGGGGCCTGCCTCGCCAGCTCCACCGATTCCGGCGAGGCGACCCAGGTGACCAGCCGGCCCGGGGCGGGCTCCCATTCGTCGATCAGGCCGAAATTGACCACGGCGATACCTCGATTCGTCGATGCTGAGATGCTGTCCCGGCGTGCGACCGGCGGGCGATGATCTACGGTCGTGCCGCTGCCATCTCGGCAACCGCGTTGTCCGGCGATGATCCGTTCGTCGCCGCACCCCCGGATCCGTTGGTGGCGGCGCCGTTGGTCTCCGCCGCCGCGCCCGGCTCCGGAAGTGGTTGGGGCTTATCGGGTTCGTGGGCGAGGATGAGCTCGGCCACCTTGGGTCCGGCCTGTTCGAGGCTGAACGAGCGGCCCATCTGCAGCGACATCAGGTCGATGCCGAGGGTCTTGGTGACGCGGGCGCCGAGTTCCACGGCCATCAGCGAATCCAGGCCGAGCTCGGGCACGGGGACCGTCATATCGATCGACTCCACCGGCACACCCATCACCACGGCGAGTTCCTCGGCCATCTTGCGCGCGACATAGGGCCCGCGCTTGGTGTCCTCCATCGCGGCCAATTCGGCGCGCAGCCTGGCCAATTCGGAGGTGTCCTTGGCGGATGCCTGCGCCAGCGCGACGGTGCGGCCGGTGCGGGTCAGCTGCGGGAAGGTGCCGGTGAGCTTGGCCCAGTCGGTCGGGATGATGGCCGCGCGGCTGGCCCCCAGCCGCAGCGTCTGCTCCATGTAGGCGGTGGCGTCGGCCATATCGATCGGGCCGAAGCCCACCAGATCCAGGTATTTGACGGCGGTTTCGTCGGCCGCCATGCCGCCCGTCGCCCCGGACAGGTGGCCCCAGCCGATGCACAGCGCGCGCTCACCGGCGCGGGACCACTGTTCGGCCAGCGACTCCACCGCGACATTCGCGGCGCAGTAGCTGAATTGGCCGTAGATGCCGTACATGGAACCGCCGGAGGAGTAGAGCACGAACATGTCGAGGGCGATCCCGGCGGCGGCGATCGCGTCGTGCACCACCCGGGCGCCGTGCACCTTCGGCCGATACACCTTGTCGAGTTGCTCGAACTCCAGCTTGGAGATCCGGTTGTCCGCGACGGCCCCGGCCGCGTGGAACACCCCGCGCAGCGGATGCTCGGCGCTGTGGGCCCGCGCCACCACCCCGGCCACCGCGTCGGCGTCGGTCACGTCGACGAGTTCCTCGACCACCTCGACGCCGACCGTGCGCCACGCCTCGAGCTGCCGCCGCGCCTCCTCGGTGGCCGGTCCGCTGCGACCCAGCAGCACCAGCCGCCGTGCGCCGCGCAGCACCAGCCAGCGGCCCGTGGCCAGCCCGAAGCCGCCGAACCCACCGGTGATGAGATAGCTTGCGTCCCCGTGTATCTCGACGTCCGGCAGATACGGCCGGACGGGCGGCTCCGGCGAGTCCATGCGCAGCGCGATCCGGGTGAGCCGGGTCGAGCGGATGGTCTCCTCGAACGCCTTGCCGACATCCTGGGTGTCGAACATCTGGTACGGCAGCGGCGTGTACGTGCCCGCCGAGACCTTCTCGTACACCCGCTCGAGCAGGCGCGCCAGCCGCTGCGGGCGCACCGCGACCAGGCGGTCCAGATCCATCGAGAAGTACGACAGGTTCTTGTCGAAGTTGGCCAGTTCCAGCAGGCCGCCGGTGTAGATGTCGGCCTTGCCGACCTCCACGATGCGCCCGAATTCCGCGGCGGCATTGAAGTTCTGGCGCAGGATCTCGCCCGGCGCGCTGCTGAGCACCACGTCCGCGCCCCGGCCGTCGGTCAGCTCCAGCACATCGTCGACGAAGTTGAGCGAGCGGGAGTTCACCGCGTGATCGGCGCCCAGCGACAGGACGTGGGCGCGCCGCTCGTCGGTGCTCGCGGTGCCGATGATGCGCGCGCCGAGCGCCTTGGCGACCTGGATGGCGGCCGTGCCGACGCCGCCCGCGGCACCGTGGATCAGCACCGTCTCGCCCGGTTCCAGCCGGGCCAGGTCCAGCAGCGCGTACTCGGCGGTGCCGAAGGCGATGGTGCTGGTGCAGTATCCGGGATCGGCGTCGGGCGGCAGCGCGACCACCAGCTGCCGGTCGACCATGGCGTAGCGCCGCATCATGCCCTTGGACGCCACCGCGACCAGATCGCCGGGCGTGAGATCGTCGACCCCCTCCCCGACCCGCACGACCGTTCCGGCGCCCTCCATCCCGGGGACGGTGCCGAAGTACGTCGGCGCCAGTTCGCGTTCGCCGAGCAGGCCGATCACCTTCAGCGGATCCTTGTAGTTCAGCCCGATGACCTGCATGCGGACCTCGACCTCGCCGGGTCCCGGTGCGGGGCGCGGACATTCGCGCCAGGCCAGCGCGGACAACAGCCGGGTGCGGGGCAGCTCGAGCTCGAAGTTGACCTCCGGATCGGTGAGCGGCGCGGGCGTGTCCAGGGCCTCGAGGCGTTCCTCCATGGGCTTGGTGACCACGGGGGCCCAGCGCTTGCCGTCCCGCAGCAGGACCTCGTCGAGGTTGTCGAGCGAAAACGCGCCCGGCACGGCCAGTTCCGTGACGATCTCCGCCACGGGGGTGCCGGGGTCCACGTCGATCAACCGCCACCGCAGGGGCGTCTGCTCGTTGAGCAGCACCCGGCGTGCCCCGGCCAGCGCCGCCTGGTGCGGGTTCGGCGCAATCGTCGTGTCGGGCAGGGCGAATGCCCGCTCGGTCACCAGGGTGACGTGGACGGAACCGTCGCCGAAGACGGCCTGCGGGGTGTCGCCCTCCCCCTCCGGATTGGCGAAATCGGCCACCGCGACGGCGATCCGCTTCAGCGTCCACAGATCCGCGAGATCGTCGTCGTGCGCGGCACCCGCGACGACACACACGTGCAGCCGCTGCCGCTGCTCCGCCTTGGCGGCTTCCAGATTCGCGAGCAGGTCGGATTCCAGGTCCGCACCGGGTGAATCCGCCACGTACAGACGGGATCCCGGGATCGCGGCCGCGAGTTCCCCGGCGCGGCCGCCGGATCCGAGCGCGACGACCACCGTGGCGGGCGGTCCGGCCGCGGCCAAGGCGGCGCGGTGGCGCCGTTGGCGGTGCGACAAAGTAGAGGGGTTTTATAAAAAAGACAAACGAATCAGCGGATAGTAACCCGGGTTCAGCGCGCCCGACAGCAAGCCGGGGAAGCG
>NZ_JARWQD010000067.1 GCF_029869545.1 Nocardia wallacei | reverse complement strand
CCATTGCTGTTAGGCCGACAGCGGCAGCGAGTCGGCCTCACTCGCGTCGGTGGTCACCGCCGTGGTGCGTGGTTGGGTCGTGGGGGGGTTTTCGGCGGGGGGGGATGGGGGGGGGGGGGTTGGGGGGCGCGGGCCGCGACGGGGGGGCTGGACGCGGGCCAACCCCCCACGGTGGGGGTGGCCGCGCACCTGGTGAACCTGTGCTGGAACGGTCTCACCCATCTGGAGGCCGACCCGCAGCTGGCCTCGGAATGGCCGAGTGGGACGGCGACCTGAGCGCGTGACGCGGACTCCGGCGTGCGACGCGCCGACCGGGGGGAAGAACTGGACGGTTAACCCAAAATTTGCGAAGGAGGCTGGTCCGAATGCTCGATTCCACAGACTCGGGCCGGTCGGGTGGTACGGTTCACCCATCCTTCGAGTGCTGTTCGAGCTGTGTTGTCGGTCTACTTCGGGATGTCGGTCTACTTCAGGATGGCTGGTTTGATGACAGGCGGATCTGATGGCTAGGCAAGCGCGTGCGGAGATCACTCGCGATTCCGTTCTTGCGGGCGCGGCCGATGTCTTCCTGCGGCTGGGTTACGCGAATGCGAGCCTGAGCGAGATCATCGCACAGTCCAATGTGACCAAGGGCGCCTTGTATTTTCACTTCGGCTCCAAGGAGGAGCTGGCGCGCGCCGTGGTGGATCAGGGCAACGAGCGGCTGGTGAGCGCCTGTCAGGGATTCTTCGATCCCCGGGTGCCCGCGCTCGAGGCGAGCATCGGCATCACCTACGTGGTCGCCGACCTGTCCATGAACGATCCGATGGTGGGCGCCATGCTCAAGCTCACCCACCAGATCGGCGACTATCGCGGGGCCAGCGGTGAGAACATCGCCAAGACCTGGGGCGAGACGCACCGGTTGCTGGCCGAGCGGGCCATCGCCCAGGGCGACCTGAAACCGGACCTGGAGCCCGACACCATCGGCCTGCTGCTGCAGGAGATGTCCTCCGGCGTGCACATCACCGCCGTAGGCACCGATTCGATCGACCAGATGGCCACCCGCATGGAGCGCGTCTGGTACTTCCTGCTGCCGTCGATCGTGCCGGAGGAGAAGGTCGCGTACTTCCGCGAGTTCGCGGCCAGGCGATTACGAAGGTACGTGCCGTAATCCTGCCGTCGCCGTCGTGAGCGACCGGGTCGGGAGGGTTGTCGGAGCGGGTGATTAGACTCGGTGGGCCGCCCTACTTCGCTGATCTGCGCCAGGAGTCTGCCTCATGCCCACCCATCGCCCACCTCTTGCGGGACTGGCCGCGGTGGCCGGTGCCGATGCCGCGCTGGCGCAGGTCGAGAGCCTGATCGGGCGGTCGCCCGTGCAGCTGGTGGCGCCGTCGGCGGTGCGGCCGTTCGTGGCCTCGACGATCGCCCGGCAGCGCCCGCTGGTCGTGGTGACCGCGACGGGGCGCGAGGCCGACGACCTGACCGTCGAGCTGGGCGAGATCCTCGGCGAGGGCGTGGCGCTGTTCCCGTCCTGGGAGACGCTGCCGCACGAGCGGCTGTCGCCGAGCGCGGACACGGTCGGGCGCCGGTTGCAGGTGCTGCGCAGACTGGCGCATCCGTCGGATCCGGTGCAGCCGGAGCCGCTGCGCGTGGTGGTGACCACGGTGCGCTCGCTGATGCAGCCGATGGCGGCCGGGCTCGGCGATATCGAGCCGGTCGCACTGCGTGTCGGTGCCGAGCACGATTTCGACGAGTTGATTACGCGCCTGGTGGAATTCGCCTACGAGCGCGTCGACATGGTGGGCAAGCGCGGCGAATTCGCCGTGCGCGGCGGCATTCTCGACCTCTTCCCGCCGACCGCCGACCATCCGGTGCGCGTGGAGTTCTGGGGCGACGAGGTCACCGAGCTGCGCCCGTTCTCCGTGGCCGACCAGCGCTCGCTGCCCGACGTCGAGGTGGATGTCGTTGTGGCGCAACCGTGCCGGGAGCTGCTGCTGACCGAGGACCTGCGGTTGCGGGCGGCCGAGGTGGCCGCGGAGAACCCGGCCGACGCGGCGCTGGTCGAGATGCTGGACAAGCTCGCGCAGGGCATTCCGGTCGAGGGCATGGAGGCGCTGCTGCCCGTGCTGCGGCCCGAGGGCCTGCAACTGCTCACCGAGGTGCTGCCCGCGAATACCCATCTCCTGCTGTGCGACCCGGAGAAGGTGCGCACCCGCGCCGCCGACCTGGTCCGCACCGGGCAGGAGTTCCTGGAGGCGTCGTGGACCGCGGCGTCGTTCGGCGGCGCCGCGCCGCTGGGGGCGCACGGCCTGGACCTGGCGGCCTCGGCCTACCGCGGGCTGGACGTGATCCACCAGAGCGCCGACGCGCGCGGCCTGCCGTGGTGGACGCTGAGCCCGCTGGCGGCCGACGACCCCGCCGAGGTGGTGCTGCCGGTGCTGTCCGCGCCCGCCGCCCGCGGCTCGGAGGAGCTGGTGGCGACGGTGTTCGCCTCGCTGCGCGCGCACGTGTCCACCGGTGGCCGCGCCGTGATCGTGGTCGCCGGACACGGTACGGCGCAACGCATTCAGGAACGACTGGCCGACGCCGAGGTGCCCGCGGCGCCGCTGGATCCGGGCGCCGAACCGGTGCCCGGGCTGGTCGGGGTGCTGTGCGGTTCGCTGCACGACGGCATCGTCTTCGACGACGCCAAGCTCGTCGTCATCGCCGAATCCGACCTCACCGGCAACCGCGTCACCGCACCCGCCGAGGGCAAGAAGCTGCCCGCGCGCCGCCGCAACCAGGTCGACCCGCTGGCGCTGTCCGCGGGCGACCTCGTGGTGCACGACCAGCACGGCATCGGCCGGTTCGTGGAGATGATCGAGCGCACCGTCGGCGGGGCGCGCCGGGAATACCTGGTGATCGAGTACGCGCCCGGCAAGCGCGGCCAGCCGGGGGACCGGTTGTACGTGCCGATGGATGCGCTGGATCAGCTGTCGCGCTATGTGGGCGGCGAGATGCCCGGCCTGTCCAAGCTGGGCGGCTCCGACTGGGCGAATACGAAACGCAAGGCGCGCAAGGCGGTCCGGGAGATCGCCACGGAACTGGTGCAGCTGTACGCGGCCCGCCAGGCGGCGCCCGGTCACGCGTTCGGCCCCGACACGCCGTGGCAGCAGGAGATGGAGGACGCGTTCGCCTTCACCGAGACCGTCGACCAGCTCACCGCCATCGCCGAGGTGAAGTCCGATATGGAGAAGGCCGTCCCGATGGACCGCGTCATCTGCGGCGACGTCGGCTACGGCAAGACCGAGATCGCGGTGCGGGCGGCGTTCAAGGCGGTGCAGGACGGTAAGCAGGTCGCGGTCCTGGTGCCGACGACGCTGCTGGCCCAGCAGCATCTGCAGACGTTCATCGAACGCGTCGGCGGGTTCCCGGTGACGGTGAAGGGCCTGTCGCGTTTCACCGATCCGGGTGAATCACGAGAGGTGTTGGACGGCATGGCCTCCGGCGATGTCGACATCGTCGTCGGCACCCACCGCCTGCTGCAGACCGGGATCCGGTGGAAGGAACTGGGCCTGGTCATCATCGACGAGGAGCAGCGGTTCGGGGTCGAGCACAAGGAGCACATCAAGGCGCTGCGCACCCACGTCGACGTGCTGACCATGTCGGCCACCCCGATTCCGCGCACGCTCGAGATGAGCCTGGCGGGCATTCGCGAGATGTCGACGATCCTCACCCCGCCCGAGGAGCGTCACCCCGTGCTCACCTACGTCGGCGGCTACAACGACAAGCAGGTCGCCGCCGCGATCCGCCGCGAGCTGCTGCGCGACGGCCAGGTGTTCTACGTGCACAACCGGGTGTCGTCGATCGACAAGGCCGCCAGGCACATTCGCGAGCTGGTGCCCGAGGCGCGGGTGGTGGTCGCGCACGGGCAGATGCACGAGGACACCCTGGAGAAGACCGTGCAGGGCTTCTGGGAGCGCGAGTACGACGTGCTGGTGTGCACCACGATCATCGAGACGGGGCTCGACATCTCCAACGCCAATACTCTGATCGTGGAACGCGCCGACGCGCTGGGGCTCTCGCAGCTGCACCAGCTGCGCGGGCGTGTGGGCCGCAGCCGCGAGCGCGGCTACGCCTACTTCCTGTACCCCCCGGAGAAGCCGCTGACCGAGACCGCCTACGACCGGCTGGCCACCATTTCCCAGAACTCCGATCTGGGCGCCGGTATGGCGGTGGCGATGAAGGATCTCGAGATCCGCGGCGCGGGCAACGTGCTCGGTGCCGAGCAGTCCGGACATGTGGCAGGGGTCGGTTTCGACCTG
The DNA here is from genome assembly GCF_029869545.1 of Nocardia wallacei. GTDB lineage: Bacteria > Actinomycetota > Actinomycetes > Mycobacteriales > Mycobacteriaceae > Nocardia > Nocardia wallacei_A. Next base: position 16,310 of record NZ_JARWQD010000067.1, on the reverse strand, counting down.
TATGTCCGGCTGGTCGGCGAGGCCGTGGAGGCGTATCGGGCGGCCGCCGACGGTCGGCCGATCACCACCGACGAGGAGACCAAGGAGGTGCGCATCGACCTGCCGGTGGACGCGCACATCCCGCCGGACTACATCGCCAGCGATCGGCTGCGCCTGGAGGCGTATCGCAAACTCGCCGCCGCACAGGACGATTCGGGCCTGGCCGGGGTCGTCGAGGAGCTCGTCGACCGCTACGGCCCGCTGCCGGTGGAGGTCGGGCGCCTGGTATCGGTGGCCAAGCTGCGGCTGCTGTGCCGCGAGTACGGGATCACCGAGGTGGGTGTCAGCGGTACCACGCTGAAGCTCTCGCCGATCCAGCTCCCCGATTCGAAACAGTTGCGGCTCAAGCGTTTGTACCCCAATGCCACCTACCGGCCCACCACCTCGATCGTGCAGCTGCCGCTGCCGCGCGTGGAGGACAGCGTCGGCGCGGCCCGGGTCCGGGATGTGCAGGTGCTGCAGTTCGTCGCCGATCTGCTGCTGGCGCTGGACGGAAAGCCCCAGGACACAGTGGATCTGCGCGTCGCGACGGAGGTGTCGGCGGCGCGATGAGTGCGGGTAACGGCGCCGATCCCGTCGCCGCGGATTCGGCGCGACTGGCGCACGGCCTCGCCGAGGCGGTCGAGGTGATGGACCGGCTGTGGAGTTTCGGCGGCTGGGAGGTCACCCAGACCCACGACTCGCTGCGGCCGTACCTGCTGGAGGAGACCTACGAGCTGCTCGACGCCATCCAGCACGGCGAGGTGGACACCATCCGGGAGGAGCTGGGCGATCTGCTGCTGCAGGTGCTGTTCCACTCCCGGATCGCCGAGGCCGCAGGCGAATTCAGCGTCGACGACGTGGCCGCCGCGCTGGTCGCCAAGCTGACCCATCGCAGTCCGCACCTGCTCGACGGCCGCATCGATCCCACCGCGAGCATCGAGGAGAAGATCGCCGCCCAGGAAAGTGCCTGGGAGGAACGGAAATCCAGCGAGAAGGCCCGCCGTTCCTGCCTGGACGGCATCGCCATGGCTCAGCCCGCCCTCGCCCTCGCCGAAAAGGTCCGCACCCGCAGCCTCAAGGCGGGCCTGCCCGAAGACCTGATCCCCGACGACCTGCGCGTGGTCCACCTGGGCGGCCCGGACAGCGCCGAGGAACGCCTCCGCAAGGCCACCGTGGCCTTCGCGGCCCGCATCCGCGGCGCGGAGGATGCGGCCGAAGCCGCGCGCGGCGAGCGCCGGGCACTCACCGCCGCCGACTGGCGCGCCCACTGGCCCGGCTGACCAGCCTGCACCCTGGGCGTGGGGGATCGTGCCATGGCCGCCTGACAGACTGCTGGTTGTGAGCGAGCGCGGCACGAGTGAAAGACGCACGGCACGATCCGGGGCTGCGCGGCGGGGGCGGCCTGCGCGGCTCTCGCGGGAGCGGATCGTCGAGACCGCGCTGGAGATCGTCGCTCGCGAGGGGGATCGGGCGTTGACGATGCGCCGGGTGGCGGATGCGCTGGGCGCCGCGCCGATGAGCCTGTACAGGCACGTCGGTAGCAAGGACGAACTGCTGATTCTGCTGCTGGATCGAGTCGTCGGCGAGTTGCCGCGGCCCGCGCTGCCCGACGATCCACGGGAGCGGCTGGTGGTGCTGCTGACATGGCAGCACGATCAACTGGCCGCCCGCCCCTGGATCGTGGACGTGCTGGCGCGCGGCGACCTGATGGCGCCGTCGGTCGTCTGGCTGCTCGAGGCGATCTACGACGCGTGGCGGGCGTCCGGCCTCACGCTGGACCAGGCGGCGACGGCCAATCGGATCGTGTGGGGGTTCACGCTGGGTGCTCTCCGGCAGCGCGCGGCGCCCGCGCATCCGTCCGGCCGGGAGCCATACCAGGTCAGCGTTCCGGCCGGTGTCGATCCGGTGGACCATCCGACGCTGGCCGCCCTGCGCGGCTACTGGACCGCTCCGGATCGGCGCGATCGTTTCGCCGAGGATCTCGCGCTCCTCGTGCACGCGCTGACCGGGGCGGCTTGACTCTTGCGTACATGTACGCAAAATGGCGGTATGGATATCGACACGCTTTATCACCGCTGGCTGTTCGGGGTGTGGTACCGCGACTACTCGGATGTGGAGGAGATCTTCACCCCCGGCTTCGTGGGCCACTGGCCGTCCCTGGATGTGCACGGCCCGCACGGGGTTGTGGAGCAGATCGAGCAGTCCTACGGGTACTTCGACGATATCGAGAACACCCTCGATGTCGGGCCGGTGATCGGCAGCGACATGGTCGCCGCCCGCTGGACCTTCCACGGGTCCTACCGCGACGGCATTCCCGGTGCGACCGTGCCCTCCGGCACTCGGATCGCCTTCAGCGGCCAGGACTTCTTCCGCGTGGAGAGCGGGCGGCTCGCCGAGTACTGGGTCGCCTCCGACGGCCTCGGCATGATGCAGGCGCTCGGCGCCCTGGGGTGACGCGGGGCGGCCCTGACGGGTTCAGTCCTCGGCCAGGTAGCGTTCCACGCTCTGGACCTTCGAGGTGAGGCCGTTGGTGACGCCGGGGCGGATGTCGGCCTTGATCACCAGGCTGCAGCGGGGGGATACCGCCATGACGGCGTCGGTGGCCTGCTTGATCACGGCCATCACCTCGTCCCATTCGCCCTCGATCGAGGTGAACATGGCGGTGGTCTCGTTGGGCAGGCCGCTGGCGCGCACGACGCGCACGGCCTCGGCGACGGCGCGCCCGACATCCTCACCGGTGCCGAGCGGGGCGACCGAAAATGCGGCAATCATGGGATCAATTCTGGTTCCCGGCCATCGCGCGCAGCGTCGCGACACGCGATTCGAGGTACCTCAGTTCGGACTCGTCGAGCACCTGGCGCTGAATACCGGCGGCGACCTCGAACGCGGACTGGCGATGGTCGTCGATCACCTCGACATCGATGGCGACGGCCACGTAGTCCTCGGCCTCGGGCATCGGATCGGCCACTACCCGCGCGATGCCCCGCGCGCACAGCGCCACATTGCCGCCGCCGAGGATCAGCAGCGCGACGTCGGGCCGCTTGCGCAGCCGGGCCAGCGATCCGCGATCGGACTTGAGGCTCAACAGGATTCGCCGATCTCCGGCGCGCACCGGCCACGACACCGGGATCGCGTGCGGTAGCGGATCGCTCGTCACCAGTACCGCGATCGTGTCCAGTGGCCATTCGGGCAGGGCATCCAGTTCGGGATGCTCCGTCGCGGGCTCTTGACGTTCCCGGGCTCCGGCTACCATGTTGTGTCACCTCACGGTCGGCTCGCGCGGCGGGCTGGACCACGCGTTGCTTGCAGTGTAAACCGTTGCGCCACTTGCTCGCTGGGGTGTACCCGGAGGACAATGCCGAAGGATAGCCTCGCCAAATTCGGTTCAGGCGCTGGTCAGGGCGCCTATCGGCAGTGTGCGAGCCCATTCGGCCGCCTGATCCTGGGGCCGGATCGCGGTGGAGGCATCGTGGCGGGCATGCTCGCCGACCTGCGTCGCGCCCAGGGCCGTGAACTTCTCGGCGCAGATCTCCCCGCCGCGGTTGAAGGTGTCGTCGTAGACGATGTCGCCGAGGCCGAAGACCGCGAACCGCAGGCCGGTGAGGTCGGGCAGGCGATCGTCGAGCTGGGCGAAGAACGGTTCGGCGCCGGTGGGCAGGTCGCCCGAGCCGTAGGTGGAGCAGACGACGATGTGGAAGTCGCGCACATCCAGATCGTCGGTGTCGAAGTCGGACATGTCGTAGATCGTGACGTCGTGGCTCGCTGCCAGCACATCCGCGACGGCCTCGGCCGTCCGCTCCGCGGTGCCCATCTCGGTCCCGAACAGAATCACCACCCGCACGGTGTCTCCTCGCGTAGTCTCCCTCTGAACAGTTGGTGAGCCTATCCTAACCTCGCCGGTTCGGCACCCCGGTGGTTACGGATGTGAAAATTGCTCGGGACCTGCGCCGTCGACATTTGACGAATGGGCCCTGCGGCCTCATCATTCGTAACAGTCCCCCGAACTCTCGGGGTCACGCACGTAGCCGGCCGATGGCCGCCCGGTGAAGCGAGTCGTTCACCGATTCCAGGTGCAGACGAACGCAGCAGCATTCCACACGACGCCCTCGCGCGTCCGGACACGAGTGAGGTGAGAGCACATGGGATTCCGATACCGATTGTGGGCGGCGTTCCCGAACAGTCTCGCCTCGCGCGGCTTCTTGTAACGCCCGCAACGGTTTGTCAGCCCTCCGCCATCCGGCGGAGGGCAACTGGACGTGTTGTCGGAGGGCAGTCGGACGTCTTCGCGGAGCGCGACTGGACGTGTTGTCGGAGGGCAGTCGGACGTCTTCGCGGAGCGCAACTGGACGTGGTGCGAAGGCAGTCGGACGTCTTCGCGGAGGGCGGGCGCATGCCGGTGCGGAGGACAGGTGCGTTCGCACACCCGCACGCGCGACGCCGCGCATTTGTCCATGGGTTGATGTTGCCCGCGGTTCCGCTCGGGGGATCGCGGATCGGAGTACTAGGTAGGAGATGGTGATGGCGGAATTCGATGCGATGGGGACGACCGGGCGGGCCGGAGGCGCCGCGGTCGCGAATATGGCGGTGTCGACGGCGGTGGTCGACGATCTGCGGTACCTGCGGGCCGAACTACTGGCCGCGGAGGTGCCGTTCCTGCTGGTGCGCGACTCCGATCATCGCCTGGTGCTGGCGATCGACTCCGCGCATCGCGGTGTGCTGCGCCGGGTGCTGGGCGCGGCGATGGTTGCGGGGTTCCGCTGTAACGAGATGCGGCACAACGTGTTCCGGCTCGGCCGCGACCTGGATCCGGCGCACCACGTCGACCTCGAGCTGTGGGAGTACCACGGCGACACCGTCGAATGCCCGCGGCCGAACGCCTTGACCCGCAACGTCTTCGACCTCGCGGATATCGAGCACTCGCGGGTGCTGCTGTTCGATATCGGCTGGCCCACGCTGGAGGGCATGTTCGCGCCGCACCCCACCGACGTCGGATTCGATATCGACATCGTGTACTCCTGGGTCGACGGCACCGACCCCGAATTCCGCGCTCGCCGTGCGGGAATGATGGCTCAGGTGGTCGTCGGTGAAGGGGACGACGCCGATGCCCGCATCCGTCAGATCGACGAGCTGAAGTACGCGCTGCGCTCGGTGCACAAGAACGCCCCGTGGATCCGGCGCATCTTCATCGCCACCGATTCGCGGGTCCCCGGCTGGCTCGCCGACGACCCGAAGGTGACGATCGTCCGCGCGGTGGACCACTTTCCCGATGCCAGCGGGCTGCCGGTGTTCAATTCCCATGCGGTGGAATGCCAGCTGCAGCACATCGAAGGGCTGTCGGAGCATTTCCTGTACTCCAACGACGACATGTTCTTCGCGCGTCCGGTGCGGCCGTCGATGTTCTTCACCCCGGCCGGGATCAGTCGGTTCATCGAGGCGGACACCCGCATCGGGCCGGGCGCGAACACCGAGCGGCGCAGCGGATTCGAGAATGCCGCGCGGGTGAACCGGCGGCTGCTGGCGGACCGGTTCGGCCCGGTCATCACCCGGCATCTGGAACATACGCCGGTTCCGTTGCGGCGCAGCGTACTACTGGAGATGGAGCGCGAGTTCGGCGCCGACTTCGCGCGCACCCGGACCAGCCGGTTCCGGGCGGCGACCGACATCTCGGTCACCAACTCGCTCTACCACTACTACGCGCTGCTCACCGGCCGCGCGGTGCCGCAGGAGACGGCGCGGGTGCGCTACGTCGACACCACCAGCCATACCGGCCTGGCCCTGCTGGACGGCCTGGCGCAACGCCGCAAGGTGGACTTCTTCTGCCTCAACGACGGCAGCTTCCCGGAGGTGCGGGAGGCCGAGCGGATACGCACGGTGTCGGAATTCCTGCAGGGGTATTTTCCGGACCCGGCACCGTGGGAGTGCGTCGCGGACGAGGACCCACTGGCGGCATTGGAGCCCGGCGCGGCATAGCCCGGCAGGTGGTGCGGTGCCGGTCAGCGCACCGATTCGTCGTCGGATTCCTGGGCCACCGTCTGGCGCTGCATGACCTGGGGGATGCGGGAGGCGGGCGGAATCACTATGCCCGCCTTGTCCAATCGCTCCGCGGCCTCCTGCGGGGTCGCCGGTTGCCCGACGGTCGGGCCGCGGTCGATCGGCACCACCGAATGGACCACCGTGTCCGGGTAGACGTGCACGTAGTTGAAGCTCTGGGCGCCGTCGCGGCCGCGCTGACCGCCCGCGGCGACGGCCAGGTCCTGGCTGTAGCAGGCCGAGGTGGCCACCGACACCGGGATACCGGCGAAGGTCGCGGTGGTCGAATAGTGCAGGTGACCGGCCAGGATGCTGCGCACGTCGGTGCCGTCGAGCACGTCGGCCAGGCGGCGCTGGTCGCGCAGCTCCACCGTCACCGCCAGGTCCTGGATGCACGGCACGGGCGGGTGATGCATGGCCAGGATCGTCCCGAACGGCGCCGGTTCGGCCAGCACCGCACGCAGCCAGTCCAATTGGGCATCGGTGAGCTCGCCGTAGTGGTGCCCGGGCACGGTCGTGTCGAGCACCACGATCCGCAGGCCGTCGACCGTGTGCACCCGGTCGAGCGGCTCGGCGGAGCCGTCCTCGCCGAGCAGCTGCTCCCGCAGCACGGCCCGATCGTCGTGATTGCCGGTGACCCAGACGACGGGCGCGCCCAGCCGGTCGGCGAACGGCTCGACCAGCGTGCGCAGCTTGCCGTAGGCGAGCGGTTCGCCGTGGTCGGTGAGATCTCCGGTGAACACGATCGCGGTCGGCGTGATGCCGCTCGCCTCGGCCTGGGCGAGCAGCTGCCGGAGGCGATGCTCGGCGTCGACGGTGCCGTAGAGCCCGCCGTCACCGGCGATCAGGTGGGTGTCGCTGAAGTGGAAGAGAACATGATCCGGCCGCGGGTACTCCGCGACTCTGCCGATGGGCACCGGTTTCCTCCCGGCGGTAGCTCTGCGTTGGCTTCGAATACCCGCGCCAGGATAGCGAAGCCGTTTCCTTCACAGTGCCCACGCGCGATGACGACATGCTTACGCCGAGATGAGAGTTTCGTGTCAGCTGGACGTACCGAAGCTACCGGCCAGCACCCGCGGCTCGGCCCGCTCGCGCACGTCCAGCAGGGCGAAGTAGCGCCGCAGCATCAACGCCGCGGTAGCGGCAAGACCCGCCGTCAGGCCCCACCAGACGCCCGCCGCGCCCAGCCCGGCCGGGTAGGCCAGCAGCAGCGCTGTGGGCAATCCCACAATCCAGTAGCCGACGAGCGAGAGCCGGAATCCCGCGCGGGTGTCCTTGAGCCCGCGCAGCAGCCCGTTGCCGATGTTCTGGGCCGCATCGAAGAACTGCAGCACGATCGCGATCAGCAGCAGGGTGTGCGCGATCTCGATGGTGTCGCCGTCGCGGCTGGTGAGGAACGGCCGCAGCACCGCGTCCGGCGCCGCCACGTACAGCACGCCCACGACGGCCGCGACGACCGCGGCCTGCTTCAGCGCCAGCCACGCCAGCCCGTGTGCGCGCGCATGCTCGTCGCGGGCCGCGGCCTTGCTGACCAGGATGGACACGCCGTGCGAGAGGCCGATCGCGACCTGGAAGACGATGTAGACCAGCTGGTAGACGACGTTGTGCGCGGCCAGCGCGGCCGGGCCGATGGCGCCCATCACCAGCGCGAGCACCGAGAACATCCCGGCCTCGGAGCCGTAAGTGAGCGCGATCGGGGTACCCAGCCGCAGTTCGGCGGCGATGGTGCGCCACTGCACCGGCCACATCCGGACCGGCAGCGTCGCGCCGAGCCGGGAGTCGCGGCGGACCATCGCCCAGAACACCGCGAAGGTGATCAGGAAGACCAGCGAGGTGGCGATGCCGATGCCGGTCAGGCCCAGCGCCGGCAGGCCCGCCCAGCCGTGCATGAAGGCCAGGGCGAGAACGAGATTCAGCCCCACCGAGCCGAGCGTCACCAGCAGCAGCGCCTGCGGTTGCTGCATGCCGACGGTGTACTGGCGGATCACCTGGAACCACAGGCACGGCAGCAGGCCGGGCGCCAGCGCCAGCATCATCGGCCGGGCCGCCTCGAGCACCGCGACATCCTGTCCGAGCCACTGCAGCGCCCAGCCCAGCACGACCAGCACCAGGCCGCCGGCCAGGCCCGCGGCCGTGGCGATCAGGAAGCTGGACCGGACCACCTCGCGAATCTCGCCGTCGGCGTTCTGATTGCGCTTCTCGGCGCGGCTCGCCACGCTGGCCACCTGGTTGCCGGTGGCGGTGATCAGGCCGACGCACATGGTGCGAATCTGGTTGAACAGCGTGATCGCCAGGCCGCCCGCGGCCACCTGGGTGATGCCGAGCGAACCCATGAGGGCGATATTCGTGGTCGACACCGCGACCTGCGCCAGCTGGGTCAGTGCGATGGGGGTGGCCAGGGAGGTCAGGCTGCGCCAGTCGGACGGAGCGTGTCGGTTGGTCATTGCACCCCCTCGCGGTGGATGATCATCGGATTAATTAGGTATACCTTACCTACATTGGGTGCGTAAACGTCGTTCGCGGAAATCGAGAGTCGGGTTTCCGATCCGCCGTCGTCCGGCCGGGCGGCGCGTGCGGTCCCGTGGCGTACGTGCGTCGACGTCACCGCACGCCCACCAGATCTCGGCGTGCGGGCGAGTAGCGCTCGAGCAACTCGAGCACTGTGTTCTCCGCGGATTCGTCCAGCAGATCGCGATCGTTCATCCAGTCGTCGTCGAAGACGGTGTCCAGATACTTTTCGCCGCCGTCGCACACGATCGTTACGACCGTGGAGCCCGCCGGGAACTCTTCGAGGCGGGTCAGTGCGGCGTGCACCGAGCCGCCCGCGGAGCCGCCGATCAGCAAACCCAGTCTCCTCGCCACCGCGCGGGCCGCGGCGAATGCTTCCACATCCGACACCTTGACGCCCTCGTCGAGCAGCGAATAGTCCACGGCCGTACCGACGGTGGCGCCGGGCGGCGTGCCGGTCCCGGACTGCCAGTACGGTCCGCCCGGGCCGCCGAAGGCGATCGAACCGACCGGTTCCACGCCGATCACCTGGGCCCGGCAGCCCAGTTCGCGCAGCCGCCGCGCGGTGCCGAACAGCGAGCCGCCGGTGCCCACCGCCGACAGCAGGATGTCGACCTTTCCCAGGTCGGACAGCAGTTCCTCGGCGACGGCGTAGTAGCCGAGCGCGTTGGCGTCGTTGTTGTGCTGCTCGGTGAAGTAGGCGTCGGGGCGGGCAGCGGCCATCGCCTCGGCCAGGTCCTCCCGGGCCGAGGTGGCCAGACTGTCGTCCCCGTCGTCGGCGACGTAGACGAGTTCGGCTCCCATGGCTTGCATCGCGCGCAGTTTGTCCTTGCAGGCGTGGTGGTCGACGACCGCGGTGAAGCGGTACCCGCGTTCGGCCGCCACTACCGCCAGTCCCAGTCCGGTGTTGCCGGATGTCGACTCGATGATATGCCCGCCATCGCTCAGCAAACCGCGACGCTCCGCATCGAGCACCATTTCGCGGGCCATGCGGATCTTGGCGGCGCCGGTCGGATTGAACTGCTCGAGCTTGAGCAGCAGCCGGGTGCCGGTATCGGTGGTCGCGAGCTCGAACAGCGGGGTGTTGCCGATCAGGTCGGTCACGCGCGTGACGAGCGCCATGGCAGGTCTCCTCGGACTGGGTCGATCGTGTGCGGGTGTGGTGGGCGCCGGGCTACCCGGCGTCGAGCGTCCAGCGCAGCCGTCCGCCGGGTGCCTCGTGCAGCACCACCTTCGGCGGGATCGGTAACTGATGGAACGCCGACTCGTTGGAATCCATCTGATAACCGGCGGTATTCGGATAGACGAGCAGATCGCCGGGTGCGGCGGGCCGCGGCAGCGGGATGCGCCGCCAGCTGAGCATGTCGGATTCCAGGCAGGTGGCCGCGCCGACGCTCGCGGGGGTGACGGTGCCGGGACGGGTGGGCCACAGCACCGGATCGGGCAGGTATTCGCTGTCGAACCACTGCTCGGACAGGCTCAGGCTGGTGCCGTCCACGGTGAGCAGTTGATACGGAAGTCCCTGTGCGGTACGAGTTTTCGCGCCCTGCACGCGGAAGACCGTGGATCCGGCGCGATCGAGCAGCGCGCGGCCGGGTTCGATGGCCAGGCGGATGCCGTTGTCGCGCAGGCGCCGTGCCAGGTCCTCGTGTGCGAGAACGGCTTCCAGCGCGGCCGGTCCGGCGGTCGCGCTGTGATAGGGGTAGTAGGAGTCGAAGCCCTTGTCCGAGTGGAACCACTGCGGGCGCACGGCTCCGGTGAAATCGGACCAGGCCGCCGCCGGGACGTAATCGACCGCGAAGCCGCCGCCGATCGAGATCGTCGTCGCCGGATGGCCCAGGGTGCGTGCCTCGCGGCAGCGGGCGAGCAGGGCGGCGGCCAGCTCGGCCCGGGGCAGGGGGTCGTAGCCGGAGAGGTGGAAGCTGAAACCCTCGATGCGTACCGGGCCGAGATCGGTACGGGCCAGGGCGATGTCGAGTTCGTCGCGGGTCATCCCGAATCGGCTGGCGGAATCCTCCGGAAGGACCCGCAGCAGCACCCGGACCGGAATTCGCTGGGCGGCAAGCCGTTCCAGCTCCATATCGTCATCGATAGCGATCAGCGCGCCGTGTCGCGCGGCCAGCCACAGCAGGTCGTCGGACTTCGCCGGTCCGGTCACCATCAGGTCCTCGCCCCGGATGCCGTGTGCCAGCGCCGAACTCAGTTCGCCGACGCTCGCGACATCCACCCCGGCCCCATGCTCCGCGCAGGCCCGCACCACGCACGCGGCCTTGTTCGCCTTCTTGCCGTAGTAGATCGTGCCCTCGACCCCGGCCTGTTCGAAGACCGCCCGGAAGGCGTCGATAGTGTGGCCGACCCGGCGCGGGTACATCACATGGAACGGCCCGCCGATCGCAAACGCCATGTCCGCCAACAGCTCCGGATGCGCCAACAGTCGCCGTTCCCACTCGTCGCTGTGCGCCGGGAGTGCGACGGCGGTGATAGCATCCGTCTCCGCCTGTGCCGCACCCGCGCTCAGTCCCATATGGGCACCTCCGTGCCGCGCCCGCTCGCGATGGCGCGTTCGGCGAGGGCGTGGGCGACGGCGATATCGGTGAGGACCAGGCCGCTGTTGTAGACGAAGATGCGCTGGTCGTCCCGGGTGCGACCGGCGGCGCGACGGCTCAGGATCTGCGGCAGCTCGGCGTCGACCGCGCGCAGCTTGCCGTCCGGCCCGGCCATATCGGTGCCCGTGAGCGACATCTGCTCGGCATTGGTCGCGACCACCCGGTCGGCGTCGGTCAGCGCCGACGGGGCCAGGCCGTAGCCGACCAGGACCGCCACCGCGCCCGGCGCCAGATCGTCGGATTCGATGGCGACCTTGGTGCCGGGGCCCGCGGTGGCCAGCACCACATCGGCCTCGCGCGCGGCCGCGTACGGATCCGACACCGTTTCGAGTTCGGTGTGCGGGTGGTGCGCGGCCAGCTGCTCGTGCACCGCCTTCAGGCCGTCGGGGTGGGTGCCGTACAGCATCAGCCGGTTCAGCTGCGGGTTGGCGGCGAGCAAGTGCGGCAGCGCATTCCGGCCCTGCGTGCCGGTGCCGACCAGCAGCACGCTGCGCGCGTCGGCGCGGATCGTCTCGCGCACCAGCAGCGCCGAGACCGCGGGCGTGCGCAGCGCGCCGACGCGGGCGCAGTCCATCATCGCGATGGGCAGGCCCGTGGCATCGTCGTACAGCGTGATCGTGGTGTAGTAGCGCTTGGTGCTGCGGTCGTGGCTGGGATCGAACTTGTAGGAGGTCTTCATCGCCACCACCCGGCGGCGGCCGTCGCGGCCGAGCATGGCGTAGGCCACCGACCAGCCGTCGGGATGGGCGACGCTGAGCTTGCGCGGATTGTCCGAATCACCCGACGCCAGCGCCAGATACGCCTCCTCGACGGCGCGCACCACGTCGACCGGTGTGATCGGAACGTCGGCGAGATCGCTGCGGCTCAGCACGCGCAGCGGGATCGGTCGAGTAGTCACTGGTGACCTCGGTTCCTCGGCGGTGGGTTCATCCTGGGGATACTTCCGGTGTCGCAGCATATTTCGTGCCGAACGGGGTGACCGTCGCCTGCCCGTAACCGCTCTCGCCCGCCTCGGCCGCGCGGCGGCGGGGCAGGCGGATGTTGACCCGCTTGAGCCAGCGGTCGGTCCCGTCGTACCGCGGGGTGAACGGTACCCGCCCGTGGACCACCACGTCGTTGTCGACCAGCAGCAGTTCGCCCGGCGCCAGCACGGGCGTGCGGCACACCCGCTCCAGCTCGGCGCCGAGATGGGCGTAGGCGTTGCGGAATTCGTCGTCGGCGTCGTCGAGCGGGGTGTAGGCGGGGTCGTAGCGCAGCGTCGGGCGGCCCTCGTCGTCGCCGATGGTGGCCACCGGGGTGGCCGGATGCTGATGAAAGTCGGTGCCGTAGGAGACATCCGGCAGGATCGGCAGCCGCGGTTCGCTCAGCCGGCGGCGCTGGTCGTCGTCCAGGCTGACCTCGCGCACCGACGACACCGTGGTCCCCACTCGATCCGGATTGCGCAGGCAGCCGAGCATGAGCAGGTGCGCGCGGTGGGGATGGAAGGCGTCCTCGGTGTGGGGGGTGAGCAGGGTGGTGCTCGACGCGCCCGACTGCTCGTGCTCGTGCCCGGGGGAGGGGACGATGTTGTTGACCAGCCGCCCGTCCTGCTGCCCCTGCCAGCCGAACGGCTCCCCGGCGCTGCGGGCCAGCAGCAGCATCGTGATATCCAGTTGCAGCGAGGCGTGTCTGCGATCCGGCTCGCCGCTCCACACGGCGGCCTGGCGCCAGTCGCGCGGGGTCGGGCCCAGTTCGTCGTCGCGCAGCGGCAGGCGCGCGACCACCGCGGCGCCCGCGGCGGACTCCGGCGGGCGCAGCACGGTGCGCACCGATTCGGGTAAGCGAGCGGCGTGGGTGTCGACCAGCTCGATCAGCGCCGGATCGGTGAGGGTGCGGGCGGTGCGCGCGGACAACCCCGGCATGGTGTCGATTGTGACGGCTATCTCGCGCGCCGTGTCGCGAACGGCCCGGGCGGCCGCCGCGGGCAGCTCTCGGCGTTCGATCGCGCCGGATTCGGTGGGTTGGTGTGTCTTACGTTCGCAGAGAACGTTTTTCACCAGGCATTCCCTTCTTCGCAACGGTGGTGAAGCAGGTGGTGAAGACTCGGTCTGCGAAATTAGTCCCTCACGTGAACTTAAGCAAGGCTTACCTAAAGGGTGTCTACAAGAATAGCGAGTGGGTATCGCCGAAGGCAATCAGCAGAGTAGCTCGGGGCGAGTCGCACCGGCGCGTCGGCGTGGCGAGCGATGACATGGACGAATGCCCGGTCGCTGCCGCAGAATCATTAGGTTAGCCTTGGCTGCTCATAGCAGACTCGGATGAGGGACGAGGCCCCGCGATGACGATCATGACACGCCGGCGGATTCTGGGCGCCGGACTCGGACTGGGGGCCGCGGTGGCGCTGGCCGCCTGCGGCCGCGACTCCGGCGACACCGGCACGCTGCGCGTCGGCGCCCTGGGCAAAGTGTCTGCCCTGCAACGCGATCCGCACGCCAACCTGAGCAACGAGAGCGACTTCCTGATCGCGTCGCTGGTCTACGACCCGCTCACGGTGCCCGGCGCCGACCCGACCGTGCAGCCGCGGCTGGCGTCGGCCTGGTCGGCGGATCCGGATCAGCGGCGGTGGACGTTCACCCTCGCCGAGGGCGCCCGGTTCCACGACGGCAGCCCGGTCACCGCCGACGACGTGGTGTGGTCGCTGCGGCGGCTGCGCGAGGTCGGCGGGGAATCGAAGATGCCGGTCGCGCGGCCGGAGGACATCATCGCCGACGGGCCGGGGCGGGTGGTGGTCACGGCCGCCGCGCCGAATACCCAGATTCCGTTGCTGGTGCGGCTCATGACGTTCACCGTCAAGCAGGGCACGACCGATTTCGCCAACGCCGTCGGCAGCGGACCCTTCCGGCTGGAGTCCTACCGGCAGGGCAACGCGCGGCTGGTGCGCAACGACGCCTGGCACGGGCCGCGGCCGCGGCTGGAGGCCATCGAGGTCACCATGTTCGACAGCGTCGACGCGCTGTCGAACGCGGTGCTGGGCGGGCAGATCGACCTGGCCTCCAATGTCGGGGCGATCGCGGGACGCACCGCCGCCGGGCGCGGCGATCTGCAGATGATCCGCCGCCCCAACGACACCGCCGTCGCGATCGCCATGCGCACCGCCGACGGCCCGTTCGCCGATCCGCGGGTGCGCACCGCGCTGCGGCTGGCGGCCGACCGCGATGCCCTTGTCGCCCAGGCATTCTCCGGATTCGGGACCGTCGCCAACGACATCCTCGGCACCGGGGATCCGCAGTACGCCAAGGATATTCCGCAGCGCCGCCGCGATCTGGATCGAGCGCGGGCGCTGCTGGCGGAGGCTCGGTTCGACACGGCCGCGACCTATCAGCTGTTCACCAAGGAGGAGGCGCCCGGCGAGGCGGAGTCGGCCAAGCTGTTCGCCACCCAGGCGCGCGATATCGGGGTGAATCTCGAGGTGGTGGTGCAGGAGTCGGGCACCTTCTACGACCGCACCTGGCTGCACGCGCCGCTCTACACCGTGAACTGGGGAACCAACGATTCGGTGCTGTTCTACGCCGCGAAGCTGATGACCTCGGGCAGCAACCGCAACGAAACCGCCTTCGCCGACCGCGAATTCGACGGCGCCACCGCCACGGCACTGGGTTCGGCGGATCCGGCCGCCGACGCGCGGGCGGCCCGGACGGTGCAGCAGATTCAGCACGAGCGCGGCGGATATCTGGTGTGGGGCATGGCCGACGGGATCGATATCGCGTCGAGCCGGGTGCGTGATCTGCCGACGCTGGGCGGGTTCGGCCGGGTCCAGCTGGAGCGGGTCTGGTTGACGTGAGTACGGTCAGCGCGCGGGCGACCGCCACCGAGGCCGGTCGGCGCGGTGGTGTGTGGGCCGCCGTCGCCGGGCTGGTGCTGCGCCGCCTCGCTCTGCTGTTCGCCCTGCTGATGCTGGTGTTCGCCGCGATCTCGCTGCTGCCCGGCGATGCCTCGCGGGCGGCGCTGGATCGCGACGCGACCCCGGCGGAGGTGGCGGCCAAGCGGCACGAGCTGGGCCTGGATCGGCCGCTGCCGCAACGGTTCTGGTCGTGGCTGAGCGGCGTGGTGACCGGCGATTTCGGCACCACCGTGCACGGCCGGTCGATCGCGGACCTGCTCGCCTCCTCCGCGCCGCAGACGCTGCTGCTGGGCGGGCTCGCGTTCGCGCTCACCGTGATCGCGTCGCTGGGCTTCGGAATGTGGTGGGCCGCACGGCCGTCCGGGTGGGTGGCGCGGGTGCTGCAGCCCGCGACCGCGATGGTGGTCGCACTGCCGGAGTTCGTGGTGGCGGCGGTATTGATCATGGTGTTCTCGTTCGTGGCGGGGTGGCTGCCCGCGGTGACGGTGGCGGGCAGGTCCGGCTTTCCGGCCACCGCGGACATGCTGGTGCTGCCCGTGCTCGCGCTGGCGGTGCCGCAGACCGGCTGGAACACCCGCGTCATCCGCGGCGCGCTCGCCGACGCCGCTCGCGCGCCGCATGTGGAAAACGCCGAGCTCGAGGGTATTTCCCCGCGCCAGCTGATGCTGCGCCACGTATTCCCGGTGGCGCTGCCCGCCATCGCCGCCTCCTACGCGACCACGGTCGGCATGCTGCTCGGCGGTGCGCTGGTGGTCGAGAGCCTGTTCAACTACCCGGGACTGGGGGCGCTGCTGGCCGGTTCCGTCGCCGACCGCGACACGGCACTGGCCGCGGCCACGGCGGCCGTAGCGGCGGCGACCATCCTGTGCGTACTCCTGGCCGCGGACGGCCTACGCGCCTGGGCGATGCGGGGTCGGCGATGAACGCGACTGCACAGCCCCCGCACGCGACGCTATCGGCACGTACCGCGCCTATGTCGGCATTCCGGTGTGCCGCGTCACCATCAGGTTTCCGGTGTGCCGCGTCACCATCAGGTTTCCGGTGTGCCGCGTCACCATCAATTTTCCGGCATGCCGCGTCACCATCAGGTTTCCGGCATGCCGCGTCACCATCAGGTTTCCGGTGTGCCGCGTCACCATCAAGTTTCCGGTGTGCCGCGTCACCATCAATTTTCCGGCATGCTTTTGGGCGGAATCCACAGGCGCCGGAGGTGGGTCCCGGCCAAAAGCATGCCGGGACAATGGTTGTGGTGCTTGCCGGGACAA
>NZ_JARWQD010000066.1 GCF_029869545.1 Nocardia wallacei | reverse complement strand
CCCCCCCCCCCCCCCCCCCCCCCCCCCCCCCCCCCCCCCCCCCCCCCCCCCCCCCCCCCCCCCCCCCCCCCCCCCCCCCCCCCCCCCCCCCCCCCCCCCCCCCCCCCCCCCCCCCCCCCCCCCCGGGGATATTGGATGGCGCCGCAACCGCCGGGGATACGAGATGGCGCCGCAACCGCGGGGATGCTGGATGGCGCCGCAACCACTGGGGATACGAGATGGCACTGCAGCGCCGGGGATACGAGATGGCGCTGGAGCCGCGGGGATGCTGGATGGTGCCGCAATCACTGGGGATACGGGATGGCACTGCAGCCGCCGGGATGCTGGATGGCGCCGCAACCGCCGGGACGGGATGACGCTGGGACAGCGGGCGTGGGGATGGCGCTAGAACAGTGGGTCGTGGCGGATGTTCTTGGTGGGGGTGCCCGCCGCCATGAGGCGGAACTTGGTGGTTTGCACCATGCTCGGGGATCCGACGATCTGTACGTCGCGGTCGTGCCAGGGGCCGTCGGCGGCGACCACCTTGCCGATCTGGCCGACGCGGCGTGGCTCCAGTCCAGGAAATTCCCGCGCGTGGCCATCGGAATCGTAGAACCACCACGGGTTTTCGCTGTTCTCGACGACCGGGGTGACGGTGAGCCACTTGTTGGCGACGGCGAGGTCGCTCAGGGTCTGCAGGTCGTAGAGGTCGCACGGGTGGTGACCGCCCACGAACAGCTGCACCCTGGGGTTGGAGCGGCGCCGCGTCATGGCCATGAGCTGGGCGCGCAGCGGGGCGATGCCGGTACCGCAGCCGACCATCAGCATCTTGCGCCGGGTATTGCGGAGAATGCCGAGCCCGCCGAGCGGCGACCCCAGCAGCCACTGGTCCCCCACCATCGTGTGCCCGACCATCGAGGGACTGACCCAGCCACCGGTGACGCCGCGGACGTGAAACTCGATCTCCCCCTGGTCGTTCGCGGGCACGGCCGGTGACAGATACCGCCACATCCGCGGCCGGGACGGAATCTGCACGCTCAGGTACTGACCGGCCGCGTATCGCATCGGCTGGTCCAGCCGCAGCCGCACGATCGCCAGATTCTGCAGCACCTCGCGATGCTCGATCACGGTTCCGGTCCAGTACGGCGGCGTGTCCTCGCCTTCGGCGGCGCCGATCATGGTCTCGGCGATGACGCCGATGCCCTCGTTCCACGCTCGCTCCACCTCGTCGGTCCACAGTTCGGTTCCGGCGTGGGCGCACAGCGCCGTCTGCAGCGACTTCCCCACGGCCGCATAGTGTTCGGCGGTCACACCGTATTTGCGATGGTCGCGCCCGAGCTGGGCCAGAAAGGGCAGCAGCCGATCGGGCTCCTCGAGCCGGTCCACCGTGTAGGCGATGGCCCGCACCAGGCGGTCGCGCTGCGCGTCGAGGGCGGCGGGGAAGAAATCGCGAACGTGCGGATGCTCGGTGAACAAGATGGCATAGAACGATCGGGCCAGCTTCTCCGGTCCACCCTCCTCCGCAGCAACCGCCTTGAACGTCGTTCTGATCAATGCGACGGTCCGCGAATCCATGTGTCTCACAACCCCATTTCGCATTCGAGCACGGGCCGCGCGAACGAGTGAGGTGCTGCGGGCACTCGACAGCAGCCGATGTGAATCGAGTGTAGGTGAGGTTTGCCAGGGACGGAATGGTCCGTTTAAACAACGCGCGTGTAATTCCACCTAAACCAGGATTTGGAGCGTAAACCACGCTGGAAACAGACCGTTTGACTAGGACACGCCGTCCGAATGGGCCTGCGCACCACCAAATTTGGGTGATTCATTTTGCGGATCTCAGATTTGCAGCGACATTGCCGCAAACAGGCGGCAGAACGGGATCGGCCGCGAAACCTCGCGAATCCGGCACTCCGGCAACGAGAGCGCGATCGACGGCCGTTCTCGGTACGAACGTCCCACTCCCCCACCATGTTCTATGCATCTGCAAGCACAGCACATTGCTCGCAACAAAGCGCAGTCGTGCGAAGGCAGGATCCCGGCCAAAAGCGTGCCGGGAACGAGGGATGGAGCGCCCCTCGGACGAGACAGGGGCCCCCCGGGGGGGGGGGGGGGGGGGGAGAGGGGGGTGTGGGGGGGGGGGGTGGGCGGGGGGGGGGGGGGGGGGGGGGGTGTCCCCCCCGCCCCCCCGCGGGCCCACGCCCGCGACACCGCGCTGGATGCGGCGCGGCAGGCCGCGATAAACC
>NZ_JARWQD010000065.1 GCF_029869545.1 Nocardia wallacei | reverse complement strand
TTCCGCGGGGTGTGGGGCGCCCGCCCCCCCAAACCCGGCCCCCCCCCCCCCAACCCCCCCGCGGCGCCCGGGCGGGTGCCCCGGGCCCCCGCGGGCTGAGCCCGGCCGTGCGCCTCAGGCGCGGGTGAACCAGCTGACCTGGGTGCCGTTGTCGAATTCCCGTCGTCGCCGGAGGGTGAAATCCGTGGGCCGGAAGTTACCGGTGAAGGCGCGGACGCCGTCCCCCGCGACCACCGGGTAGCTCTTGATCACCAGCTCGTCGATCTCGTCGACGAGCTGGCCCGCGAGCTTGCCGCCGCCCAGCCAGATGTCCAGCCCCTCCTCCTGCTTCAGGCGACGGACCAGCGCGAGCGGGTCGCGTTCGACCAGTTCGACCGCGGGATCCTCGATCCGGCCGAGCGTGCTCGACACGACATAGGTCCTCAGGTGCGCGTACGGGTTCGCGAGGCCGAGCGCCAGTCCGGGCTCGTAGGTGCCGCGGCCCATGACGAGGGTGTCGTAGTGCTTGTTCGGCGCATCGTCGGCGACCCCGAAATGCGAACGCACATGGGTGGGCAGGGTTTCCGGGTAGTCGGCGGCGATCCAGGCCGTGAAATCCGCTCCCAGCGGGAAGAAGTCGATCGAGTCCTGCGGCCCCGCGATATAGCCGTCCAGGGACATTCCGGTGAAGTAGGCCAGCTTTCGCATTCGGTTACCGCCTTGCTTGTTGTACTTCGCATGTAGTGGTTTAGACCATAGTACTACGGCCGAAGTGGTGTCAAGCGGCAACCTGGTCATTCGACAGAGGCGCCGCCCTGCCCCGCGAACCTAGCGTTCTTCGCAGTCGATCCGATCGAGAAGGAGACCGCGATGCCCGACAATCCCCTGCGGCTGGCCGTGATCACCGCCAGCATTCGCGACGGCCGCTTCGGCCCCACCGTGGGCAGCTGGTTCGCCACGCACGCCGCCACCCACGAAGACCTGGTGGTCGACCACATCGATCTGGCCGACCATCCGTTGCCGTCGGTCCTGAGCGAGCACCCCGAACCCGCGATGGACGAGGTGACCCGTCGGCTCGATGCCGCCGACGCCTTCGTCGTGGTCACCCCCGAGTACAACCACAGCTTCCCGGCCTCGCTGAAGGCACTGATCGACTGGCACTACACCCAGTGGCAGGCCAAGCCGGTCGGCTTCGTGTCCTACGGCGGCATGGGCGGCGGGCTGCGCGCCGTCGAGCAGCTGCGCCTGGTGTTCGCGGAACTGCACGCGACCACGGTGCGCGACACGGTCAGCTTCCACAACGCCTGGGACAAGTTCGCCGACAACGGCACCCCGCTCGACAGCGGCGCCGAGGGCGCCGCCAAGGGCATGCTCGACCAGCTGGTGTGGTGGGCGCACACGCTGCGCGACGCCCGCACGTCCCGCCCCTACGTGGCCTGACACTTGGTCGCGGCCTACACCCGATCCGGGGCATGTGCTGGGCAATCGGCCGGGCACATAGAGTCGGGGGGTGTTCTACGGTCGTGCCGGGGAAGTCGCTGTCGTCGAGGAGTTGCTGGACGGGGCGGCGGGCGGCCGCGCCGCGACGGCGGTGCTCCGGGGCGAGGCCGGTATCGGGAAGTCGATGCTGCTCGACCGTGCGGGCACCGCCGCGGCCGACCGGGGCTTCCGGGTGCTGCGGGCGGTGGGCACCGAGGCCGAGAGCGAGCTGGCCTACGCGGGTCTGCATCTGCTGCTCGGCGGCGGCCGCGACCGCGTCGACACCCTGCCCGATGCCCAGGCCGACGCATTGCGCGCGGCACTCGACACCGGGGAGACGGGCCGCGCCAACCGCTTCCTGGTCGGCGCGGCGGTGCTCACCCTGCTCGCCGACCTGGCCGAGGACCGGCCCCTGCTGTGCCTGGTCGACGACGCGCAGTGGCTGGACCGCGCCACGCTGGACACACTGGTATTCGTCGCCCGCAGGCTCGACGCCGAACCGCTGGCGCTGCTGTTCGGCGTGCGCGACGATCTGCTCCCGGAACTGGACGAGCTGTCCGGCACCCGACTGACCCTGCGGGGACTGGATCCGGACGCCGCGGCCGCACTGCTCGCCTCCCACCACGCGGGCCTACCCGCGGCGGTGACGCATTGGACCCTGCGCGAATCGAACGGCAATCCCCTTGCGCTGCAGGTACTTCCATCCCTGCAACGGGCCGATCGGATGTACGCCTCGCCGTTCCGCGGCGCGACATCGTCCACACCGCACCGCATTCAGCGCGCATTCGCCGACCGCATCGCCGCGTTGCCCGCCGGCACCCGCGATCTCCTGCTCGTCACCGCCGCCGACGACACCGGGGACCCGTCGGTGATTCTCGCCGCCGCGGCCGATGCGAGCCGCGCCGACCTCGAGGCGGCCGAGCAGGCGGGCCTGCTGCAGCTGCGCGACGGCCGAATCACCTTCGCCCACCCGCTGATTCGCGCCGCCGCCTACGACGGCGTCACCGCGGCCCGGCGCCGCGCCGCCCACCGAGCCCTCGCCGCGCAGCTGGGCGCCGTCGAACACGCCGCGCGCTATGCCTGGCATCTGGCGGCCGCGGCCACCGAGCCCGACGAGCGAGTCGCCACCGCGCTCGACGACGCGGGTTGGTGCGCACAGGCCCGCGGCGGCCTGGCCGAGGCCACCGCGGCCTATCGGCGCGCCGCGGACCTGAGCCCCGACCCCGCCGATCGCGGCCGACGGCTCGCCGCGGCCGCCGCGGCGGCGGTGGATCTCGGCGACCTCGAACAGGCTGTGGCGCTGGCCGATCAGGCCGTACCGCTGACCACCGACCCGGCGGTCCTGGCCGAGGTGATCAGCCTGCGGGCCGAGGTCACCCGCGAACACGACAATCCCCTCGTCGCCTACCGATCCCTCAGCGGCACAGCGTCATTCGTGGCGGAACAGAATCCGGCGGCCGCGGGCAGGCTCCTGTTCGAGGCCGCCGACGCCGCCTGGGCCGCGGGCGATCTGCCCGCCGTCGACCGCACCGCCGAACGGGCCGAGACCCTGAATGTGCCGGGCGCCGACCGGGTCCGGGCGCTGGCCGAACTCGTCGCCGGTACCAACCCGGGTCAGGGTGGCGACCCCGCGCGCGGACCGAACGCCCTGCGCTCGCTGCTCGACGGCCTGGAGCCCAGCCAGCTGCGCGAGCGGTTCACCGTGGCGTTCTGGCACCTGCTGTTCGCCGATATCACCGCCGCGCGCGAGTTGTCGTCCGCGCTGGCCGACGAGTGCCGCGGCCGCGGCGCGGTCGGCGTGCTCACCCGGGCGCTGATGATCCAGGCGCGGGCGGAGTTCCTGCTCGGCCGCTTCGGATCGGCCGCCGCGCTGGCGACCGAGGGTCTGCGGCTGGCCGCCGAGACCGGGCAGCGCATCGTCCACATCTACCAGTCCACGACGCTGGCGCTGCTGGCCGCGGCCCGCGGTGACGAGCGGCGCTGCCGGGAGTACACCGCCGAGCCGCTGGCGCGCGATATCGCACCGAGCAATGTGCACGCGGCCGCGGCGCTGAGCCTGCTCGATCTCGGCGTGGGACGGCCCGATGCCGCGGTGGACCGGCTCACCGATCTGCTGGCCGGGAGCAACCGGCACGGCGCGACGGCCGCGATTCCCGACCTCGTCGAGGCGGCGCACCGGGCCGGTCGCCGGGAGCGGGCGCGCGCGGCCTTCGAGTGGTACAGCGTGTGGGCCGAGCACGTCGGCCGCCCGTGGACGCGAGCCATCGCCCAGCGCTGCCGGGCCCTGCTCGCCACGGACGACACCGCCGAGCGATACTTCACCGCCGCACTCGAATTGCACCACACCACACCGGAATTCGCCTTCGAGCGGGCCCGCACCGAGTTGCTCTACGGCGAGTGGCTGCGCCGCATGCAGCGCCGGGCCGACGCCCGGGGACACCTGCGCGTCGCGGCCGAGACCTTCCGGCAGCTCGGCGCGGATCCCTGGGCCGAGCGCGCCGAGGGCGAGTTGCGCGCGACCGGCGAGACCCGGGCGCCGAGTTCCGCGCTCGACGTGCTGAACCGCCTCACACCGCAGGAGCTGCAGACCGCGCAGCTGGCCGCAACGGGCCTGTCCAACAAGGACATCGGCGCCCAGCTGTTCCTGAGCCCCCGCACCGTCGGCTACCACCTGTCCAACGCCTATCCCAAGCTCGGCATCACCTCGCGCCGGGAACTGGCCGCGGTATTCCGCGACAACGCCTGAGCCGCAACGGGACACCACCACTCACCCGATGCGCTGCAGCGCCTTCTCGCGACGCTCGGCCAGCTTCGACCCCGCTTCCCGACGGGCCATGCGGCGCAACACGATCGGTGCCACGAGGATCCCGACGACGGCCCAGGCGCCGAGCACGCCGATGGTTTCCAGGTGTCGCCAGGACTCACCGATCTCGATGCCGACCGCGTCGCCGGGAAGCAGCGCCGAGCGCATGCCGAGACCCAGCCAGTAGATCGGGAAGATCTGGGCGATCCACTGCACCCAGTCCGGCACCGCGGTGATCGGGTAGAAGATTCCGGAGATCGCGATCGCGCCGAGGATCGGCAGGGTCAGAATTCCCTGACTGCGGGCGCTGGTGAACACCGAACCGAGCACCGCTCCGATCGGCAGGGTGGCGACCAGGCCGAGGGCGAGCACCCAGGCGAGGGTCAACCAGGAGGCGGGCCCGCCGATCGAGAGACCGGAGATGATGAACAGGCCCGGGACCAGGAAGATCGCGAGGTCGACAATGAGGCTCCCGGACACCGAAACGACCTTGCCGACCAGGTAGCCCGGCATGCCGTGCGGGGTCGCCTTCGCCCGCAACAGAGTTCCGTCCTCGCGGTCGGCGGTGAGCAGCTGACTCATGGTGACCATGGCCATCGCGGCGTTCATGCCGAGGATGCTCGGCAGGGCGATGGTGCCGAGCGTGAAGTCGCTGTGCCGGAACGACACATCGCGCAGGAAGAACAGGGTGACCAGCATCAGCACCGGCCAGAAGAAGTGATTGAACAGGTCGGCACCGTTGGTGACCGACTGCCGCAGCTCGATCACCCCGCGAGACCAGCCGGTGCGCAGGACCGTGGCGATCGGGTTCATCAGGCCACCTCGTCGAGCTGGCGGGCCGACGCGGTGAGGTGGCCGGATTCGGCACGGTGCACCAGAGACAGGTAGGTGTCCTCCAGCGAGGACCGGTGGATCTCGAGATCGGTGACCGCCGCACCGTGCCGCCGGAACAGCTCGTGGGCGAATCCGGTGGAGTCGGCGGTGCATCGGGTGAAGCGCTGTCCGTCGAGGGTCCAGCGCACCTCGTCGCTGCCCGCGATCTGCCGTGCCAGCTCCGCCGCGCTGCCCTGCGCGATGATCTGCCCGCCGTTGAGAATCGCGATGCGGTCGGCGAGTTTCTCGGCCTCGACCAGATCGTGGGTCGTGAGCAGGATCGCCGTCGCGCCCGCGCTCGCGAGTCCCCGTATGAGGTCGTGGAATTCGCGCCGGGCTTCGGGATCGAATCCCACGGTGGGTTCGTCGAGGAACAGCACCTCGGGGCGGCCCACCAGCCCGATCGCCACGTCCAGCCGCCGGCGCTGCCCGCCGGAGAGGGTCCTGATCTTCTTGTCCGCGTGGTCGGTGAGCCCTACCGCGGCGATGAGGTCGTCCGCGTCCCACGGACGCCGGATCAGATCCGTGCAGTGGCCGGTGTAGTAGGAACCGAGGTGCGAAAGTAGCTCGCGCACTCGCCATTTGCCGTGGTCGCGCCACGATTGCAAGACGACGCCGATGCGTGCTCGCCAGTGTTCGTCGCCGTGCGCCGGATCGGTACCGAGCACCGTGACCCGCCCGGCCGACCGCATGCGGAAGCCCTCCAGAATCTCGATGGTGGTGGTCTTGCCGGCGCCGTTCGGCCCGAGCATCGCCATCACTTCCCCTTCGTGCACTCGGAAACTCACATCGTGCAGGACGTCGTTCGAGCCGTATCTCATGCGCAGCCCGTCGACCTGCACTACGGCTTGCTCGTGTGCCGCCATCCGCTCATCCTTCGTTCTCGTTCTTCGGCGTGGATGCGTGCGCGCGCAACACAAGCAACCGTAGTTGACTAACCTCCCCTAGTCAACAGAAGTTGCTTATCGCCGGGCGAGGGCGACCTCCTTGTCCACATGGGTCAGCTTCTCCGGGTTGCGGACGAAGTAGAGGCCGGTGATGCGGCCGCCCTCGACGCCGAAGGTCATGATGCCGTCGATCTCGCCGCCGATGCGCACGAGCAGCGCCGGATTCCCGTTGGCCACCGTCAGTTCCGTGGTCACGGCGGCCGCGAGCTTGCTGGTGCCGCGGGCGAGCAGGCGCGCCACCCGCTGCGCACCGCTGACCGGCCGCAGCAGGGCCTGCTTGACGCCGCCACCGTCGCTCACCAGCACGACATCCGGCGCGAGCACGTCGAGCAGGCCCTGCGGGTCCCCGGTTTCCAGCGCGCGCTGGAACGACTCCAGCGCCGCCCGGGTCTGGCTCGGCGTGACGACCGCACGCTGCCGCCGGGCATCGACGTGCTGCCGGGCGCGGTGCGCGATCTGCCGAACGGCCGCGGGGCTCTTGTCGACGGCGGCCGCGATCTCCTCGTAACCGACATCGAAGACCTCGCGCAGCACGAAGACCGCGCGTTCGGTCGGCGACAGCGTCTCGAGCACGAGCATCAGCGCCATCGATACGCTCTCCGCGAGCTCGACGTCGTCGGCCACGTCCGGCGCGGTGAGCATCGGCTCGGGCAGCCACTGCCCGACGTAGGACTCCCGGCGCCGCTGCACGCTGCGCAGCCGGTTGAGCGCCTGCCGCGTGGTGATCCGGACCAGGTAGGCGCGCTGATCGCTCACCTGCGACAGGTCGACCTCGGACCACCGCAGCCACGTCTCCTGCAGCACGTCCTCGGCATCCGACGCCGATCCGAGCATCTCGTAGGCGACGGTGAACAGCAGGTTGCGATAGGAAACGAACGCCTCGGTCGCCGGGTCCGCGGGGCTCACGACTCGCTCCCGAGGTCCCGGGTGCCGTCGGCCTTCGAGCATGCCTCCACGGCAAGATCCTTTCGTCGGTAGCCGTTCGATCCAACACCATGCCCGCCCCGAGGAGGAGACCCGAGGTCCACCTCCGCAGGCGTCGACATGAAGACACCGTGAAAACGACCGCTGTGACAGCAAGTGCGCCGGATCACTCCCCGGCGCCTGCCAAGATCGGGATATGACCAGCTTCTACCACGTCTGCTTCGTAGTGCCGGACCTGGAATACGCGATGAGCGAGTTCGCCTCCGCGGTCGATATCCGATGGAACGAGCCGAAGGCGCGCACGCTGGGCGACTGGCACTTCCGGATGTGCATCAGCCGCGAGTTCCCGTATGTCGAGCTGATCCAGGGCGAGCCGAGGGAGGTCGACGGTTGCCCGCTCGGCCGGGCGTTCGCCTACCACCGCGCCGACCACATCCTCGGCGGACGCATCGAGGTATTGGACCGATCGTTGCAAGAGGGCTTTCTGCAGGAATGGGATCCGGCGGGGAGCGCCATGCCCGCCCTCGACCCGCGTCGGTAGCCGCTAGCCCCCGAAGACGTTGCAGCCGTAGCCGAGGTGGACACCCAAGCCGACGCGCAGGGCCAGGCTCGCCGGGGGCAGCTCGGCGGGCTGACCGTCCTGGACGGCGGTGAGCAGGTGCGGGCCCTGGGTGGCGGGCACCCAGCCGGTCAGCGCGTAGGCGCCGCCGGGCTTCGCGCGCCCGATCGGGACGCCGTTGTCGAAGAATGTGACCGGCGCGGACGGATCGTCGACGAATGCCTGCAGCGTGTAGTGACAGCCGGTGCCGTAGTTGGTGGCCATGCCGAAGGCCATGTCGGGAGTGGCGCCCAGCCGGGTGACCGAGGCCTGCGCCGGCTGCGGCACCGCCAGGCCGAGGACGGCTGCCGTGCCGAGTAGCCCCGCGCTCACCGCGGCGCGTGCGCGCCGGCGCCGGGTGGCCGGGACCTTGTTGCCTGTTCGCTCGCTCATGTACATCCTTGTTCGTCTTCCTCTGCGCCGGGCGTGGACCGGCCGTCTCCGATCCTCGCGCGAGATCGCCCCCCGCGAGGTGCGAATCGCCGAGGTTTGTGTCTCCGGCCAACTCCCGCGGCCGCCTGCGCCCGGCCCGCCCAGGCTCGGGCGTAGGCTCGGATTCTGTCGAGGAGCACCGCCGGACCTGCCCGATCGGACCGGATGAGCCGCGGACCGGGCACGTGTTGACAGGAGGACGGGAGACCATGCACCGCAAGGCACCGACGAGCGATATCGACGAGACCGCACTCAGCGTCACACCTCCCGAGCACGAGGCCGCGGGCCTGACCGCCGTGGCGGTCGCCCTCGAGCGCGGCGTCGAGGAGATGGGCCTCATTCGCACCGGCCGCACCCTCGCCCGCCTCAACCAGCGCGGCGGATTCGACTGCCCCAGCTGCGCGTGGCCCGACCCGACCGGCACGCGCCGGGTCGCCGAATTCTGCGAGAACGGCGCGAAGGCCGTCGCCGAAGAGGCAACGCTGCGCACCGTCACCCCCGAATTCTTTGCCGCCCATCCGATTTCGGAGCTGGAGACGAAGTCCGGCTACTGGCTCGGGCAACAGGGCCGCCTCACCGAGCCGATGGTGCTGCGCCCCGGCGACACCCACTACTCCCCCATCTCCTGGGACGACGCCTACCGCCTCGTCGCCGACACGCTGCGCGGACTGGCGACGCCGGACGAGGCCGTGTTCTACACCTCCGGCCGCACCGCCAACGAGACGGCGTTCCTGTACCAGCTGCTGGCCCGATCCTTCGGCACCAACAACCTGCCGGACTGCTCGAATATGTGCCACGAATCCTCCGGCGCGGCGCTGACCAGCTCGATCGGCATCGGCAAGGGGTCGGTGACGATCGACGACTTCCCGCGGGCGGACCTGATCCTCATCGCCGGTCAGAATCCCGGCACCAACCATCCGCGCATGCTCACCTCGCTGCAGCACGCCAAGCGGCACGGCGCCCGGATCGTCGCGATCAACCCGCTGCCGGAGGCGGGCCTGCTCGGCTTCCGCGACCCGCAGACGGTCAAGGGCTACACCACCGGCCAGCGCATCGCCGACGACTTCCTGCAGATCCGGCTCGGCGGGGATATGGCGCTGTTCCAAGGGCTGGGCAAGCTGCTGCTGGAGGCCGACGACCGCGACCCGGGTTCGGTCGTGGACCGCGCCTTCATCGACGCGCACACCGCGGGCTTCGCCGACTACGAAAAGCATCTGCGCGCGGTCGATCTCGCCGCGGTCGAGGAGGCCACCGGGCTGAGCCGCGACGAACTCGAGCGCACCGCGCGGCTGCTCGCCGCCTCGAAGGCCACCATCATGTGCTGGGCCATGGGCCTCACCCAGCAGCGCCACGGCGTACCCACCATCGAGGAGGCCACCAACCTGCTGTTGCTGCGCGGCATGATCGGCAAGCCGGGCGCGGGCGTGTGCCCGGTGCGCGGCCACTCCAACGTGCAGGGCGACCGGACCATGGGCATCTGGGAGCAGATGCCCGAAACCTTCCTCGCCGCACTCGATTCCGAATTCGGCATCACCAGCCCCCGCGAGCACGGCTGGGACACCGTCGCCGCCATCCGCGCGATGCGTGACGGGCGAGCGAAGGTGTTCTTCGCCATGGGCGGCAACTTCGTCTCCGCCACACCCGATACCGCGGTCACCGAGGCGGCACTGCGCAGTTGCGCACTGACCGTGCATGTCTCGACCAAGCTCAATCGCAGTCACATCGTGCACGGCGCCACCGCGCTCATCCTGCCCACGCTGGGCCGCACCGATGCGGACCTGTCCCCGGACGGCACCAAACAGCGTGTCTCGGTGGAGGATTCGATGTCGATGGTGCATCTGTCGGTGGGGCGTCTGCAGCCGGTCAGCCCGCACCTGCGCAGCGAGGTCGCCATCGTGTGCGAACTCGCCCGGGAACTGCTGGGGCCCGAGCATCCGGTGCCCTGGGACGAGTTCCGGCGCGACTACGACCGCATTCGCGACGCCATCGCCCGCGTCGTGCCCGGCTGCGCCGACTACAACGCGAAGGTGCGGCAGCGCAACGGCTTCCAGCTGCCCCACCCGCCGCGCGACACCCGCGAATTCCGCACCGCCACCGGCAAGGCCAACTTCGCGGTCAACGAGCTGCGCTGGCTGCCGGTGCCCGAGGGCCGGTTGATCCTGCAGACCCTGCGCAGCCACGACCAGTACAACACCACCATCTACGGCCTCGACGACCGCTACCGCGGCATCCACCACGGCCGCAAGGTCGTGCTGGTGCATCCCGAGGACATCACCGCCCTGGGGTTCGCCGACGGCGACCTGGTGGACGTGATCTCGGAATGGACCGACGGCACCGAACGCCGCGTCACCGGCTTCCGCCTCGTCGGCTATCCCACCCCGCGCGGCAACGCCGCCGCCTACTACCCGGAAACCAATCCCCTCGTCCCCCTGGACCACGTAGCCGAACGCTCCAACACCCCCGTCTCCAAAGCGGTCACCATCCGCCTGGCCCCGGCGGAAAGCACGCCGGGATGAAGGTGAACAACCAGCGCGCCGAGATAAAGCTGAACAACCAGCGCGCCGAGATGAAGGTGAACAACAAACGCGCCGAGATGACGGTGAACGACCAGCGCGCCGGGATGACGGTGGGCCGCGAGCACGACAGGATGGGCATGGGTGCACGGCAGCGGGGCGGGAACAGTAGAAAGGCTTGCTCGTGAGCAGGGTGACCGTGCGGCGGAAGACGGTTCGCATTACGCCCGCCGGGCAGACACAGCGGCCCGATACGCTGGCCGTCGAGGAGCCCCTGGAGCTGCGTATCGATGGGCGATCGGTGACCGTCACGATGCGCACGCCGGGCAGCGATATCGATCTCGCCCACGGATTCCTGCTGGGCGAGAACATCATCGGCGCGCGCGAGGACATCGTCTCGGCCCGGTACTGCGCGGGCACCGACGAGAACGGGCACAACACCTACAACGTGCTCGACATCCAGTTGCGCACGCCCACACCGATCCTCGCCCGCAACTTCCTCACCACCAGCGCCTGCGGCCTGTGCGGCAAGACCGCCCTCGACGAGGTGCGCACCCGCACCCGCTTCCCGCTCCCCGCCGACGGGCCGATCGTCGATGCCGACATGCTCTCCGCCCTGCCGGGCGAACTGCGCTCCCGCCAAACGGTTTTCGACGCCACCGGCGGCCTGCACGCGGCCGGGCTGTTCACCGCCGACGGCACCGCGCTCGCGGTGCGCGAGGACGTCGGGCGGCACAATGCCGTCGACAAGGTCATCGGCTGGGCGCTGCGCGAGGAGCGCGTTCCCGCCCACGACCTGGTCCTCGTCGTCAGCGGGCGCGCCTCCTTCGAACTGGTGCAGAAGGCGGTCATGGCGGGCATTCCCGTGCTCGGCGCCGTCTCCGCCCCCAGCTCGCTCGCCGTCGACCTGGCCGCCGACTCGGGCCTCACCCTCGCCGGATTCCTGCGCGGCGACACGATGAACATCTACGCCGGCGCCCACAGACTGGGACTGCGGGACTCCACCGCGGCGCCGAACGGTGCTACGCTGCCCCGCTAGAACAGGTTCCAATTCAGCGGGAGTTTCCATGGCAGCGCAGCAGATCCGCGAGGCGGTCGAACGGTACGTACAACTGGTCGAGACCGGCCCGACCGCCGATATCCTGACGCTCTACGCCCCGGACGCCGTCGTGGAGGACCCGATCGGCAGCGATCCGCGCCGCGGCCACCAGGCCATCGGCGAGCTCTACGCGGCGCTCGAACCCATGCAGCGCAAGACCGAACTGCACACCGCGCGCATCAACGGCAAGCACGCCGCGGTGTCGTTCACGCTGGTGGCGGAGGCGAACGGCTCCCGGATGACGCTGTCGGCCATCGACGTTATGGAGTTCGACGACGAGAACCGCATCACCAGCATGCGCGCCTACTGGGGCCCGGACGACATGCGCGTCGACCAGATCTGACCAGCCGCCGCTGCCCGATCGCCGTCCAGCGTCGGCTGTTTCGTCCCCGGGCCCATCGAGCCCAGCACGAAACGTCCGGAACGCCCGGGGCCGCAGCGAGACTCGTCGTGCTCGATTCGGAATCGCGGTGAGCGCAACCCGTGCCCGCGGCTCGTGCGCTTCGCTAACGTCTCCCGGTCGGATGATTGTGGAGGAGCGCGCGTTGACCCTCGAGTCGGCCATCGAAGTCGATACCTCGCCGCATCCGCTCGACGACCCGGTGCGCGGGTCGCTGCGCGGTGCGCACCGCCGGTTCGCGACCTGGGTGGGCCGGATCGGCCGCTACGACCCGGAGGTGGCGCGGTTCGTCGGCCATCCGGCGGTGCTGGACGCGCGAGACTGGGCGGACCTGGCCACGCTCCTCGGACCGGGCGGCAGCACCGGTTTGCGCGGTCCCGACCACGTGCCGCCGGACGGCTGGACCGTGGTGGACAAGCTCCCGTCGGTGCAGATGGACGGCACGGGGCTGCGCGTCGCCCACGACCCGGAATTCGAGGTGCTCACCGCCGCCGACGTACCCGAGATCCTGGAGTTGATCGCCCGCACCGAACCCGGGCCCTACGCGCCGCGGACCATCGAGATGGGAACCTACCTGGGCCTGCGGGTGGACGGCCGCTTGGTGGCGATGGCGGGTGAACGGATGCACCCACCCGGCTGGACCGAGATCAGCGCCGTCTGCACCGATGCCGAATTCCGCGGCCGCGGCATCGCCTCGCGCCTGATCCGCGCGGTCGGCGCGGGCATCCGGGCCCGCGGCGAGACACCATTCCTGCACGCCCTTGCCCGGAACACGACGGCCATCAGCCTCTACGAGACCCTCGGCTTCACCCTGCGCCAGCGCTCGGCGCTCACCATCGTGCAAGCCCCCTCCGCATCCACATGACGGGGATCCCGGCCGAAAGCGTGCCGGGATTGCGAGGGACGTGCGCGACGGCGCGTCGCCCCCTTGTTCGTGCCGTATGTCCGGTTTACCGTGACAGCATTCGATATGGGGGGCGAACGGAGGGTCCGATGCGGATCTCGGTGCAGCGGGCGGGCGACAACCTGCGGGTGCGGATGCGGCTGGATGTGAATCGGCGGCGGTGGCTGATCACCAACGTCTCGCTGTGGATCCTGGCGGTGCAGGGTGTGATCGTCGGATTGTGGGCGGTGCTCGCGCCCGCGGCCTGGTACCGCAGCTTTCCCGGGCTGGGGCTGAACTGGGTGGCCGCCGACGGGCCGTACAACCATCACCTGTCCGGCGATGTGGGCGCGTTCTTCCTGGCGCTCGCCGCGGTCACCGGTGCGGCGCTGTACTACGGCGACAGCCTGCTGGCCCGTGCCGCGGGCCTGGGCTGGCTGGTCTTCGGCGTACCGCACCTGATCTACCACATCGCGCATCAACCCGCCGAAATGTCCACGGGCAACTTCATTTTCAGTCTCGTCGCATCCCTGCTGCTGCCCGTCCTCGGCGCGGCCATCCTGTTCGCCTCCCCCCGCGAACGCGTCCAGCTCCGCGATCCGGCCCCCTGGACCATCCGCCTGCGCCGCCGCTGACCCGAACAAGAACCCCGCCTCACAACTTCACCTCCCCGTTCCCAAACGGCCTCACCACCCTGTTCCCCACACAGCCTCACCCCCTTGGTCCCACACGTCCTCACTCCCTTGTTCCACACGTCCTCACTCCCTTGTTCCACACGGCCTCACTCCCTCGTTCCCCCCACGGCCTCACTCCCTTGTTCCCCACTGCCTCACTACCTCGTTCCACACTGCCTAACTCCCTCGATCCCCACACGGCCTCACTCCCTCGT
>NZ_JARWQD010000064.1 GCF_029869545.1 Nocardia wallacei | reverse complement strand
CCGCACGCGCGAGAGCACTTCGACCGAGAGAAGCAGGCACACTGGCCACACTGCCGACCCCCGGTTTGCCCCCGCCGACCAGCGGTTTTCGTGGTGTTGTCTGCCCTCCTGCCGCAGGGACACTAAATGCGCCCGCAGGGTGTGTTTAGTGTCCCTGCGGCAGGAGGGCAGACAGTTGAGTGCATGTGGCGGTCGGCGGAGCAAACCGGGGGTCGGCAGTGTGGCCAGTGTGCCTGCTTCTCTCGGTCGAAGTGCTCTCGCGCGTGCGGTGGCGGCCCGGGCTGGCGTGGCTGTTAGCCCGCTACTTGGTGTCAGCGCCGTTGCCGCGGGCTCCGCTGTCATCTCCTACGGGCACGTTCACGACGTGCTTTCTAGTTGGGGATATGGGCGGATCGGCGGGACGCGAGAGGGGCACTGGTGCGACGGACAGCAAGCCGAAGACTGTCGCAGGGTATCGCTCGTTGCTGGACACCGTTGTCCTGCCCCGCTGGGGGTCAATACCATTGCGGGACATCGAATTCGAGGGCATCCAGGAATGGGTTGTCAAGCTCTCAAAGTCGGGCAGCAGTCGATTCGAAGGCCGCGGCCTCTCGGCGTCGCGAGTAACGCAGTCGTACCAGATCCTCGATCGCGTTCTGCGGTTCGCCATCAAATCGAAGCGGCTGGCGACCAATCCCGCCGACGATATCGATCTGCCGTCGATTCAAGCAGGTGAGCGGCGCTACTTGACGCACCTCGAAGTGATGAAGCTGGCCCTGGCCGCAGGTCGTTTCCGTGCGTTGGTATTCACATTGGCGTACACGGGGATTCGCTTCGGCGAGGCGACGGCATTGCGTGCAGTCGACATCGACCAGGACAGGCGGCGGATTCGTGTCTCACGTTCGGCCAGTGGCGTCACAGGTCAGGGCGTTGTGGAGACCGACGCGAAGAACCACACCACCCGCGAGGTGCCGGTCCCGGAATTCTTGGCGGCCGAGATGGCGTGGAAGGTGGACGGTCTCCCGCCACGGGCGTTGGTCTACCCGGGCCGGACGGGCGAGTACCTGACGTCGAGCGAGTTCCGGTGGGGGTCCGATCAGGCAGTCTCCGCGACCGGGCTGACTGGTGTTGTTCCGCACGGGTTGCGTCATACGGCCGCGTCGCTTGCTATCCGCGCTGGCGCGAATATCAAGGTCGTTCAGAAGATGTTGGGCCACAAGACGGCCACGTTGACGCTCGACCTGTACGGCCATCTGTACCCGGATGACCTCGACACCGTGGCCGTCAGAATGCAGGCGGGCGCCGAGTCCGCTGCGGGCCGAGGACTCAGAACCCAGGGATGATGATCAGAGAAACACCACCCAACCTGCGGTGGGTGTGGGATTTGAACCCACGGTGGCGTGAACCACGACGGTTTTCAAGCTTGTCGTTCTTGACGTTTGCGAGCGTTGGGCGTTGTCGGCGTCCGTGGCTGTATGGGGCTGACCTGCGGATTCCATTGTTGGGATCGTTGGTGGAAATCGAGCCGGTTGCGCTCTGCTGCGGACCAACTGCGGACCGTGGCGCGTATGGGCGCCTGGTCTCCAGATGATCTCCGCGCTGGCCGAGCAACGTTCTGTCTCGGTAACGGTTGCTTCTGATTAGCGATGCTTTGGTTGGGATGGGAGACGAGGAAGCCGTGGCCTGCCAGTGCAAGTGGCACGACGTCGCACCGTATCGAGCGGGAGGTAAGAATGGCAGAGAACAGTGAGCCCGAGGAACCAGTGGTTGGACTGCCGGACGCCGAGTCGATTGCATTCTCGGAAGTTTCAAGTGTCCAGGCTCGCGAGCCATTAACTGCGCAGCATCTTTGGGCCGCGTTGCACTTTGCGCAATTGTGCAAGAGGCAAGAAGATGAAATCACTAAGGCGGGCCGAAGTGGGCCATACTTTCCGCATCGCGCGTATGCCATGGCGGCAGTTAAGTTCTCGGTTTCGTTTCTGGAGTCGTTGGTAAATGATTTGTACAGCGACGCGGCAGACCCCTATATGTCCACGAGTGGCCGGATGAAGGTCTTGGCGCCGGAGGTCATCTCAGAACTTGCGGATATTTGGGTCAATGCAGAGGCCGATGGGTCTAAGACGCGGATTCAACTGCTTGACAAGTATCAAACCGCTCTCTCACTGGCAGGTGCTGCGCGGTTTGCCAAGAATGAGAATACTTATTGCGCGGCTGCTGACCTGATTTTTCTTCGGAATGAGCTGGTTCACTTTAAAGTGGGCTGGCAGAAGGTTGGGGCGAGTCAGAATGAGGCGAGCCATATCGAAAGAAGGCTCAAGCCCAAATTTGCGACTAACCAACAGTTAATCGGAGATCCATGGTTCCCGAATAAATGCCTAGGTGCGGGATGTGCGCGATGGGCCTGCACGGCAGCTGGAGAATTCGCCGATGAATGGCTTAGTCGGCTGGCACTTCCGCAGGACTACAAACAGGCGGTTCGAGATCTCGGCACCTACTGACCTCACTTCCCCCAATCTTCCTCGTACTGGCCATCTCTCGGTGGAGGTCGGGCTTGTCAAGGATGGCGTAGCCACCGCGTAGCGGACACCGGAGGTGGTCCTTGACTCGTTCGACCGGAGCGAGACGATTGGGCCGTGAGGAAGGAGGGGTGCTACCGGCGATCGCTATCAAACTTTGGTGCCGCTGCTCCCCGTCTGTGCGACTATTCATAGATGTCACTGCTACCGCCCGAGCCTCAGATCTTCGAGGGCCGCGGTGTCGTTCGCTGGGCTGTTGGAAGTCCAGATGGTTTGCGGTCCAGAAGTTGGACAGTGGTGGGTGAGAAGAGCGGGGATGTCTACGTCGGTCTGCGAACCGGCATGGGGGATATGAAGCTCAGCCTTCATCCAGCCAAGTGGCGAATGGCTCTGACCAAAGAAGCTGCTGCACTCCGGTTGGATGCGAACCAAGACCGTGTCTTGTCGCGGTGGAGCCATACGCCAGAGTGCGCCAGAGGTTGGAGGCTAGGGGCCACAATCACTGTCCCCACCTCGGCTTTGGTGCCTGCTTTTCCTGAACGCTCTATCGGGAAGGTGCGGTGGTTCCCAAGTCCTGGGGTGGGTAAGTCGATGAGGTTCATCGTCCTCCTTGGTGCTCCGAACCGAGACGACCTGACCGTTATGGACCACGTCGGCGACGTTGGACGGATTTCGCTCGCCTCGGGCGGCGCCGTCTGGGTCGTTGCCCATGTGGATGAGTTTGGGCCTGAGCGTGAAGGCCAGTACGCCTTGCTTTGCTCCCGTGCCTTTGTGGGACGTGGGGTCGACAACGAGGCTTACGGCTGGGCATGGGGGGAGAACAACGATGACGGCAGCCCGTGTCTGATCGAGCTGGGCAATGTCGGGCCGATGAACGGAACCACGGCCAGTCACCACGTCGGGGTGCCGACTGATTCCTGAGCGAGCTGCGGGAGAGCAAGCCGGGTACGGCTGCCGTCGTGCCCAGCACTGCTCGGTGATGCAGAAGGTGGTCAGATAGGAATGGTCGGCGTTCTGCCACGTCGCCAAAGCGGCGCCGACGCGCCCGACGGGCCCGCCTGGCCGGAGCTTGCGGAGGCGGGGCGGCTGCGCGGGGCGCCCGCGGGGGGGCCCCCGCGGGGGCGGGCCCCCCGCGCCCGGAGGAGATGTTGGGGATTTTT
>NZ_JARWQD010000063.1 GCF_029869545.1 Nocardia wallacei | reverse complement strand
CTCACCACCCCCCCCGGGGGGGGGGGGGGGGGGGCCCCGCCGCCCGGGGGCCCCCCCCCCGCGCCCGCCTGGAGGCACTCGTCCGCGATGCCGCCGACCTGCGTACCGCCCGTGCCGAGGCCGCTACCGCCCGCGACCAGGTCGGCGCCCTGGCGCGCCGCGTCGACCAGCTCGCTCGCGCCGCCGCGCTGACCGCCGAGGTGGATGTCGCTGGGGCCGAGGGCGATTCCGGGCCCGACTACGCCGTCCTGGCGGCGTATGCCAAGGTGGTGGACGCCGCGACCCGCAGCGCGCAGCGGCAGGCCGAGATCGAGGCGGAGCTGGTGGCCGCGGACCGGGCCCGCGCGCACGCCGACGCGGTCTTGGCCGAACCGGAGATCCGGGCCGCGGCCGATGCCGAGCCGGGCGACCTCGAGGCGCTGGAAACTCAAGTGGCACAGGCACGTACGCGCTTGGATGCCGCGGTGGCCACGCACGCCGAGGCGACCCGCCGCGTGGCGCAGCTGGAGGAGCTGGGCAGTCAGCTCTGGGCGGCGGTGGACCGCATCGCCCCCGCGCAGCAGGCCCACGACGAGCTGGCCGGGCTGGCCGAGGTGGTGGCCGGGCGGGGCGAGAACAATCGCCGGATGTCGCTGCGTTCCTATGTGCTGGCGGCCCGCCTCGAGGAGGTGGCGGTGGCCGGTTCCGTGCGCCTGGGCCGGATGTCCGGTGGCCGTTACGAATTCGTGCACTCCGACGTGGCGGGACCCCGCGGCCGTCGCGGTGGGCTGGGGCTCGACATTCGCGACGACTACACCGGCGCCGTTCGCCCCGCCAAGACGCTGTCCGGCGGCGAAACCTTCATGGCCTCATTGGCTTTGGCGCTCGGCCTAGCCGATGTGGTGGCGGCGGAATCGGGCGGCCTGGTGCTCGACACCCTGTTCATCGACGAGGGCTTCGGCAGCCTCGACGCCGACACCCTCGACGCCGTCATGGGCGTCCTCGACGAACTGCGTTCCGGCGGCAGGGTAGTCGGCGTAGTCAGCCACGTCGACGAAATGCGCCAACGCATCCCAAGCCGCCTCCACGTCCTCCGCGCCCCCACCGGCTCCCACCTCCAAACCATCCTCTAACCCCCACCCCACTTCCCGCACCCCCTGCATGCCCCCGCACCCCCCACAGGCCCTCACAGAGAGTGCGGGAGCCAACAGGGAGTGCGGGAAACGTTGGCCTCACCTTCCCGCACTCCTTGTATGTTCTCGCACTGCTTGCAGGCTCTTGTAGGGGGTGCGGGGGCCAGCAGTGGGTGCGGGAACGTTGGCGTGTCTGTGGGCGCCCCTCGAACAGGCGGGCCGTCCTTCTCGCACTCTCCGCATGTTCCCGCACTGGCTGCATGGTCCTGTAGGCGGTGCGGGGTCATGGAAGGGGTGCGGGAGGAGTTAGGTCGGGGGTGTGGATTCGTGGGTGAGGAGCCAGCGTTTGGTGGGGAGGCCCCAGCGGAAGCCGCCGAGGGAGCCGTCGGTGCGGAGGATGCGGTGGCAGGGGACGAAGAGGGCGGCGGCGTTGCGGGCGCAGGCGTTGGCGGCGGCGCGGACGGCCTCCGGGCGGCCGGACAGATTCGCGAAGGCCGTGTAGGTGACCGGGCTTCCGGCCGGGATCTTGCGCAATACCTCCCAGGCGTGCACGAGGAACGGGCCCGAGACCTGCCGCACGGCGATGTCGTCGATCGCGAAAACCTCACCGGCGTGGTACTTCTCGACCGCGCGGGTGACCGTGCCGAGGGAGTCTCGCTGCCGCAGCTCGGCCGGGCGCAGCCGAGGATGCACCAGCGCCCGGAGCCCTTCGGCGTCGGCCGTCCATCCGGACGCGAGCACGGCGCCCTCGCCGTCCATGAGCGTCGTGAACGGCCCGAGTGGAGTGGAGACCGTCGCGTAGTCGGCGGAAGTCACTGCCGTACACCCACTTTCACCGAGCCGTTGGTGGTGATCGCGGGGACCGTACGCTCGGTCAGCGCCCGCTTCCACAGATGCATGGACAGATAGGACCGCCACGGCGCCCAGCGCGCGGTGTCGGTCAGATCGATCCCGAACAGGGCCGCGCCCTGCCGCACCACCAGGTCGGTGTGCAGCAGGATGTCCGGATCGGCGAGCAGGCGCATGGCGACGTAGTCGGCGGTCCACGGCCCAACCCCGTCCAGCGCCAGCAGATCCCGCCGCACATCGCCCGCCGTGCGCCCCGCGTGCAGCGACAGATCGCCGGATGCGAGCGCCCGGGCGGCCGACAGGATGGAGGCGGTCCGGCGGGCCGGGCCGGTCAGCACCTCGGCGCCGCGGTCGGCGATGGCCTCCGCGGTCGGAAACAGCCGCGGCACCGGCCCGTTGACGCTCTCGCCGAGCGCGTCGACCAGGCGCGCGGTATGGGTGACCGCCGCCGACACCGAGATCTGCTGCCCGATCATGGTGCGCAGCAACAGCTCCGGCCCGTCCAGGCAGCCGGGCACCCGAATGCCGGGCGTCACCGCCGCGGCGCCGTCGCGGAACCCGGCGCCGAGCGCCTCGTCGATGCCGATCGGGTCGGCGTCGAGGTCGAGCAGATGCCGCAGGCGCGCGACGGTCGGTGCCAGGTCGCGCATGTCGTGCAGCGCCAGGCCCGCGCGCACATGCCCGGTATGGACGCTCAACCGCACCGTCGCGTGGCCGTGCGGGGTGCGCAGGGCGCGGGTGTAGGTGCCGTCCTCCCACAGCTCCAACCCGGGTACCGCGTGCGAGGACAGGAACCATTCCAGCCAGGACTTGTCCAGCGGTTCGCGATAGGGCAGCCGCAGCGTGAGCATGCCGTTGGTGGCGGGCAGGGTGTCGCCGCGCAGCCGCCGCGCCTCCTCGCGCAGGGTGGTCGGGCTGACCGCGAACACCTCGCGCACGGTGTCGTTGAACTGCCGGATGCTGGCGAATCCGGCCGCGAACGCGATGTCCGACATCGGCATTCGGGTGGTCTGGATCAGCAGGCGGGCGGTGTGCGCGCGATGGGCGCGGGCGAGTGCGAGTGGACCGGCGCCGAGTTCGGCGGTCAGTACGCGGGTCAGCTGGCGCTGGGAATAGCCGAGCGAACCAGCCAGGGCGGGCACGCCGCCGCGTTCGATCACGCCGTCGGCGATCAGTCGCATCGCGCGCGCGGCCAGGTCGGCGCGGGTGTTCCACAGAGGTGAACCGGGTGCGGCATCGGGCAGGCAGCGGCGGCAGGCCCGGAACCCCGACTGCTGTGCCGCCGCGGCGGTGGGCAGGAAGGTCACGTTCGCGCGCTTCGGAGTGATAGCGGGACACGATGGGCGGCAGTAGATTCCGGTCGTCCGCACCGCGGTGAAGAACTGACCGTCGAATCGGGCATCGCGGGTCGCCACAGCACGGTAACAGCGCTCGAAGTCCAGACCGTTCGCACTCACGCTGTCCACCATGTCAGTCCGAGTCGATCCGCGCTAGCGGAAATCAGTCACCTTCCCCCGAGCCCGGCTGTTGCATCGTGATGCTCCACGGCTATCACTTCGATTGCTGGAAATGTGCCAGCGTGCGCTTGTAGAGACAACAACAAGGTCGGCCGCGTAATTCCGGCATGCCTCCGCCCGGAGCCGCCGACGAGATCCCGGCCAAAAGCGCGCCGGGAATGGGGAGTGGTGCGCCCGCTGGGATTGGGGGAGTGGTGCGTGCGCTGGGAGTGCGGGGGTGGTGCGAGCGCTTGGAGTGCGGGGGGCGTGCGGGCGGGAGTTGGGGAGGGGCGCTCGCGGCGGGGAGACGGGGGTGGCGCGGGGGGCGAGTGGGGGACGGTCGAGGAGACGGC
>NZ_JARWQD010000062.1 GCF_029869545.1 Nocardia wallacei | reverse complement strand
GCGGCCGCCGATCCGCACCGAGTCCGAGAACGGGAGATGAGAGATGCGTGAGGTAGTCATCGCCGGGGCGGTCCGCACCGCCGTCGGCAAACGCAACGGCGCGCTGTCCGGCGTGCACCCGGCCGACCTGTCCGCGCTCGTGCTCACCGCACTGTCCGAGCGCACCGGCGTGGATCCGGCGGTGATCGACGACGTGATCTGGGGCTGCGTCTCCCAGGTCGGCGACCAGTCCAGCAATATCGGCCGCTACGCGGTGCTGGCGGCGGGCTGGCCGGAGACCATCCCCGGCACCACCGTGAATCGCGCGTGCGGATCCAGCCAGCAGGCACTGGATTTCGCCGCGCAGGCCGTGCTGTCGGGGCAGCAGGACGTGGTGGTGGCCGGTGGCGTCGAGGTGATGAGCCGGGTGCCGCTGGGGGCGGCCCGCGCCTCCGGGCAGCCGTACGGCCCGAAAGCGTTGGCGCGCTACGACGACTTCTCCTTCAACCAGGGCATCTCGGCCGAATTGATCGCGCAGAAATGGGGTTTCACCCGCACCCGGCTCGACGAGTACTCGGCGCGGTCGCACGAGCGCGCTGCCGCGGCTCAGGATTCGGGTGCCTTCGCCGACCAGATCGTCGCCGTACCGACCGATTCCGGTGCGGTGGCCGCGGACGAAGGCATCAGGCGCGGTACCACCGCGGAGAAGCTGGCCGGACTGAAACCAGCATTCCGGGACGACGGTGTCATTCATGCGGGCAACTCGTCGCAGATCTCGGACGGGGCCGCGGCGCTGCTGGTGACCACCGCGGAGCGGGCGCGGGCGCTCGGAGTGACCCCGCTGGTGCGCTACCGGGCGGGCGCGGTGGCGGGTTCGGATCCGGTACTGATGCTCACCGGCCCGATTCCGGCGACCGAGAAGGTCCTGGGCAAGGCGGGTGTGGCGCTCGACGAGATCGGCGTGTTCGAGGTGAACGAGGCCTTCGCCCCGGTCCCGCTGGCCTGGCTGGCCGAAACCGGCGCCGATCCCGCGCGGACGAACCCGCTCGGCGGGGCGATCGCCCTCGGGCACCCCCTCGGCGGTTCCGGCGCCGTGCTCATGACCCGGATGATTTATCACATGCGCGACAACGGAATTCGCTACGGCCTGCAGACCATGTGCGAGGGCGGCGGCACCGCCAATGCCACCGTGGTCGAACTGATGTCCTGAACGGAGCCGCACATGCGCCGAGAACTGTTCACCGCCGATCACGAGGCGTTCCGCGGGCTGGTCCGGGATTTCGTCGAGAAGCGGATCGTGCCCGACTATCCCGCGTGGGAGAAGGCCGGGGTGATGCCGCGCGAAATCTTCACCGAGATGGGGCAACTCGGGCTGCTGGGTTTCGCGGTGCCCGAGGAATACGGGGGAGCGGGGCAGCGCGACTACCGGTACAACGTCGTTCTGCAGGAAGAGGCGGCCCGCGCGCTGGTCACCCTCGGCACGGTGCGCACGCAGCTCGATGTCATCCTGCCGTACTTCCTCGAGTACGCCGACGCGGCACAGCGGGAGCGCTGGTTTCCCGGCCTGGCGTCGGGGCAGTTGCTCACCGCCGTCGCCATGACCGAGCCGGGGACCGGGTCGGATCTTGCGGGCATGCGCAGCACCGCGGTCCGCGACGGCGAGCACTACATCCTCAACGGCGCAAAGACTTTCATCACCGGCGGCCTGCTGGCGGATCTGGTCATCGTGGTCGCCCGCACCTCCACCGACCCGGAGAATCGCCGCGCCGGTCTCACCCTGCTCGTCGTCGAGGACGGGATGCCCGGGTTCACCCGCGGCCGCATGCTGGAGAAGATGGGCTGCAAGGTGCAGGACACGATGGAACTGTCGTTCAGCGATGTCCGGGTGCCGGTGGCCAATCGGCTCGGCGAGGAGGGCGCGGCCTTCGGCTATCTCGGCCACAACCTGCCCCAGGAGCGGCTGACGGTGGCCGTCGGATCGGTCGCCCAGGCCCGCGCCGCCATCACCGCGACCATCGACTACACCAGGCAGCGCAAGGCATTCGGCACGCCGGTGGCCTCGTTCCAGAACACCAAGTTCGAACTGGCCGCGATGTCCGCGGAGGTCGAGGCCGCCCGGACGATGATCGACCGGGCGGTGCTCGACCTGCTCGACGGCGCGCTGTCGGGTGCGGACGCGGCGCGCGTCAAACTGTTCTGCACCGAGGTACAGGCCCGCGTCGTCGACCGCTGCCTGCAACTGTTCGGCGGCTACGGCTACATGATGGAGTACCCGATCGCCCGCCTCTACACCGACGCCCGGGTCGCGCGCATCTACGCGGGCACCAGCGAGGTCATGAAGATGATCGTGGCTCGCGATCTGGGGTTGACGTGATCAGCTACCTTCGACCGCTCGTAGCGCGTCCAGGTCCATGATCGCGTGGGATGTGCGGTGCACGATGGCGCGGCATATCTCGGCGGGCTGGAAT
The DNA here is from genome assembly GCF_029869545.1 of Nocardia wallacei. Classification (GTDB taxonomy): domain Bacteria; phylum Actinomycetota; class Actinomycetes; order Mycobacteriales; family Mycobacteriaceae; genus Nocardia; species Nocardia wallacei_A. Next base: position 53,579 of record NZ_JARWQD010000062.1, on the reverse strand, counting down.
TCGGGCATGAGGGCGCTGCGCCCGATGGTGATCATCCATGCGAAGTATGGATAGAGGCATTGTCTGCGGTAGGCGAGCCAGGCGTCCTCGAAGGGCAGGGCGGGTCCACCGGCCGCATGCAAGCGGTCGATATAGAACTCGATGAGTTCCCGCTCCCAAGCCCTGCGGTCGGCCACCTCGAGGCCGGAGGTGATCGTGTAGGTCACGTCGAAGGCCCAGCTGCCGCGCAGCACCAGTTGCCAGTCGGTGAATCCCATGCGGCCGTCGGCGCAGATGTACGCGTTGCCGATATGGGGATCCCCGTGCAGCAGTGTCTGGGCACCCTGTTCGGCGATCAGCAGGGCCTTGCCGCACGCGTCGTAGAGGCGGTCCTGCACGGGAGGCAGTGTGTCGGGAACGATATCGGGGGCGCGGTCGAGTCCGACGCGCGCCCGTTTCCGCATTCCCAGCAGCCGGTCGAAATTGCGGAAATGGGCGCTCGGCGTCTTCAACCACTCGCGTGTTCGCAGCTCGGGAGACTCCCAGTAGTGGCCGTGCCAGACGGCCATATTCGCGAGCAGGTCCTCGATCTGCTCCCGGGTGACGGTCTCCAGCGGGGTGCAGAACCGCGCCCGCTTGGTGATACCGATGTCTTCGAGCAGTGTGAGCGATCGGCCGGTGCGGGTATTCGCGGCGCCGAAATACCCGCGCGGCGCCTCGATATTCAGCTCCGGCCGCAGCTGCTGGAAGAACCCCGGTTCGCCGGGCAGCGCATGCGCCAGATACTGCGTCAGACGCTGCGTGAAGGTCAGGGTCGTCTTGCCGAACAGGTGCTCGGGCAGCTTCGCCGCCCGCCCGGCCTCGTTGTATTCGACCGTGGCCTTCCATCGGCTCGTCGTGCCGCCGTCCACATCGACGATTTCGAACGATTCCACTTGTGCCCCAGGATGTTCGGCCGCCAGCACGCTGGTGAGCCACTGCGCGGTGACCTCGCTCCTCCGCATCGGAATCTCGGTGTCCCTGCGTCGGAGAACCTTCTCCGACAGGACGGAGCCGCCGAGTCGCAGTATCCCGGGAAGCACACCCTGTGGCTCCGAGGTTTCGCCCATGCCATGCCTTTCTCGCACCGTCGCGCCGCGCTGCCGCGGCTGAATCGCAGTATCCGGCAGCGGATTCGGTGCCGCGGGTGCCGGAACGGAGGATGGCGCGGTAGGCACCGGGATAGGCACGGAACGCCCCGGAGGATGCTCAGGCCCGAGTGGCCCACCTGTGCTGGGCGCGGCGGAGTGCTCCGGGATCCGCGTAGCCGACGCGCCGGGCGAGCGAGGATTTGGTGTCGTGCGGGCTGTGGTGGGAACGGTGTTCCACCACCGCGCTCCGCGCCCGGTCGAGTTCGCGCGTCCACGTGGTTCCCTCGTCGGCGAGCCGGCGCTGCAGGGTGCGTCTGCTCGTCGCCAGATAGCGCGCGGCGCGGTCGATGGTCACGCGGCCGTCGCCGAGGAGGGCGGTCAGCGCATGGTGTACCTGACTGGACCAGCTGGCATCGAGGCGGCGCGGCGGCGGCAGCGTCCGCGCGCACCGGTGCAGCACGGCGGCGAGCGCCGGATCCGCCGTGCGCAGCGGCGTCGCCAAATCCCTGGTGCGGAACGTGATCTGGTCGGTCGGCGCACCGAAATCGATCCGGCGGGTGCCGAATGCCTCGACGAATGCGTCGTGTCGCCGCGGTGCCGGTTGCCGGAAGCGGATCCGGACCGGATGGACATCCCGGCCGGTGGCGTGCCGGGCCCGGGTCACCACGGCGGCGAGGGAGAACTGCGTGGCCAGCTGATGTCCGCGCCCGTGCCCGTCGAGCAGCCGGACATCCGCGTTCGCCTCGTCCTCGGACTCGCCGGACACCGCGAATCCGACGTTGGTGGTGATGAGGTCGGCGTACTGCTCGGACAGCGCCAGCCCGTCGGCGAGGGTCGGCGCGGTGCTGAACAGGTAGTCGTGTAACCCGAAGTGGCCCAGCGTGTTCACCTGTCCGATGCGCAGCGCCACGTCGCGGTCGCCGAGCTCGTGCTCGACCAGTTCCCACAACTGGAGCTGACTGTTGCTGGGTACCAAGGTGTCACCGCTGTCGAGCAACCACTGCGGCAGGTGCGCCGCCCCGGCCAGCCGCCGCCGGGATGCCTCGGTCACGCCGGCGTTGGCCAGTATGAAATTCGGAAACGCAACGCTGTCTGCCGTATTCACCCGCGAGTACCTCTGCCTACCTGTGCGCACCTGATCGGAACGTCTGGCGGTACCGGCCCGCCCACGTTCGGACTGTTCGGTGAGGCTAGCCGATCGCCGTGCCGCGTATCCGGTGGGTGAGATTGGCGCGGTCGGGCTGCCGCTCGGCACGATCGGCCCTACTGGTTCGGCCCGATGCGGTGTCACCATCGATGGCGGGCGGGACCTTTGCCGGAAGTACAGAGGACAGTGATTGGCGACTCCGAAACCACCACACCTGCCGCCCCTATCCCCGCCCGCCTCGACCGTCCGTGGCGCCCCGGTCGACGCGCCCGACGTCCGGGTGCCGCTGCACGCGCCCGAATTCGCCGCGGATCCGCACCGCGCATACCGTGAGATGCGGGGGCAGTACGGCTCATTGGTTCCGGTCGAGCTGTCGCCGGGCGTTCCGGCGACATTGGTGGTGGGCTACCGCACGGCGGTGCGGATCCTCAATGATCCCGAGCGCTTTCCGGCCGATCCGCGCACGTGGCAAAAGGACATACCGGAAGACTGCCCCGTCCGTCCGATCATGGAGTGGCGGCCCACCGCGAGCAGAAATTCCGGCGCGGATTTCCTGCGTTATCGGCGGGCCATCACGGGCAGTATCGGCGAGGTGGATTCGTACGCCCTGCACACCGCTGTGGAGCAGATCGCCGTCCCACTGATCAACACCTTCTGCGGCGACGGTACGGCCGACCTGATCCAGCAATACGTCTTCCCCTTGACATTCGAGGCCGTCAATGCGCTGCTGGGCTGCCCGGCGGCGATCGGGCAGCGAGTCGCCACCGGCATGGCCGCGCTCGTCGAGGGCGTCGATGCCGAGGAAGGCAACAGGATGATCAGCGCGGCGATGCTGGAACTGGTGCGGCTCAAACGGGCGGAATCCGGTAACGACCTCACATCGCTACTACTGCGGCATCCCGCGGCACTCGACGACGAGGAGATGGTCCACCAGGTGGCGGGGCACTACGGTGCCGGGATCGAATTTCAGCAGAACCTCATCACCAACACCCTACTGTCGATCATCACCGACGATCGGTTCGGCGGCAGTGTCGTCGGTGGAAGCCTGTCGACCCGCGACGCCCTCGACGAGGTCTTGTTCAACGACCCGCCGCTGGCGAACTTTCTCTTCACCTACCCTCGCCGGTCGATTCTGCTGGACGATGTCTGGCTGCCTGCCCATCGGCCGGTGGTGATCAGCATGGCCGCGTGCAACAACGATCCGGAGATCCGATCCGGGGATCACACGGGCAATCGCGCGCATCTGGCATGGGGGGTCGGCGGGCATGCCTGCCCCGCGCAATCGATCGCCTATCTGGTCGCCCAGAACGCCATCGATCAGCTTCTCGATGTGCTGCCCGATATGCGGCTGGCGGTGCCGACTACCGAACTCCGCTGGCGGCCCGGCCCTTTCCACCGGGCATTGGCGGCGCTTCCGGTCACTTTTCCTCCCACGACTCCGCTGTGAGAGTTACTCCGGCGCGTAGCCCAGGATCGCCTTGGTCTCCAGGTACTCCTCGAAGCCGAATTCGCCCCACTCCCTGCCGTTTCCGCTCTTGCGGTAGCCGCCGAAGGGGGCGTGGAAGTCGAAGGCGTCGTTGATCGTGACCCATCCGGCGCGGATCCGGCGGGCCACGGCGCGGGCCCGGTCGAGGTCGGCGCCGGCGACATTCGCGGCGAGGCCGTAGTCGGTGTCGTTGGCGATGTCGACGGCCTGATCGATGTCGTCGTAGCCGAGGATGGTCAGGACCGGGCCGAAGATCTCCTCGCGGGCGATGGTCATGTCGTTGGTCACGTCGGCGAAGACCGTGGGCTTGACGTAGTAGCCCTTGGTCAGCCCGTCGGGGCGGCCGGTGCCGCCGACGACCAGCGTGGCGCCCTCATCGATACCCTTGCGGATCAGCGCCTGGATCTTGTCGAACTGCGCGCCGGAAACCACCGGGCCCAGCGCGACGTCGCCGGTCGGATCGCCCACGGACAGTTGGGCGGCCGCGTCCCTGGCCGCCGCCGCGGCGTCGTCCATGCGAGCGCGCGGAACCAGCATGCGCGACAGCGCGCTACAGGTCTGGCCCGAATTGTTCATCAGAGTCGCGACGGCCCCGCCCACATTGGCCACCAGATCGGCGTCGTCGAGGACGATGTTCGGGCTCTTGCCGCCCAGCTCCTGCGTGACCCGCTTGACGGAAGGCGCCGCGTTCCTGGCGATCTCGATACCCGCGCGCGTGGAGCCCGTGAACGACACCATGTCCACCCCGGGATGCGCCGACAGCGGCGCCCCGACGCCCAGGCCGTCGCCCTGCACCAGATTGAACACACCCGCGGGAACCCCTGCGCCATCGAGGATTTCGGCGAAGATCTGCCCGGAGAACGGCGCCTGCTCCGACGGCTTGAGCACCATCGTGCAACCGGCCGCCAGGGCCGGAAAGACCTTGACGGCAATCTGATTCAGCGGCCAGTTCCACGGCGTGACGAGACCGCAGACGCCGATCGGTTCCTTGACGATCAGGGTGTCGCCGCGGCGCTGCTCGAACGCGAAGCCCTCGAGGATCTCGATGGCCGTCGCCAGATGCCCGGCGCCCAGGTCGACTTGGAACCCACCAGCCAGCGCGGCGGGGGCACCCATCTCCTCGGTCAGGGCCGCGGCGAGGTCGTTCCGGCGCTTGCGGTACTCGTCACTTATCCTGCGCAACAACTCGATCCGAGTTTGCGTGGTTGTCGCCGCCCACTCCGGGAAGGCGCGGCGCGCCGCGTCCACGGCCCGATCGACGTCGGCGGCCGAGCCGCTCGCGACCTTCCCGCAGACCTCCTCGGTCGCCGGATTCACCACCTCGAAGGTCCGGGTGTCGGCCGGATCGGCCCACGTCCCGCCGATGTAGAACGTCGAGTACTCGCGCATCACTGCTGTCCTTCCGCATACCAGGTCCGGAACTCGTCGTAGCTGGGCATCTCCTCGGAATTGGCCTTCGGATCGACCGCGACGTGAATGACGCCCGGCCGGCCGGAGGCGTAGGCGCGCTTGATGGCGGGGGCGATATCCTCGTCGCGTTCGACGTATTCGCCGTAACACCCGAAGCCCTCGGCGACCCGGTTCAGTCGCACGTCCTTGCTCCAGTGCACCCCGGGCTGCCGCGGATCCTCCGTCCCGAAGGTGCGTTTGTAGACGCCGACCTCGAGGCCCCAGGCATAGTCGACACCGACCACGCAGACCAGCGGAAGGTTCAGCCGCGCAGCGGTTTCCAGCTCCGCGATCTGGAACTGGAACGACGAGTCGCCGGTGATCAGCATGACCGGCCGCCGACCGCCGTCGGCCACCGACGCGCCCACCGCGTAGGGCAGGCCGGTGCCCAGATGGCCGAAGTTCTGGTTCCAGATCACGTCGTGGGGCTTGGCCTGAGAGTAGGTCCAGCCGAAGATCGTGGTGGCGCCGCCGTCGCGCACCATGATGCCGTCGGCGGGAAAGGCCTTGGTGGCCTCCACGATCATCCGGGCGGGGTGCACCAGTTCGCCGCCGGTGGGCGCCGTGTCCGCCAGTTCCGCCCGCTCCGCCGCGTCCTGCTCGATCCAGCGCGCCAGGTCCGGTGTGGGCGTGCGCGGGGTGTCGCGCAGCGCCTCGACCAGCTGTGGCACGATCGCCCGCAGGTCACCGACCAGCGGCACGTCGATGGGCCGGTTCACGCCGATGGCCGCCGGATCCTGTTCCACCAGCAGCCATTTCCGGTTGGCCTCGTTGGCCACCCAGTGCCGTCCGCGGCCGAAGTGCACCGGCTCGCCGAGTTCGGTGCCGATGGCCAGCACCAGATCCGACCGCACCACCGCCTCGAGCCCGGCCTTGGAGAAGCCGTACGGAAAGGTGCGATCCTCCAGCCCCGCGATGTAGGAGGTGCCGCCCGAGGTCTGCAGGACCGGTGCCGCCATGAGCTCGGCCAGCTCCCGCACCGGAGCCCCCGCCCGGGCGGTGTGCACGCCGTGCCCGACCAGCAGGATCGGCTGTTGCGCGGCGCGGATGTACCGCACGGCGTCGGTGATCCGATCCGGGCCCGCGGTCTGGCCGACGAGCCGATAGGCCCTGGGCGGCAACACCGGTGGCGCCTCGAGTTCCTCGAGGATCACGTGCGAGGGGTACTCGATGTACACCGGACCCGGGGTACCCGACAGCGCCTTGCGCAGCCCCTCGCGAATGATCTCGTCGGTCTGGTCCGCGTATTCGATACTGGCGCTGTACTTCACCGAGTTCTCGATCAGCGAGGACTGCTGCACGAATTGGATCCGGCCGCGGCGCACCCGCTGCTCGGTGATCCGGGCGCGCTGCCCGCCGAGGAAGACGATGGGGGAGTTCTCCACCTTGGCGCACATGATCGATCCGGCCAGATTCGCGATACCCGGTCCCAGCGTGGCGATGGCCAGCGCGGGCTTGCCGGTCATCCGCGACACCGCCTCGGCCATGAAGCCCGCCGACTCCTCGTGGTGGGGCGCAACGACATTCCAGCCACGCTGTTCGGCGAGGTGGAACAGGTGCACGAAGTTCGGATCCGGAATGCCGAAGATCGTGTCGATGCCCTCGGCCTCGAACAGGTCCAGAATGCGCTCGTATACCTTCACCGTCATGCGTCATGTCCTTCCGTGGCCATCGCGAAACTCCTGCCGATGTGCTCGGCGTGGCCCGAGGGGACCGCCGGTAGCAGCCAGAAATCCTTGGTGTCGCGAATGGCGTCGATGTGTTCGGCTACGTCTTCGACCGTCCACGACGGCCGGTATATGCCCGGTGTCTCGGCGATGAACGCGCGCGCGATCCGCCCCGCGATGGCGACCAGCAGTTCCGCTGTGACGGAACAGGTTTCGTGTGCCAGCCAGGCGACCGCCGGTGCCGTCAGCTCCGGTCCCATCGGCGGGTAGGCCGAGGTGTCGAGCCCGTCGGCCAGCCGGGTCAGGGCGGCCGGGACGATCACATTGGATTTCACGCCGTGCGCGGCGCCCTCCAGGGCGACCACGGTGGACAGCCCGATGATGCCCGCCTTGGCCGCGGCGTAGTTGGCGACCCGCTCGTTGCCGTAGAGGCCGCCGATCGACGAGGTGAGCACGACGCGGCCGTATCCGGCGTCGCACATCCGCGGAAACGCTGCCCGCACAACGTGAAAGGCGCCGCGCAGGTGCACATCGAGGACCGCCTCGAAGTCCTCGTAGGTCATCTCCGCCAGCGCGGCGTAGCGGTTGTTCCCCGCATTGTGGATGAGGATGTCGATGCGGCCGTAGGCATCCAGGGCCGATTCGACGATCGCGCGTCCGCCCTCGGGGCTCGCGACGGATTCGGTACACGCGACGGCCTCGCCACCCGCCGCCGAAATCTCCTGCGCCACTTGGTTCGCGACGTCGATGTCCGCGCCGTCGCCGCTGATGGCGGCGCCGGTGTCGTTGACCACGACCCGGGCGCCCCTCGAGGCGAGCAGCAGGGCGTACGCGCGCCCCAAACCCCGCCCCGCGCCGGTGATCACGGCGACGCGATCGTCGAATCTCAGCTCCGGCCCGGCGGTCATTCGCTCAGCACCAACCCCTCCAGCTCGCCCGCGTCCCGCCACGCCCGCAGCATGTCCTCGAGCACGTAGAACCCGCCCCAGAACGGATCGCCGAGGAACGAGCGGCCGTTCGGCTCGCCCTCGCTGTTGTAGTAGCCGGGCGTGCATTCGCTCACGAAGGTGCTGTTGTCGACCGTGTTCTCGCGGATCGTGCGGACCCACCGCTCCTCGGCCTCCGCGCTGGGTTCCACGACCGTGGCGCCGCGCCGCCGCGCCTGCGCGATGATGTAGGCGATGTGGTCGGCCTGCTGCTCGAACATGAGGGTGGTGGCCGCGGTGACACCGCCCTGAATGAACCCGGTGAAGTAGATGTTCGGGAAGCCGTGGGTCGTGATGCCGTGCATCGTGCGGAATCCCGCGCCCCAGTGCTCGTACAGCGACCGCCCGCCGCGCCCGGTGAACGGCTCGACGGCGTACTGGCGATCGAGCGAGGTGGTGATCTCGAAACCGCTGGCGAAGATGAGACAGTCCACCTCGTGCTCGACGCCGTGGGCCAGGACGCCCTTCGCGGTGATGCGTTCCACGCCTTTGGTATCCGAGACGTCGACGAGGGTGACGTTCGGTCGATTGAACGTCGGCAGGTAGTCGTCGTTGAAGACCGGTCGCTTGCACATGTTGCGGTAGTACGGCTTGAGCTTCTCCGCCGTCTCCGGATCCTCGACGATCTCCTCGACGCGGCGGCGCAGCCGCTCCATCGCCCGGTAGTCCTCGATCTCCTTGAGTTCCAGGAACTTCGCCGGATCCGCCAGTGCCGCCCAGCCGCCGGTCTCGTTCAGCCGCGCGGCCAGGTTGCGAGCGACCTCGGTCCAGCCGTCGCAGATCAGATCCGGCTCACCCGGGCTGTAGAACGCGAAGGCCGCGTTGTGGAAGTTGCGCTGCCGTTCCGCGCGCCAGCCCGGTTGCAGCGTCTTCACCCATTCCGGATCGGTGGGGTAGTTGTCGCGCTCGAAGATGTACGACGGTGTCCGCTGGAACACGGTGAGGTGCTTCGCGCCGCGCGCCAGGTGCGGAATCGCTTGGACCGCAGTCGATCCCGTGCCGATGATGGCGACGCGCTTGTCGGCGAGCCGGTCCAGTCCGCCGTGCAGGTCGCCGCCGGTGTAGTCGTAGTCCCAGCGGGCGGTGTGGAAGGTGTGTCCGGTGAAGTCGGTGATACCCGGGATGCCGGGCAGCTTCGGGCGGTTGTAGGGGCCCTGGCACATCACCACGAAGCGGGCCCGAATGTCGTCACCTCGATTGGTGCCGATTCGCCAGCGTTCGAGTTCCTCGTCCCATTCCAGCGAACGGGTCAGGGTGTGGAAGATCGCCTTCTCGTAGAGGCCGAAGTGTTTGCCGATGCGCTGAGCATGCTCGTAGTTCTCGTCGCCGTGGGTGAACTTCTCCGTCGGCATGTAGCCGGTCTCTTCGATCAGCGGCAGGTAGGTGTAGGAATCCGAGTCCACCTGGATGCCGGGATAGCGGTTCCAGTACCACACACCGCCGAAATCGCCGCCCAGCTCGACGATCCGGAAATCCGTGACGCCCGCCCGCTGCAACCGATGCGCGGTGATGAGCCCGGCGAAACCGCCGCCGAGCACCACCACGTCGATATCGGCGGAGATCGGTTCGCGCGGTACGACCGGCATATGTGGATCGTGTTCGTAGAACTCGGCGAATTCGTTCTCGGCCTCGAGGTACTGGCGCTGTCCCTCGGGACGCAGCCGCTTGTCGCGCTCGGCCAGATATTTCGCGCGGAGGGCCTCCCGGTCGACCTCGGGCGTTTCCGTCGGCTCGCACTGTTGCATCGGATTTCCTGGATCTCTGACTCGAATGTGATCGGGGGACGGGCGTTCCCGCTAGGGCATCGGGCGGGGCTCGCCGGTGCCCATGTAGGAGGCGAGGTTGTGATGCAGATTGACGATGCTGCGCTCGCGATACGGATTCGGTTTCGCGCCGGAGAAGCCCCGCGACTTCAGGCCCTTCTGTACCGCGGCCATGTTGGAGAAGTCCTGTGGCAGCACGGTTCTCCAGTTCGGATCGCCCTCGGGCGTGTACTCCCACTCGGTCTCCGGCTCCTCGCCGGGCGGGAACAGCTCGAAGACGGCGGCCTCGAAGATGCATCTGTCGGGGTCGTGGCCGTAGGGCCGGAACCGGTAGCACAGCATGTTGTTCAGCGCGTGGCCGATCTGGAAGTTCGGGAAGATCTGCCACGCGGTACCGGCCCGCGCGACGATGTCGGGATCGACCTTGGGCCAGACCACGCCGCGCGCCTCGTCCTCCGAGCGCGCGGTGTCGAGCCAGTACCGCAGGACCTCGCCCGCCGGGGTGCCCTCGGGCAGCTCGTCGACCAGGCGGTTGGCCACGTCGACCAGCGTCCGGGTGGTGTTGGTATTGGCGTTCTCCCAGGTGAAATTCTGCAGCGCCGCCGTCGAGACCCGGGCGTCGGGACCGTGGCCCAGGCGCACCTTGGCCTGGTTCTCCTCCATCCCCTTCGGCGCGTCGTAGCCGATATTGCTGTGCCTGCCCTGCGCCCGCGCCCAGCCCAGGAACTGCCCGAAGTTCATGAACTCCGGATGCGTGTAGGGCACGTGGTAGGTCTCCATGAATGCCTCGAAGGCGACCTTCCAGTTGCAGTCGAAGGTCAGCCACCGCCGCCACCGGTAGCGCATCTTCTCCAGCTCGAAGTGCTCGAGCAGGCTCGCGGCGGGTTCCAGATATTCGCGCAGGGGCACGGCGTCGGGGTCCATGGTGATCCAGATCCAGCCGCCCCAGGTGTCGACCCGCACCGGGTTCAGGCCGTCGTTGCGCTCGCTGAGACCGCACGGCCAGTCCTCGCGTTCGGCCACGAATGTGTTGCGGCCTCGCAGGTCGTAGCGCCAGCCGTGGAATCCGCACACGAACTGCTTGCGGCTGCCGCGGGCGTCGTGCGCGCCGGGCGGGGTGTCGATCAGGCGGCGGCCCCGGTGCGCGCAGACGTTGTGGTAGGCGCGGATCGTGTCGGGAGCGGTGCGCACCACGATGATCGAGTCGTCCTGGATCTCGTAGGTGAGGAAGTCGCCGACCCGGGGGATCTCCTCCACCCGCTCGACCTGCTGCCACACCTTGGCCCAGAGCCGGTCCCCTTCGGCGCGGGCGTACTCCGGCGAAATGTACGCCTCGACACCGATGGTCAGCGGTGTCGACAGCGGTTCCGGTGTCTCGGTCATGATGTCCTCCTGATGACCCTCGCGCCGTCAGCGGGTGATCGCGGCGCGGAACGACTCGTCCTTCAGAAACAGTGAGGTGTTGTCGGCGCCGAGATGGGTCCACTTGAGGTTCAATCCGCCGTCGACGAGCAGCGTCTGGCCGGTGATATAGCTCGCCAGGTCGGACAGCAGGAACAGGATGGGCCCGGCCTGTTCCTCGGGACGCCCGCGCCGGCCCATGGCGATGGCGCGGCGGTCGCGGTCGGAGTCCTCGTCGACATAGGTGCCCGAGGCGGGCGTCGCCGTCACCCCGGGGGCGACGGCGTTGACGCGGATGCCGTCGAGCGCCAGTTCCGCGGCCATCGTCCGGGTCGCCGCCACCACGGCGGCCTTGGCCGTGCCGTAGGCGATATGGAAAGGGGCCGTGTTCATTCCGCTGATCGACGAGATCGACACGATCGACCCCGGACGGCCCTGCGACCGCAGTTCCGCGGCCACCGCCTGACTGGTGAAGAACATGGTCTCGAGGTTCTGCTCGAACAGCGCGCGCCAGTCGTCGCGGGTCACGCGGGTGGCGGGCATCCAGGTCGCGGGAGCGGCGCCGCCGGCGACATTGACCAGGCCGTGCAGGGAGCCCGGTGCGCCGCGGGCATGCTCGAGCGCGGTGTCGATGCCCGCGTCGGTGCCGACGTCGGCCGCCACCGGAACAACCGAAAGCCCCGCGGCGGCAAGCGGTTCGATATGTTCGCCCAAATTCTCCGGGGATCGGCTGACCGCGATCACGGTGGCGCCCGCGCGAGCGACCAGGCGGCACACGGCCGTACCGATGCCGCCACCACCCGCCCCCGCGACGATGACGACGCGCCCCGCGAGGCCCAGTTCGCCGAAGCCGTTGTGCGCCAAGTGTTCCCCCGTGGTCATCGCTGCCCGCCCTGCTCTCGCAGCGCCAAGACACTGCCCTCGGCGTCGCCGGAAATGTAGAGTGTGCCGTCCGGACCGGCGGCTATGCCGGTGAACGGGCCCATGGGGCCGGAGAACGGGGGTGTTCCGAGCAGCGGCTTGGGGGTCACGCCGGGCTGCGCGCCCACCGGGAGTCCGGCCGCGAGGATGGTGCGTGCCTTCGTGTCGAGGTCGATCCGGACCAGGGCCTTGATGTCGGCATCGATGATATGCAATCGGTTGTCGCGCACCAGAATTCCGTGCGGATTCGTCAGGCCGTCCGCCACCACGTGGACACCCGCGGGGCCGACGGAAACCACGCGCCCCGCGCCCGATTCGGATACCAGGACGGTACCGTCGGGCCCGAACGCGACCCCTCGCGGCGCGTCCAGCCCCGCCGCCAGCACCTCCACCTGCCCGGCGCGGAGCGCCAGCACACGGCCCGCGCCCAGTTCCGCGGTGACGATCGTCCCGTCCCGGCCCGCCGCGATGCCGTAGAGCTGATCGAAACCGTCGGCCACGACCTCGGGTTCCTCGGTCGTGCCGGGGCGGTAGTACGAGACCTGGCCGGTGGAGGTCGCGCACACGAACTCGCTCGCGCCGACGGCGGCGACGCCGCGGACATAGCCGGGGTTTCCGGGGCTGAAAAGCGAGGCGACCGTGTGCAATTCACCGTCGCGCAAGGTGTAGAAGAACGTCCCGTCGGCCACGTACAGGCCGCCGTCGGGGCCGACGGTGAGATCCAGCGGCCACAGCAGGCCCCCGTCCAGCACGTTGCGCGTCTCCCCGCCGCCGAGGATCTCGGTGATCGCACCGGAGAAATGCGACACGAACAGGCGCTCGTCGACGAAGGTGCAGTTGTCCAGGCCGGGCTCCAGTCGTGCCAGCACCCGGCGGTCCCCGGTGCGTGGATCGATGCGCAGCACCTCGCCGGTACCCGCCTGCGTGGAGACGATATGGCCCGCGGAGTCGAACTTGACCGAGTCGGGTGCGCCCAGATCGCCGACGACCCGTTCGGGCGTGCCGCCGTCGGGATCGATACGCCAGATGTCGTTGGTGCCCATGACCGGGTAGTAGAGGAGGCCGTCGGGACCGGCCGCCATGGCATTGGGCATCGGCAGGTTGTCCTGCAGCACGCGCGGGGCGCCGCCGTCGAGCGGCAGCTCCATGAGACGCCCGCCGAGGCGGCATTCGTCGACGAACAGCCGGCCCCGGTGCACGGTGATGCCGTTGGCGCCGGGCAGATCGGCGCGCAGCACCCGGGCGCGGCCGTCGGTGCCGCGCACGCTGACCCGCGCGTCCATGTACTCGGTGACGATGAGGTTGCCCTCGGCATCGAAGGCCAGGTCGTCGGGGGCGACGATATCGCCGCCCCGGGCGCTGATCGTCTCCAGGTCTCCGGTGGCGAGATCGAGCGCGCTGATCTGACTCCCGGCCACCTGCGCCACATAGACGCGGCCGTCCGGACCGGTGCGCAGGCCGTTCGCACCGAACAGCCGGCTCGGGGGCGTGAGCCGTTCCAGGCTCCATCCCGCGGCGAGGGTGATCGGTGCGGTGCTGCGGTAGCGCGCCCCTGTGGTCAAGGCGGCCTCCCGAATGTTTGAGAACGTCGTTTTCGCTACGTGTCGTCGCCGAGGTTGCGCGGTGGTCGGTACCGCCCGATCCGGGCGACTGCTGTAACGCGGATCACGCTACTTCAATCCTCATAAGGATAGCAATACTTGCGCTGTCCTCATCCCGTAAGCGCAGGGCTTCGGGAAGTGGATCGACATAGCGGGTCTGTTGGGAAGCCCAATGGCCGCAATGTATTTCGGTGCTCCGAGCGCCTGCTGCGTGCCCGCCGGTCTCCGGGGGCCGGGGTCGCGTTTCGGTGGCCCAAGGGTGCGAGGTGCCGCGTGACGCGGGACCGCAGCGCCGTCCCTCCTGTGGTGAAGTCAGGCCGTCGCATCGCGAGAATGGAATTATCATACTCCGTGTGCGCAGACGGAGCGGCGCATCCACCGCGCGGCGCCCGCCCCGCGCTAGATGCGCGTGTGCGCCCCGCCTTGCACCGTGGAACGGGTGCGGGGCGAGGCGGCGGTGACCACGCCGCCCTCGAATCGTTCGAGAACCCGGGCCTGGGTGGCGGCGAGATGGTCGCGATACAACCGCTCGGTCCGTTCGGCGCGCCCGGCCGCGATCTCCTCGACCAGTCGCCGATGGGTCCGCACGGCCTCGGTCGCCTCCTCGGGCGACGGGTACTCGCCGCGCCGGGCCAGCGACTCCGCCCACGCCTGCTCCTGCGCCGACCAGAGCGCGACCAGCGAGTTGACCACATAGCGGACGGTGAGGTTCGGGGTGAACGAGACGATGAGATCGTGGAATTCGCGCGCGGTGTGCGTGAAAGCCGCACCGTCGCCGACGAGTTCGGCCGACTTGTCGACGTTGTCGGTCAGCGCGGGAACGACCGTCTCGGCGCGGTCGGGCCGGGTGGCGCATTCGGCCGCGCAGAGCGGTTCCAGCATGCGCAGCCCCGCCGCCAGGTCGCCGAGGGTGACGCGGGCGCCCTGCAGTGCGAGTCCGAGATGGTAGGCGGCGGAGGTCTCGTCGGGGCGATGTACCTCCGCGCCGCCGACGTTTCCGCGCCGGACGGTCACCAGGCCCTCGGTCTCCAGGATGCGCAGCGCCTCGCGGATCGAGGGATAGCTGACGCCGAAATCCTGCACCAGCTGGTCCTGGGTGGGCAGCCGGTAGTTCTCGTCACCGGCCAGGATGCGCGAACGCAGTTCGGCGGCAACGGTTTCGGCGATCCGCTGTTGCGGGACGCGGCCGCGCTTGGGCGCCGTCACCGCATCCACCCGGGGACGTTCCTCACGCGCGCTGCCTTCCGGTCATGGCGGCAGTGTAGCCAACCGGCGGTTGACCATACAAATATTGCTATCCTTATGAGGATTGAAGTACTGTGCGGCAATGGACTTCACGATGGGTGAGTCCGTCGCCGAGCTCCGGGCCGAGCTGCGACGGCTGGTTGCCGAGGAGGTCCCGGCCGGATATCTCGGCGCATTCACCGATGATCCTTCGGATCTTGCTGTCGCCCAACGGTTCTGCCGAGTGCTCGCCGACCGCGGGCTGCTGTGCGCGGCATGGCCGGAGGAGTTCGGTGGCCGCGGCGCCTCGGTGTGGGAGCAGACCGCCGTCCGGGAGGAGATGTGGGCGCAGCACGAGCCGCGCGGCGCGCAGTACATGGGCGTCAACTGGGTCGGCCCGGCGATCATGCGGCACGGGACGCCGGAACAGCAGCGCAAGCATCTGCCGCCGATCGCGCGGGGCGAGGTGATCTGGTGCCAGGGCTTCAGCGAACCGGACGCCGGTTCGGATCTGGCGTCGCTGCGCACCGCCGCCCGCCGCGACGGCGACGGCTGGCGGATCTCGGGCCAGAAGGTCTGGACCTCCTATGCCACCATGGCGCAGTGGTGCTTCCTGCTGGCCCGCACCTGCACGCGGGGGCGAAAACAGCAGGGGCTCACCGTATTTCTGGTGCCGATGTCCGATCCGGGGATCCAGGTCCGGCCGATCCGTTCCATGCTCGGGCCGCATCACCTCAACGAGGTCTTCTTCGACGGTGTGCGGGCGACCGCGGCCGACGTGCTCGGCTCCGTGGACGGGGGCTGGTCGGTGGTGGGCGAGGTGCTGGCGTTCGAACGGGTCGGCATCGCCCGCTATGCGCGCTGCGAGCGACTGCTGCGGATGGCGCCGCAGATGCTGGGGCCGCGATGGGATCGCCTGCCCGCCGAGCTGCGCGGCCGCTGGTCCCGGGCGCTCACCCGGGCCCGGCGCGCCCGGTTGCTCGCCTACCAGGTGGTGTCGTTGCAGAGCGCGGGACAGGTCACGCCGGGCGACGCCGCGGCCTACCGCATCGCCGTGACCCGGCTCGATCAGGAGAGCGCCGCCGTGTTGACCGAGCTGGCCGCCTTCGCGGCGGGAGACGAGGAGGCCGTGCGGCGATTCCGCCGGGCGGTGGACGATCACTGGCGCTACGCCAATGCCGCGACCGTCGCCTCCGGAAGTATCGAGATACAGCGGATTCTGCTGGCCCGCTCGTTGTTGAGTGGCCCGCCGCGCACGGGGGAGGCGGCGTAGTGGGTTCGCGGATCGGTGGCCGACTTCCCGGACGATGGGCGGTGGATCGGTGACCGCCGCGCAGTTCCGGCCGCACGAGCATTCCCTGCGGATCGAACTCTCCGGCGCGGCAAGGGAATTCGGCACGCAGGTGAAGCGGGCCCTACAGGCCGCGGGCGGTGACGATCTGGTCGTGGCCGCCGAACGGGCACCCGGGCGACGCGAGTCGCTGGTGGCGCCGGTACTGAGTGCGCTCGGGGCGTGGGACCTGGAACCGCGCCGCGATCACGACGAACTGGAGGCGGCGGCCGCGCTGTGCCGCAGCGCGGGATATTGGGCCACACCGTATCCGGTCGCCGAGCGGCTGGCCCGGCCGGTGGACCTGAATGTCGACGGGCTGGTCGCGATAGCCGGTGACGAACCCGCCGCGGCCGTCTCGGATCTCGACCTCCGCTGGGCGGCAGTGACTTTCGACGGTGTCCGCAGTGAGGTCGTCGTGCGGGCGCCGGACGCCCCCGCCCGGGAATCGGCCTTCGTCGCACGGGTGGATGTGCGCCCGGTCGACGCGGACGGTACGGCGGATCTCGCACTCGCGCTGGTCCTTCCGTGCTGGACGCTGCTGGGCATGCTGGATCGCGCGGTGGACCTGACCCGCGACCACGTGCTCGTGCGCGAGCAGTTCGGCAGGCCGCTGGCGGAGTTCCAGTCGGTCCAGTTCCAGCTGACCGACGCCGAGGTCGAGCGGCGCGGCGCGGATATGCTTGCGCGCTACGCACTGTGGAGTATTCAGTCGGACAGTCCCGACGCGCTCCTCGACGCCGTGGCGCTGCGCTCGGCGATCCTGGACGCGGCCGAAACGGTCTTCCGCACGGCCCACCAACTACACGGCGCCCTC
Organism: Nocardia wallacei; assembly: GCF_029869545.1. Lineage (GTDB taxonomy): Bacteria > Actinomycetota > Actinomycetes > Mycobacteriales > Mycobacteriaceae > Nocardia > Nocardia wallacei_A. The sequence goes on along the minus strand of NZ_JARWQD010000062.1, from coordinate 36,678 downwards.
GGCTTCTGCGACGAGTCCCCGCTGTCCTGGCTGTCCCGCTACAGCCTGCCGCTACGCCGCCTGCCGCTGGGCGCGGTGGCCACTGACGACCTGCTGACCCGGCTGTCGGGGCGGCGTGGCGTGTCCGGGCTGTTCGATCCGGGGGTGGAGTGATGGCGACCCACGACCCGCTGCTCCGGCTGTCGGGCCGACATGGCCTGTCCGGGCTGTTCGATCGGGAGATGGAGTGATGGCGGTCTACGACCTGCCGCCGGGGCTGATCGTGCGGTCGGACGGGCCGGTGCGGACCGTGGTGATCGATCGCCCCGGTGAATCGAATGCCGTGAACGCCGACCTGCATCGGGCGCTGGCCGAGGTCTGGCGGCAGCTGGCCGCGGATCGCCAGGCGCGGGTGGTGATCCTGACCGGGGCGGGCCGGGCATTCAGCGCGGGCGGGGATCTGGAGTGGATCACCAGCTTCCTCGACGATCCCGTGGCACGAGACGAGAGCATTCGCGAAGGCGCGCAGATCATCGAGGAGATGCTGCGTTTCCCGCTGCCCGTGATCGCGGCGGTGAACGGGGCGGCGGTCGGGCTGGGCGCCAGCATCGCCGTGCTGTGCGATGTCGTGCTGATGTCGGAGCGGGCGTACCTCGCCGACCCGCACGTGGCCGTCGGGCTGGTCGCAGGCGACGGGGGCGCGGCGTTCTGGCCGCTGCTGACCCCGATCCTGCGCACGCGGGAGTACCTGTACACCGGCGACCGGATCGATGCCGCCACCGCCGTGCAGGTGGGCCTGGCGAGCCGGACCGTCGCACCGGACGACTTGCTCAGCGAGGCAAGCGCACTCGCCGACCGGCTCAGCGCCCAGCCCCCCGAGGCGTTGCGCAGCACCAAGCGGGTGGTGAACATGTACCTGTCCCAGGCGCTCGCCGGGCCGATGCAGGCCGGATTCGCCGCCGAGGTGGTCTCCATGCAGACGCCCGAGCACCGGGAACGGTTGCTCGCGCTGCGGACGCGGATGCGGGCACCGTGACCGCGGCGGACCTCACCGAGTTCCGCGCCGAGATCCGGCACTGGTGCCGCGCGCATATCCCGGCCGGGTGGCGGCGGGCGCAGACGGGCGCGTCCGATGCGGAATTCGTTCGCTTCCAACAGGAGTGGTTCCAGGAGTTGCGCGGCGCGGGCTACGCGGTACCGCACTGGCCGCGCGAATACGGCGGCGGCATGACCGTTCCGGAACAGGTCGTGCTGTACCAGGAGTTGGCCGCGCACGACGCGCCGCGGCTGGTCCTGGCCTTCGTCGCGATCCATCACGCGGCGGCGACCCTGCTGGCGGCGGGCACGCAGCAACAGCGGCGCCGTCACCTGCCCGCCATCCTGGACGGCGAGATCTGGGCGCAGGGCTTTTCCGAGCCCGAAGCCGGTTCGGACCTGGCCGCCCTGCGCACCACCGCCCGCCGCGACGGTGGCGACTACCTGGTCACCGGGCAGAAGGTCTGGGCCAGCGGCGCACAGTACGCGGACTGGTGCCTGCTCCTGGCCCGCACCGACCCGAATGCGCCCAAGCGGCAAGGGATCTCGTACTTCCTGCTCGACATGCGCAGCCCCGGCATCGACGTGCGGCCGATCCGCCAGGCGACCGGCGACTCGCACTTCTGCGAGATCTTCCTGGACGAGGTTCGCATCCCGGCGTCGCACCTGGTCGGTGCGGAGAACACCGGCTGGCGAGTGGCCCAGCGGACACTCGGTGCCGAACGCGGGCTGACCATGCTGGAATTGGCCGAACGGCTGGGCAATGCGGGATTCCGGTGGCTGCTCGAGACGGCCCGCCGGTCCGGACCGGGCGGCCTGCGCCCGATCGACGACCCCGCGATCGCCGATCGCCTGGCTCAGCTGGAGATCGAACTCACCGGATTGCGGGGGCTGTGCCGCGACCTGGTGGAACGCCATGCCGAGGGGACCGCGGGTCCGGCCGACGCCTCGGTCGTCAAGCTGTACTACAGCGAATTACTGCAGCGCCTAACGGATTTCGGCGCCGAGATCGGCGGCCTGGACGCCCAGACCATGCTGCGGAAACCGATGTCCAGTGGCTGGGAGTCCGGCGCTTGGCCGCTGGATTTCCTCGCCTCCTGGGAATGGACCATCCCGGGCGGCACCAGCGAGATCCAGCGCAGCCTCATCGCCGAGCGCGGCCTCGGCCTGCCCAGGGAACCGGCGGCACCGCGATGACCGGCGAATTCGACGACCTCCACGACGATCTGCGCACGGCGGCACGCGCCCTGCTCGCCGCCACCGATCACGAAACACCGGTCGATTGGTCCCGGATCACCCGGGCCGGGTGGCTGGGCCTGGAGGCGTCTGGCGAAATGGACGGCGCGGGAGCGACTTTCGCGGAGCTGGCCGTGCTGCTGGAAGAGATCGGCCGCGCCGCGGCCTACACGGCCTATCCCTCGGTGGCGGTACTCGGCATCGCCGCCTTCACCTTGGTCGAACCGAACCCGTTGCGAGACAGTCTGTTCCGCGACACTGTATCCGGAAAGGTCCTGCCGATCGTTGTAATGCCGGGGGAGTGGGAGGACTCTCCGGAGAATCCGCGCTTCCGGCTCAGCGGCGACCCGGCCGCGATACATCTCGACGGGAGCGCGGATTTCGTCCCGGACGCGCCCGCCGCCGACCGACTGCTGATCCCCGCTCGTACACCGGACGGCGAGATCCTGATCGTTGCCGTCGACCCGGCAACCCCGGGCGTGACCGTCACGAACCAGCCGCTGCTCGACGCCACCCGGATCATCGGTCACGTTGCCGCCCAGCATGTCCCGATCCGGCCGGATTCGCTGTGGCGGTTGCCGGGCGGCGGCACCGCGGCCCTGCGTCACCTGCACGACCGGGCCGCCGTCGCGACCGCCTGCGACAGCCTCGGCCTGATCGAGGCCATGCTCGCCGCCACCGTCGAATACGCCCGCGCGCGAGAGCAATTCGGCCGCGCCATCGGTTCCTTCCAGGCCGTCCAGCACGCCTGCGCCGACATGCTGGTCCAGGCGCGGGTCGCCCGCCAGCTGGTCACCGCGGCGGTCCGCGCCCACGGCACCCCCACCGCGGCCACGACCGCCGCGATGGCCAAGTCCTACGCCACCACCGCCGCCGTCCAGGTCGTCGGCAAGGCCATGCAACTACACGGCGGCATCGGCTACACCTGGGAATCCGGCATCCACGCCTACCTCAAACGAGCCACCCTGAACCGCTCGCTCTACGGCACACCGGCCACCCACCGCCGCACCCTCGCCCACAACTACTCCTGACCGGGGGCTCGGAGCTTCCGCGTTCAATGATCCAGCCGGCCTGCGCTTTTGCGGTATCTCAAGTGGACATTTGACCGTATCCGCCCGGGCTTCCCAGCTGTACCATGAGGTCGCTGGCGAGGTGCACATCGGACGGGCGACATACCAGTGGAGGGGGCGGCACATGACCGGTTGCAGGGGATCCCGACCTCCCGCCGGCGCCGCGGCCGAATTCGAGACACTGTCGACCGCCCCGGAGAACGTATTCGCCAACGGCATGATGAAGCGGGTCTTTCCGCGGGTGGTCGACCAGGTCCGCGCGCTGGTGAATCGGGACGACCGGGCAGGTGAGAGCCTGGCGGGGCTGCGTGACAGCTTTCTTCACGACGATCCCATACCGAAGCCGTCGTCCACCCACACCATGGTTCCCCTGTATGCCTGGCGCGGCGCGATGGAGTTGATCGGCGGCTCCTGGTTCGATTCACCCAGTTACATCGGTGAGGCGCTGTTCTATCACCTCCTTCTCGACGCCTTCGGCTATTTCGACTATCTGTCCAGCAATTACGAGCGCGACCCGTTCCTGGCGCGCAAGACGAACGCCCTGCTCGCGGCCGTCGGCGTCGTGACCAGGGGCCGGGCGAGCACTCTCTCGTTGCGCGAGAGCCTGATGGCCTCGCTGTGGGGGAATCTGTCGGATGCGGCGCACGCCCAATTCCGCGGCGACGGGTCCGCGCCGGGGTCCGGCGTGCTGCTGGTGGACGATTTGGACCCGGCGCGGGTGCGGCTGGAACAATCCGACTCGGTGGGTATTGTCGCGGACAATGCCGGTGCGGAGCTGCTGGCCGACGTGATTCTCGCCGCGCATCTGCTGCGGAGCCGGGAAAACACCACGGTGACGGTATATCTGAAGCAGCGGCCGTTCTTCATCTCCGACGCCACGGCCAACGATTTCGAGACCACGGTGTCGGCGCTGATCAATGCCGATCACGAGCTGTCGATGCTGCGTCGGTGTGTCGAGGAAGGGCGGCTGCGCATTGTGACGCACTGGTTCTTCCAGTCGCCGCTGCATTATTGCCAGATGCCCCCGGATCTGGCGGAGGGAATCGGCAGCAACGATGTGACGATCGTCAAGGGCGACCTGAATTACCGTCGCCTGCTCGCCGATCGGGTCACCCCGGCCACGTATCCACTGGAACAGTTGCTCCCGGACCTGAAAACCGACCTGCTGATCCTGCGGACCATGAAATCGGATATCTGTGCCGGTCTGCCGCGGGAATCGGTGTCGGAGCTGGATGCCACCGAACGGGACTGGCGGTTCTCGGGCCGCTACGCGGTGGCGCATTTCGTCGTCGAGTGAACAAGGTAGAGAGTGTCGCGCAGAATATCGTCGGTTGTCGTCCTGATCCTAGCCCTGGCCACGGTTGTCGCCGGCGTCGCGATGACGGTGCTCTCCGTCATGGGCGAGCTGAGCGTGAAGGATCAACTCAGCGCCGTGCTCGGCCTGCTCGCGGTGCTGGTGCTCACCTACGTTTCGGACCGATTACTGGTGCTGCAGGAGATCCGGCGCGAGGTACATCAGGTCCGGGGGAGGCTCGAGAATCCGCCGGTGCTGCGCCGGTGGGCGGAGGTCGGGTCGTTCGACGACTTCGCTCGAAACGCCTCCGAGGTGCTCATTGTGGGCCTGACGAAGGCGGGCTCGCTGACCGAGGGGCCTGAGCGGCTGGCCAATCTGGTCCGGAGCGGCTGCCGGGTTCGCATCGCGGTTCTCGATCTGCGCGACGACGATCTGGCCCGGTATACCGCGTCGTCCACCTCGCACACCACCGAACGTCTGGTCGCCGATTTCCGGGTGTTCGAATCCACGATGCGCTCGGTACGGGCGCTGCTGTCGGACAAGGAGAATCAGCGCATCGAGACGCGGGCATACCACAGCGTGCCCACGATGGCGGGCATATTCGTCAAGCACGGTCACGAGCGATCCGCCCTGGTCTACTTCTACCCGTACAAGACCGATCCGGGTGACCGCCCCTCCATCGCGCTGGGGGAGGAGAACGGGAAGGAATGGCTGGATTTCTTCTTCGCGCGCGCCGAGCGTTTATGGAAGGACGTCCAGTCTCTGCCCGATCCGTCGAAGTAGCAACCGCACCGCTACGATTCCCGTTCGGCCGCTTTCGTTGTTCGGCCTGCTTCATCTTTCTGACATCGGTACGGTGGACGCAAAGGGGTGAAGGCTGTGAACCGACTTCAGGAATCCAGCGCTCGGCGGGTTGCGATGCTTCCCGAGACGCTCCTGCTGTGGGACATCGACAAGACGCTGCTCACCACCGCGGGAGTGAGCAGGGAGGTCTACGCACTGGCATTCGAGGCGTTGACCGGCCGGATTTCCAGAGTCACCGCCGTGACGGCCGGGCGTACCGAATACCAGATCATGAAGGATCTCTTTCTCCGCAATGCCATCGGCGTCGACGTGCTGGACAGCGCACCGGACCTGGACGGCGTGCTCGCGGAGTCGCTGAATCGCAAAACTGCCGAGCTGGCGCGTCGTGGTGCGGCACTGCCGGGCGCGCGGCGGCTGCTGAAGGAGTTGGCGGAGGTCCCCGCCGTTGTCCAGTCGGTGCTGACCGGGAATGTCCGGGCAAATGCGGCAACCAAGCTGGCGACGTTCGGGCTCGATCCGTGGTTGGACCTGTCGGTGGGGGCCTACGGTTCCGACGGCCGGGCCCGGTGGGAGCTGGTGGGCCTGGCCCGCGAGCGGGCGCGGCGCAAGTACGGGATCACCTTCGATGCGGAATCGACGATTCTGGTGGGAGACACGCCCCGCGATGTCGAGGCGGCGCGGGTCGGCGGCGCGAAGGTCATCGGTGTGGCGACCGGTGCCAGTAGCGTCGACGCGTTGTCGGATGCGGGCGCCGACCGCGCAGTCGAAAACCTCGCGGACGCCGAAGGATTCCTCGCGGCACTGGTGGACCTGCGCCTGCGGTGACGCGGTACTCCTGCGGGCCGCCCGGTTTCGTATCCCCACCCGGGCGCGAAAGCGCCACCGGTCGAATCGGCTGGGCTAGAATGAGTCTCGGTCACCTATGGCTGGAGTAGACGATTATTCGCCTGCTGCCACCGGAAGTGGCAAGTGAGACAAGGGTTCTCGCGGAAGTGGGGGAACTTCCGTTGCATGCTCTCGACCGGTCGATCGACAGGGGAATCGGCACCGGGCTCGAACCGGTGGCCCTGGCTCCGGGATTGCGGCGGTGTGTCGACGAAATCCGCTGCAAAGCTTCGGAATACGGGTGTTCGGTGCGCGTCGTGTGCGCGGCGGGGCTCGTACCTGTCGCGGTGGAACTGGTCCGCGTGTGCGCCACCGACCGGAGGATTCCCGCCGTGAGCATCCTGTGCCCGGACCCGGACGGGCAGCAGTTCCTGCGATGGGTCGATGCGGTCGCCGACGAGCCGTTGCACGCATGGATCGCGCGCCGGCAGATTCTGCGCGCGGTGGCTGTGATCGGCCGATGGGTCCCGCGGTTCGGTGGCCGGGTGACTGTCGGGATGCACGGCCTCGAGGTACCCGCGGAATTCGTCCTGCTGGGCGGCGATATCGCCTATGTTCCGGAAGCGGCGGCTGCCTCGAGGGCCGCGACGCCGGAAGCATCGGCATGGTTGTCACCGTGTGCCGACGGGAAAGTCCCCGTGGTGCTGGCACATTCGTGGCGGGCGATCGCGGAACATCACCGGACGCGGTGGTTTTCGGCCCCGGTCGAGACCGACTGCCTGCCGCGCTGGCCCAGCCTGTTCAAGGGCAACGCCGTCCTGACGGATCACGACGGAGCGCAGCCCCGGCCGGTCGTCAGGAAGTGGTGCGCAGGCCAGAACGAGAACGCGGCGGAGCGCGCCTGGGTCGGCGCCGCGCGCAGTATTCGGATGCGTACCAGGTACTTTCGGCCGGTCTTCCAGCGGGACTCGGCATCGTCGGTCCTGGCCGACCTGGTTTCGCACGCCGCGCCGGTGACGATGGAGGTGGTCGCCGGAGTCTCGCTGTTCGAGCTTGCCTACACCCTGAACCGCGTGGGGCAGCAGGACGATGTGGTCGAGGAAGCCTCCCGGGTACTCGGCGAGATCGTGTGCGACTCGCTCGCGAGCCTGGCCGAGTTCCGGAGCATCGCCGACTCCCTGGTCGCGCACCTGCCGAGGGTTCGGTACCCGTACGCAGAGCAGGGCGCTGTCGCAATGCGCTGCCTGGAGGGCGGCCCGATCGCGGACGCGGATCTCTCGGGAGCCATCGACGATGTCCGAGAGCTGGGCGCACGGCTCGAATCGGACGCCACGGTGTCGTTCCGGGATGCGCACCTCAAGAACCGGGTCTGGGTGACCGGCGAATCGGCCGTCGAGCTGTGCCACCGCCTGCTGGGTCTGGACACCGGCGAATTGCGCTCGGAGATCATGCGGTGCGTCGTCGATATCGATTTCGAGGCCGCGGGCAAGGACGTCACTGCCTGGGACGACGTCGCGCATGTGCTGTTCTTCGAGATGAGTGGGCTGGGTCCGTTGTCGCCGACGGGCGACGCCGTGGCGGCCTGTGAGAAGTGGTGGCGCCCGGTCGATAGCGCCGAGGCGCTGTGGTGCACGATCCTCGCCCGCAGCACCCGCGAGGCGTGCCGGCGTCTGTGGTACGCGCAGCACATGCCGAGGACCTACCTCAGGCGCTATTCGATGGAGAGCACCGATGCCTTCCTCGATCTCGCCCTCACTGCCCTTGCGCATGTGAACGATTTCGAGCATTTGGCCGCACTGATGACTCGGCTACGGGAATCCGACGCCGCTCGGGGCGGCATCCCGGCACGTCGCCACTCCCACATCGCCGCTACGCACCCGGCAGACTGAGGTCAGTGTCATAGGTCGGGGAGGCGTTCGGTGGCGAGGGTGCGGAGGTCGGCGGATTTGATCTTGGCGCTGCCGGTGAGGGCTAGGTCCTGTTCGGTGAAGAACAGGATGTGGCGGGGCACCTTGTAGCTGGCCAGGTGTTCGCGGAGGTAGGTGCGGATGCGGGCGGCGTCGGGTGTGGTGTCCGCGTGCGGGACCACGCAGGCCACGACGGCCTCGCCGAGGGTTTCGTGCGGGACTCCGACCGTGTGCGCGACCTTCACGCCCGGGAAACGGGCGAGGACCTCGTCCACCTCCCGGGGCGACACGTTCGCGCCGCCGGTCTTGATGATGTCGGTGAGGCGGCCCTCCCAGAACAGCCGGTCCGCGTCGTCGAGGTAACCGCCGTCGCCGGTGTGGAAATAGCCGTCGGCGTCCAGCGTCTCGTCGAGGGGCGTCCCGAGGTAGCCGAGCATCAATGTCGGTCCCTTGACACAGATCTCGCCTCGTTCGCCGCGCGACAGGAGCTCTCCGGTGAGCGGGTCGACGATCTTGATCGTGTTGCCCGGCAGGGGTGCGCCCATGCTGCCCCCGATCACGTCGGCGGGGGTACAGGCCGGGAAACAGGTGGTGATGGTGAAGGTTTCGGTATTGCCGTAGGCGTGTCCGGGCTCGGTCCAGCCGGTCGACACGCGGGGGTGGCGGGCGGCGGGAGTCGAAACGTCCACGAACCGCAGGCTGCCGAGATCGGTTGCCGCCCAGTTCAATGCGCCTTCCAGCTGGGCCCACTGATGCGGCCAGGCGACCGGGAAGTTCACGCGCTCGGTCTCCATCAGGTGCAGCGCCGCGGACGCGTCGAAGGTCGACTGCAGCACGAGCGAGCCGCCCGCGGCGAGCGTCGCGCCGAGGGCCATGCCGAAATTGCCGGACCAGAAGAACCCGTTGGCTGTCCAGCAGCGGACGTGGTCGTGCGGGCCGAAGCCGTACATCCGGCGGAATCGCCACATCTGGATGGCGACCCCGCGGTGCGCGCTGCGGATCCCCTTGGGCTTGCTGGTGGATCCGGAGGAGAAGAAGATGACCGCCGTATCGCTCGGCCGCACCGACCGGGCCGCCGCCTCGACCGATTCGCGCGGCTCGGCGTCACCGCGGGCCAGGAACTCCGCCCACGACTCGATCGCGCCGCCGGGCGGCTCCCCGATCGCCGAGAGATGGTGCAGGAAGGGATACTTCGCCGACCGCACGGTACCGGGAGCCGAACTGCCCACGGCCGGTTCGAGTTCGGTGAGAATATCCGCGAAATCCTTTCCGGCCACGGCGCGTTCGAACAGCAGCACCGACACCCCGGACACATCGAGCAGATGATCCAGCTCGGCCGCGGTGGAGAAGGTGCTGAGCGTGACCGCGACACCACCCGCGAGCGAGGTGCCGAAGACCGCCGCGAGCCATTCGGGGCGGTTCGTCATCAGCACCCCGACCCGGCCGTCCTTACCCAGGCCGCACGCCCGCAGCGCCCGTGCCACGGCGACCGACCGCTCCCACAGCTCGTGGTAGGTCCAGCGGACGGTCCCGGAACCATCCTGTGCCACAAGTGCTTCGCGGTCGGCGTAGTCCCGCGTCACCGCGCGCAGGAAGCCGGGGAGGGTGAGCGGCCCGAGGCCGGGCTCGGCGTCGAGGGGCGGTCCGGCGGCGATGGCCCTGCGGTCGGCGGTCATCTCGTTCTCCCCGCTCAGTACGGCAGCTCGACTTCGGCGGTGCAGGTGACCAGCACGCCGCCGTCTTGATTGGTGAGCCGCAACCTCACCTGAACCAGCGGCACCCCCCACGCCGAATCCGCGTCCTTGCCGACGATCTCGGCGTCGAAATAGGTCACGTCGCCCTCGAAGGCGGGCCCGCGGAAGTCGGCCTTGGTATGGCGGACCATGCCGTCGTTGCCCGCCCAGTAGGCGAGATAGTCGGTGCACCAGGCGCCCATGGTGGCGCCGTAACCGTAGGCGCGGGCCATCCCGACCTCGTCGGCCTTGTCGGCGTCGATATGCCCGCGCGACGGACCGACGTACAAACCGTCGCGTTTGCGCGGGTCGATGCGGGCGCCCTCCTCGTCGAACGCGAAACCCTCGGTCCAGCCCGGATCCTGGTTGATCCACGGATCGTCGATGCCTACGGGGGCGGTCCATCCGAAGGTGCCCCAGATGTTGAACAGGAAGGCGCGGTATTCGGTGGTGAAGCTCGCGATGGTGTGCGGGCCGATCACCCGGCGCGGCAGGCGGTCACCGGCCTTCACCTCGTCGAAGTGCGGTGAGATGCCCGCCCTGTTGGACAGCAGCCACTCGTGCCGCAGCTCGTCCACCGCCGCCAATTCCGCGGCGGTCCAGGTCTTTACGGGCCCGAGCTGGTCGTCGTACATTCCGCGCTTCTTCGCCTCGGCGGCGAGATAGCGGATGGCGGTGGAGCGTTCGCGGGCGACGAGCGCGCCGCGCTGATTGCGGTGCGTGGTGTCGCCGCGCGAGAACATGGTCGGCCCGGCGAATTTCGTCTCCGTGACCTTGTAGTCGTGAAAGCGCCGCTCCTGCACCAGCTTGTCGCCCGGGCGCACCGGGCAGCCGTAGAACCACCACTCCTCGCCGCCGAAGATGAGGTGACTGCCGGGGATGTGACCCACGCAGGCGGGCTGGGCGCCGTGCCCGTAATCCAGTGCGACGGCGATGGATTGGGGCGCGATCAGTCCGCCGTAGCGCGATTCCCGGGCAAATTCCTCGTCCCAGTGCAGCGGGTTGGGATAGTCCATCGCCATCACCCAGCGGCGAATGTCGGAGGTACTGCACGGATCCCACAGCTGCCCGCCGCCGACCGGCTTGCCGACGCGGTGGTCGACGTCGCTGAGGTCCAGTTCGATACTCTCGGTCACGGCCTGCTCCGATCAGCGATTCACGTCGACGACGACCCGGCCGCGCACGGTCCCGGCGACGAGCCGGTCCGCCGCGGCGATCGCCTCCGCGAGGGAGATCTCGGTGGCGATGGAATCCAGTGCGGCGGGATCGAGATCGCGCGCGAGCCGGGCCCAGGCCTCCAGTCGCCGCGTGATCGCGGCCTGGACGCTGTCGATGCCGAGCAGCGTCACACCGCGCAGGATGAACGGCGCGACCGTGGCGGGGAAGTCCATGCCCTGGGCCAGCCCGCAGGCGGCGACCGCGCCGCCGTATCGGGTCTGGGCGCAGACGTTGGCGAGCGTGTAGCTGCCGACGGTGTCGATCGCGCCCGCCCAGCGCTCCTTCTGCAGCGGCTTGCCGCGGTCGCTCAGTTCGGCGCGGTCGACCACGGTGCTCGCGCCCAGATCCTGGAGATACCCGGCCTCGGTGGCCTTTCCGGTGGCGGCGGCGACCGTGAATCCGGCCTCGGCCAGCAGTGCGATGGCGATACTGCCGACACCGCCGGTCGCGCCGGTCACCAGGATCTCGCCCCGGTCCGGCCCGATGCCGTGGCGCAGCAGCGCCTCGACGCAGAGCGCGGCCGTATAGCCCGCGGTGCCGATCGCCATGGCCTGGCGTGCGGTGAATTCGGCGGGCAGCGGGACCAGCCAGTCGCCGTCGACGCTGGCGCGCTGGGCCAGGCCGCCCCAGTGGCTCTCGCCGACGCCCCACCCGTTGAGGACGACGCCGTCACCGGCCGACCACTCCGGGTGTGTGCTCTCGGTGACGACACCGGCGAGGTCGATGCCGGGCACCATCGGATAGCTGCGGACGATCGGTGACTTGCCCGTAATGGCAAGGGCATCTTTGTAATTGAGGGTGGAATGCGAGACGTCGACGCGGACATTCCCCTCCGGTAGGTCCGCGTCGGCCACGCTCGTGAGGGTGACCTGCGGGCCCGCGTCGGCCTTGTCGATGAGCAGTGCCGTGAACATTCGCCAGCGAGTTCCTCTCTCCGCCAGTGGGCTCTCGCGTCGCATATGACCTGCGAGAATATAATTCTCCACTAGTGCGAATAATACTTCCATCGTTATTTCGGGATGTCAATCGGCTGCCGGGTCCGGTCAGCGGGCGGTCCACCCTCCGTCCACGACGACGGTCTGGCCGGTCACGTACCGGGCCGCATCTCCGGCGAGCCAGACGACGGCGCCGACGATGTCCCCGGGATTCGCCTCGGTGGGCAGCGGGGTGTTGCGGCGCAGGTATCGCGCGCCGCGTTCGTCGTCGTAGAGGCTGTCGGTGATCTCGCTGCGAAAGAAGCCGGGCGCCACCGTATTCACTCGGATCGAGTGCCGCGCCCACTGCACGGCGAGCTCGGCCGTGAGGCCCGAGAGCCCGGATTTGGCGGCGGCGTAGGACGCCTGCGGGATGCCGGGCACGCCGACGCGGCCGCTGATCGAGGAGATGTTGACGATCGAACCCCGCCCATGGGAACGCATGTGCGGGAACACTTCCTGCGCCAGCCGGAAGGGAGCGACCAGGTTGAGCGCGAGGGTGCGCTGGATCGCTTCGTGGGTCTCCGATTCCGCGGGATCCTCGGAGAACCGGTTCCCGGCCGCGTTGATCAGGATCTCCGGCGGTCCCAGGGCGGCCACCACCGAGGGCACCACGGTCTCGACCTCCAGGGCCAGATCGCAGGCCACGGGATGGCCGCCGATCCGCGCGGCCAGTTCTGCCAGCCGATCGGCGCGCCGCGCCACCACCGCCACTCGCGCGCCGAGCGCGGCCAGATTCTCCGCGACCGTCGCGCCGAGTCCCGACGACGCACCGGTCACGATCGCGACCCGGCCGTGCAGGCCGAACAGGTCGGCGACGCGGTCCCGCGGCGCGCTCACGGTCGCCTCTCCGGTGCGGTGACGAGTTCGGGAATCCGGGTTCGCTCGATCTTGCCCATGACGTTGAGCGGGAGGGCGTCGACACGCGACCAGATCTCGGGAACCTTGTAGCCCGCCAGTTCCCGTCGGCACAGCGCGGCGAGCTCATCGAAATCCACTGCCGGGCCGACGCTTTCGATCACCGCGGCCACCTTCTGGCCGAGGCGTTCGTCGGGTATCCCGCAGACGGCGGCCTTCGCGACGCCGGGGTGCGCGCCGAGGACCCGCTCCACCTCGAGTGGATAGACGTTCGCGCCGCCGCGGATGATCACCATCTTCTTGCGGTCCAGCACGGAGAGGCGTCCGGCGGCATCGACCGTCCCGATATCGCCGGTCGGGAACGGGCCGGGCGGTGCGGGTCGCACCCTGCCGTCGGACCAGTAGCCGAGCGCCGGAGTCCAGAGCCCGGCCCACGGGCCCGTGGTCGCGGCGGCGAGCCGCAGTTCGCCGGGCTCGCCGGGCGGCAGGCGGCGGCCCTCGTCGTCGTAGGCGGCGACGTCGTACTGCGGAAGCACCGAACCGCTGCTGCCCGAGATCCATTGGCTTCCGGGCGGATCGATCGAGACGACGGTCGGCGCCTCGGTCAGGCCGTAGGTGGCGCGGGGGACCGGTCCGTGGGCCGCGGCGAAATCGGTGCGCACCGAATCGGGGGTGTCGCTGGCGCCGCTCCACACCTCGCGCAGCGACCCGAGGTCCAGGTTCGGGCGGCGGGCGAGATCATAGAGCTGGGCCGGTGCGCCGTTCCAGACGGTGACCCGGTGCGCGGCGATCCACTCGGCCACACCGTCGACGTCGCGGCGATCCATGACCACCGCGCAGCCGCCTGCCTGGGCGGTGAGCAGTGTCGACAGCACCAGCATATTGAGCACGGTGAACGGGAAGCTGTCGCCCTTGCGCAGCTCGGGGCCCCAGCCCCGGGTGGCGACCAGCATGGCGCCGGGCAGCAGCAGGTTGCGCTGGCTGTGTACCACTGCCTTCGGTGCGCCGGAAGTGCCACTGGTGAAGGCGATTCCGGCCGGGGCGTCGAGGTCGTGGTCGATGCGGGGCGCCGCCGGTGCGCAGCGCAGCAGGGCCGACCACCGGTCGTCGTCGACGACGGCGGGAGATGCCACGAGGCAGCGGGGCCCGGCCAGGACCGCGGCGGGCGCGCACAGGTCGGCCAGTCGCTGCTGCTCGCTCGCCGACAGGGCCTCGGCGATGCCCGCCCACACCGCGCCGATGCGCTGGGCGCCGTGGAAGGCGGCGACGATACCGAGATCGTTGGGCAGGCAGGCGGCGACACGGTCGCCCGGCCGCACGCCCAGTGCCCAGAGTGCGGCCGCCGCGCGATCGGCCCGCGCGTCGAGTTCGGCGTAAGTCCAAGTGCCCGAGGCGGCTTCGACGGCCGGGGCGTCGGGACGCGCCGCGTCGAGGATCCGCGCGATCGGCCGGAGCGGGCCCGCGCCATTGACACTGTCCACACCGTTCTTGATATCACTATCCTTATAAAGATTCATCAGATAGACCGGAATGCGCCGAGAAATGCGGGTCCGTGCACCGGCGCCGGTGCGGTCGTGAACAAGGACGTGGCGATGGAACATGCAGGTCCGCTGTCCGGAATCCGTGTCATCGACCTGACGGCGATGGTCATGGGCCCGTACTGCACGCAGATCATGGCCGATATGGGTGCCGAGGTCATCAAGATCGAGCCGCCCGCGGGGGACAACACCCGCTACATCTCGGTCGGCCCGGAGCGGGGGATGTCCGGTGTCTTCGTCAACGTCAACCGCGGGAAACGCAGTGTGGTCCTGGATCTGCGCACGGACCGTGACAAGGCGGCACTGCGCGAACTCGTCACGGCGGGAGACGTTTTCATCCACTCGATGCGCGGGGCGGCGATCGAGCGACTGGGGTTCGGCTACGCGGAGGTGACGGCCCTGAATCCCGCCATCGTCTACACCAACTGCTACGGCTACGGCCGGCGCGGGCGCGACGCGGACCGCACCGCCTACGACGACACCATCCAGGCCGAATGCGGGCTGCCGTACGTCCAGCAGCGGTTGACCGGCGACGCAGGCTATGTCGGCACCATCATGGCCGACAAGATCGGCGGGCTGACCGCCCTGTATGCCACCACGATGGCGCTGTTCCACCGCGAACGCACCGGGGAGGGGCAGGAGGTCGAGGTCGCCATGTTCGAGACCATGGCGGCGTTCATGCTCGTCGAACACGCGAACGGGGCGCTGTTCCAGCCGCCGCTGGGCGGTGCGGCGTATCCCCGTGCGGTGACGCCGAATCGGCGGCCCTACCGCACCGCGGACGGGTACATCTCCGCGCTGGTCTACAACGACAAGCAGTGGACGGCGTTCGTCGAGGCCGTGCAACCGGCCTGGGCCGGAACGGAATTCGCCACCTTGGAGCAGCGGGCCGCGCGGATCGACACCGTCTACGCCCGGCTCGCCGAGACATTCGCCGGACGCACCACCGGCGAGTGGCTGGAACTGCTACGGGCACTGGACATCCCGGTGGCGCCGGTGCGCTCGCTGGACGACCTGTTCGACAACCCGCACCTGCTCGACACCGGCTTCTTCGAGACCGTCGACACCCCGAACGGCCCCGTGCGCTTCCCGGGACCACCGACCTGGTTCTCCCGCACCCCGGGGCGCGTCGCGGGTCCCGCGCCGAGGCTGGGCGCGGATACCGAGGAGGTGGTGGGGCGAGTGCGGGCTGGTGGCGACTGCGACACGGTGAGCCGAAAGCAGGCCGCCGACACCGATGGTCGGGTGCGCGGATGACCGCGATACTCGACGCCGCCGACCTCGATCTGCGGGAGATATTGCGGCCCGGGGATCGCATCGTGGTGGGGCAGGCGTGTGGTGAGCCGACGACGCTGATCGAGTCGCTCATCGCGCAGGGCGCGGGGATCGGCGGGCTGTCGGTGTTCGTCGCGACCAGCTTCTCGGGGCTGTTCACCCCGGCCGCGACCGATGCGTTCGCGCTGTCGAGCATGGGGGCCATCGGTGCGCTGCGGGCGGTGGCGGCGGAGCATCGGCTCGCGATCGTCCCGTGTCATGTCAGCCGCGTCGGGCCGCTGATCGAGGCCGGAATCATCGGCTGCGACGTGGCTTTCGTTCAGGTGAGTCCCGCCGACGAGCACGGGGAGCACAGCTTCGGGCTGATCGGCGACCACGTGCGGGCGGCCGTGACCGCCGCCCGGGTGGTGGTCGCGGAGGTGAACGATCAAGTGCCGAGGACCTGCGGTGAGCGGTTGTCCGCGAGCGAGATCGACTACGCAGTAACGGTTTCCAGGCCGCCGGTGCAGGTGCCGCCCGCTCGGGTCGGCCCGGTGGATGCGGCCGTCGCCGAGCACGCGGCCGCGTACATCGGGGACGGTGCCGTCCTGCAGACGGGGATCGGGGCGGTTCCCGACGCCATCCTGCGATTGCTGTGCGACAGAACCGATCTCGGGGTGCACTCGGGCATGATCGGTGACGGCCTGGTGGATCTGGTGGAGGCGGGGGTGGTCACGAACGCGCGCAAGGAGATCGACCGTGGCGTCTCGGTGACCGGGGCGCTCATCGGCACCGAGCGGCTGTACCGGTTCGCCGATCGCAATCCGTCGATTCGGCTGTGCGCCACCGGATATACCCACGACGCGGGCGTGCTCGCACAGCTCGAGCGGCTGGTCACGGTCAACTCCGCGGTGGAGGTCGACCTCACCGGGCAGGTGAACGCCGAACAGAGCGGCGCGGCCTACCTGGGCGGTACCGGAGGACAGGTGGATTTCGTCCGGGCGGGGATGCGCTCGCCGGGCGGCCACGCGATCATCGCCCTGCCCGCCACCGCCAAGCGTGGCACGGTCAGCCGGATCACCGCGACGCTCGGCGGGCCGGTCACCACGGCGCGCAGCGACGTCGACGTCATCGTCACCGAATTCGGCGCGGCCGAACTCGCGGGCCG
The DNA here is from genome assembly GCF_029869545.1 of Nocardia wallacei. GTDB lineage: Bacteria > Actinomycetota > Actinomycetes > Mycobacteriales > Mycobacteriaceae > Nocardia > Nocardia wallacei_A. Next base: position 19,785 of record NZ_JARWQD010000062.1, on the reverse strand, counting down.
GACCCTGCCCGAGCGCGCGCGACGGCTGATCGCGGTGGCGCACCCCGATTTTCGCGAGGAGCTGGAGCGGGCGGCGCACGCGATCCAGCGGAGAGGGTTCTGATGTCGGATGCCGTGCTGTTCGATGCCCGGCCGGACGGTATCGCGGTGATCACCCTGAACCGGCCCGAGCGGCGCAATTGCCTGTCGGCCGACGTGCGGGCGGGACTGTTCGAGGCGTGGGACCGGTTCGAGAACGACGCCGGGCTGCGTGTCGCCATCCTCACCGGTGCGGGAACCAAGGCGTTCTGCGCGGGCGGCGATCTCGAGGAGATGGTCGAGCGCGGGATGGGTGTGCCGCCGCGCGAGATGTTCCCGGTGCCCTACGACACCGTCGAGCTGTCCAAGCCCACCATCGCCGCGGTCAACGGCGCGGCCTTCGCGGGCGGCTGGATGATCGCCCAGGCGTGCGATCTGTGCGTGGCGAGCACGAGCGCCACCTTCGCGGTCACCGAGGTGAAGGTCGGCCGCAGCTCACCGTGGGCGGCGCCGCTGATCCACATGATCCCGCAGCGGATCATGATGGAACTACTGCTCACCGGGCGGCCCATCGATGCCCGCCGCGCCTACGAGATCGGCCTGGTGAACCGCCTCGCCGAGCCCGCCGAATTACTCGACGCCGCAGTGGGATTGGCCTCCGAGATCCTCGCGGGCGCCCCACTGTCGGTCAAAGCGGCCCGCGACACAGTCATGCTGGCGACCGAGATGGGCCGAGCCGCAGCATTACAGGCGGCTCGGCATGCCGCGGTCGAGTGCTATACGAGCGAGGACGCGCAAGAGGGGCCGAGGGCATTCGCCGAGAAACGGACGCCGCGGTGGCGGGGGCGCTGACACTGTGTCCGCGCCCCGCCGCACCGATCCCATACCGCCGCAACGGCCTCACCGGCGCCCGCGCTCGATCTGGTTGAACGGGACGTTGCGGTCGGCGGCGTATTCGCGGGGCATGCCCAGTACGCGTTCGCTGATGACGTTGCGGGCCATCTCGGTGCTGCCGCCTGCCAGGCTCCAGGCCGCGCGGAACAGGTAGTCGAGGCCGACCTTTTCGGTGTCGGCCGGATCTCCGGGATGCTGTGTGGTGGCGGTCGAACCGGCTATGCGGACGGCCATATCCGTTTGCAGCCAGGCGTTTTCGGCGCTGAACAGCCGGGTGACGGCGCCCGCCGAGGGCGGTAGGGCGCCGCTGGTGATCGCCGCGGTGACATGGTCGATGAGCTGGTCGCGGACCACGTTCATGGCCCGTGCCTCGCCGATGTCCTCCCGGGTGCGTGGGTCGTCCAATTGTCCTGTGGCGCGGGCCAATTCGAGTAGACGGTCCACCTCGCCGCCCAGGTGCGGGCGGGCGCCGCTGGTGTAGGGCGAGGTGCCGCCGAGGGCGGCGCGCTCATGGGTCAGCAGTTGTGTCGCGGCCTCCCAGCCCTCGTCGACCCGGCCCAGCACCGCCTCCTCGGGCAGTGCGACATCGTCGAAGAACTCCTGGCAGAACTCGGTCGAACCGGTGACCTGTTTGATCCGCTGCACCGTCACGCCCGCGGCGCGCACCGGCACCAGGAACAGGGTGAGCCCGCGATGTTTGGGCGCGTCCCAGTTCGTGCGGGCCAGGCACAGCCCGTAGTCGGCGGCGTACGCGCCGGAACTCCAGATCTTGGAGCCGTTGAGGATCCAGCGCTCGCCGTCGCGCTCGGCGCGGGTGGTGAGCCCGGCCAGATCCGAGCCGCCCTGCGGTTCGGACAGGAACTGGACCAGGATCTCCTCGCCGCGCAGCACCGCGGGCAGGTGGGCCCGCTTCTGCTCCTCGGTGCCGAGCTCGAGCAGCGTCGCCGCGCAGATGGCCAGCGTGGGGACGTTCAACAGCAGCGGCATCTCGTAGGGGAGCGATTCCTCGGTGAAGGCCAGCTGATGGGCCGGGGTCAGGCCCTGGCCGCCGTACTCCGCGGGGAAGCAGATCCCCGCGAACCCCCCGTCGTACAGGATCCGCTGCACCTGCCGGGCGCGATCCCACGCCCGCTCGCCGTAGGCGTCGCCGTCCGGCGGGGGCGCGGGCGGCAGATTCTCCCGCAACCAGCCCCGGGCGCGCTCACGGAACTCGGCGACGGGCTCGAGGGCGGTTGCGGGATCCATATCGGTGGTCATAACGACGGCACCTTCCTTGTGTGGCTCCGGAACGACGGTGGTCTCAGGCGGCGGTGAGCAGGTCGGTGATGTGGCGGCGGTGTTCCTCGGGGGTGCCGTAGAGGGTGCGGCCCAGGGTGATTCGCCGCAGATACAGATGTAGGTCGTGTTCCCACGTGACGCCGATACCTCCGTGCAGCTGCACGCAGTCCTGGGCGATCACCGGAGCCTTCGCGCCCACATACGATTTCGCGATGCTGACCGCCTCGGCCGCGGTGGCCGGATCGTCGTCGTCCCAGGCCGCGGCGGCGGCGGTCGTGGTCGCCCGGCACGCCTCCAGCCAGGTCTTGTTGTCGGCCATGCGATGTTTGAGCGCCTGATAGGAGGCCAGCGGGCGGCCGAAGGTGTAGCGGTCGGACAGCCACGCGAGGGTCGCGTCGAGCGCGGTCCCGGTGGCGCCCACCGTCTCCGCGGCGGCCAGGGTCGCGGCGGTGAGAGTCTGTGCGCGGACGGCTGATTCGGCGTCGGCGCCGGTGTGCGTGACGGCGTCGGCGGGGACGGCGACATCGTCGAACGACACCCGCGCGGTGCGCCGGACCAGGTCCAGGGTCCACGCCGGTTCCACGGTGACACCGGGCGCATCGGCGGGGACGAGCACCTGCACCGGTCCCGCCGGGCCCGCCGCGGTGACGAGGAAGACCTCGGCCTGGTCACCGGCCTCCACGCGGTCTTTGACTCCCGTCAGCCGATAACCGGTGCCCTCGGGCCGGGCTTGGGTGGCAGCGCCGTCGCCGCGCGTGGCGAGGACGTCGAAACCGCGACCCGGCTCGTACACCGCCCAGGTCGCGATGCGCTCGCCGGTCGCGACGGCGGTCACGACCTCCGGCAGCCGATCGGCGTGCGGGGCCAGCCCGGCGAGGACGGCGTTGGTCGTGACGAACGGGCCCGGTGCGCAGGCGCGGCCCAGTTCCGCCGCGATCAGGGCGAGCTCGGTCATGGGGCGGCCGGAAATCGTTCCGCCGCCGAGGCTTTCGGGGACGAGCATGGCCGTCCAGCCCAGCTCGGCGCCGCGCCGCCACCAGTCGCGGTCGAAGCCGGTGCCCGCCGCACCGAGTTCCCGCACGGTGCCGATGGGCACGGTGTCGGCGAGGAAATCGCGGGTGGTTGCCTGGAAGAACCGCTGGTCGGCGGTGGGATCGTGGGGCATGTGCCGGTCCTCTGGTTGACGCGGGGCTACAACTGTGGAAATCTCATACTCACATGTGAGAGCAAGATTCTCAATTGCGGAAGCCGACTGGCGAACGGTCCGGAGGGCGTGCTGGTCGCGGTTGTCGAAGGGAACCGTCGGGTCGTGAAAAACTTCGAAGAGCTGGACTTCTTTCTCGGCCGGGAGCTGGTCGACGATCCGTATCCGTATTTCGACGCGTTGCGGGCGCAGTGCCCGGTGCATCGCGAGAAACACCACGACGTGATGATGGTGACCGGGTACGAGGAGGCGCTCGAGGTCTACAACGACGTCGAGCGGTTCTCCTCCTGTATCTCGGTGACCGGGCCCTTCCCGGGTTTCCCTGTGCCGCTGGATGATTCGTCCGATGTCGACGCGCTCATCGCCGAGCACCGGGACACCCTGCCGATGAGCGATCAGCTGCCGACGCTGGACCCGCCGGTCCATACCGACCATCGCGCCCTGCTGATGCGGCTGATCACGCCGAAGCGGCTGAAGGAGAACGAGGCGGCGATGTGGACCATCGCCGATCGGCTGCTGGACGACTATCTGGCCACCGGCGGCGACTGCATCCGGGAGTTCGCCGGGCCGTTCACGCTGTACGTGATCGCCGACCTGCTGGGCGTGCCGGAGGCCGATCAGGAGGAGTTCCTGCAGGCGCTGCAGCGCGACCCGCACCGGGAGGGCGCCAGCGTCGGCAGCACCGACGGGGAAGGCATGTCGCACAACCCGATCGAGTTCCTGTACAGCCGGTTCTCGACCTATGTCGAGGATCGGCGGGCGAACCCGACCGGGGACGTGCTTACCAGCATGGCCACGGCGACGTTCCCGGACGGCAGGCAGCCCGAGGTGCTGGATGTGGTGCGGGTGGCGGCGAACCTGTTCTCCGCCGGTCAGGAGACCACCGTCCGGCTGCTGAGTTCGGCGCTGAAACTGCTGGCCGAACGCCCGGACATCCAGCGGTACCTGCGCGAGGACCGCAGCCGGATCCAGAACTTCATCGAGGAGTCGCTGCGGATGGAGAGCCCGGTGAAGGGCGACTTCCGGCTGGCCAAGGTGGACACCACGGTCGGCGGGACGCGGGTGCCGGTGGGCACGGTGCTGATGGTGGTGAACGGCGCCGCCAATCGCGATCCGCGCCGCTTCGAGGAGCCCACCGTCTTTGCGGCGGATCGTTCGAATGCCCGCTCGCACTTGGCATTCGGCCGCGGCGTGCACACCTGCCCCGGGGCGCCGCTGGCCCGCGCGGAGGCCCGGGTGGCCCTCGAGCGGCTGCTCGAGCGCACCAGCGACCTGCGCATCGACGAGAGCGTGCACGGCCCGGCCGACGCCCGCCGCTACGACTACCTGCCGACATTCATCCTGCGCGGCCTGACCGCGCTGCACCTGGAGTTCGACGTCGAGGAGACCACCCGATGAAGATCACCGTGGACGAGGACCGCTGCCGCGGCCACGGCGTCTGCCTCGGCATGTGCCCCGAGGTCTTCACGCTGACCGACGACGGCTACGCCGAGGTCACCCTGACCGACGTCCCCGAGGAGTACCAGAATGCCGTCCGGGAGGCAGAACAGTCCTGCCCGGAACGGGCCATCGTGGTCGAGTAGTCATAGCTCCCGCGGGCTCGGCCTCAGTCGCAGTTGCCGAGCCGGGCTTCGAGTGCCCGGCGGATCAGGGTTCGTGCTGCGTCACCGGTGACGGACTGACCGGCGAGCACATCGAACGCTCGGCCGTATTGGGCAATCTCTCGTGGTTGAGTAATAGTCAGCTCGGCCGTAACGGTCTCCACCATGGCTCTGGTCTTGTCGAAAAGAATGAAGTTCATCATCGAGACTCGGTATGGAGCGGCGGTGGGAACGATGCCGAGAGTTACGCGGGGCATTCCTACAACAGCCCACAACCGATCCAACTGCCCGATCATGGTCTGGTCGTTCCCCACGGTGGTATAGAGTGCTTGCTCTGCAAGTACGAAATGGAATCGGTGGTCTCGGCGATACAAGATCTGTTGCCGTTCCATCCGCTTCGAGACACCTTTGTCCACGTCGTCGGGTACTTGCTGGAATTCGACAACGCTCCGTAGTACGCCTTCGGCGTATTCTGCCGTCTGGAGTAATCCGGGAATCAGAAACGGGTGATAGACGCGCATCACCTCGGTCTCGGCCTCGAGTTTGATGGAGGCTTGTTGTCGGCGCTTGGTACCCGTATCGAGCAGTCGCCGCCACTCGACCCACATAGCCTCGATATTGCGAAGAGTGGCTATCAGGTCGGGTACTTGTTCTTCTGTCCCTGTATGGGAGCACCAGACGCGTATATCGTCGTCGGTGGGCTTGGTCTTGCCGTACTCGATTTTCGACACCTTGGTCTGATGCCATCCGGCACGGCGGGCAAGTTCGGTGCCGCTGATGCCTGCATCCAGGCGAAGCTCTCGGAGTCGCGCCCCAAGAGCTTCCTTGGCCTGATGCAGTGAATCTGTCACGGCTCGCTGTATTCCGATAACGGGGTCGCCATTGACCAGACCCGTTCCTTCACTCTGCGGATGTAGTCCACAATTCGAGGGTCGGTGGTTACTCCGCCGCCTAACCACTCCCCGTTTTCTCCGGGTGCAAACACCGTGAACGACACCACCGAATCGTCGAACAGCCACCAGTCATCAGCGGTCAGTTCATCGGGGTCGATGAGATGGCGCGGTAAGTACCGCACATCTTCGCCCGCCTCCACATTGAGGTGAGCCACATGCCTCGCATACCGGGTGTAATCATTGTGTGGGGTGGTCACCACCCTGGCCCGGTTTATTGCTACGCCTCGTGCTGTTGTCTCTCGAACATGGCTCAGCCACGGCTGAAACCACTCGTAATTGTCGGGTTCGTCGGCCAAGTAACGAACCAAGGGCGGGTGGTCGGCCGGGTAATAGTTGTCCCTGACCTCTAGGTGAAATGCTTCATGCTTCGCATCTCGGAACAGGTCATTGAAGGACTCGCCCTGCACTAGCAGCATTGCCGTAGAACGTCCTTTCCAGCTTCGGTACCTCGACAGCTGTTTCGTTGGGATAGATGTTCATCTGGGCCAGGGCGTCGGTGTCGGTGACAGGTACACCAGACAGGGCGAAAGTTCCCCGGCCGGTGTCGGTCATGGCGGCCCCGATGTACGTTTCCTGCTGTAGGAAGCCGAGAAGCCGCTGTGGAATCTCGATGGTCTCCGGTGTACCCGTCTGCCACCCCTGCACAACGTAGGTGTCTCGGTCTGTGTAGTAGAGACTCGGGCAGCCTCCGCCTTCGCTGCCGCCTTTGCCGAGGAAATATAGCCGCATGTTGGCCTCCGATCGGATCATGCGCGTTCATGCTTGGACGGCTCCAATTGTCCCTCGGTATTGGCCGTTCCGTGAAGGTAGGACCGAATCTGAGCATGATCGAGCATAGGCATGGACGAGGATCATAGTCGGTTCATAGCGTCAGAGCCTGACCAAACGACGGACTACAGGGGTTGGCATGGAACGGCGCACGAGAATCTTCGAGTTTCCTGGCGGCTTCCTGGAAGTCGAGGACTACGGGGACGATCCGGAGGACGGTCCGGGGGTGTACATGGAGTTCTACCTCCCGGACACCGGGGCGCACACGGAACGGGACGATCTGACCACGCCGGAGGCGTCATGAACTGGCAGCTCGGCCTGTTCGTCGTTATCGCTCTACCTCTGATCGTTTGCCTGGTTGCCGTGTTCTGGCCCGATCGCGTTCCGAGGGACAGGACAGTTCGGGTGATTCGGCAACGAATCGAGCAGGAGGATGCGGACGGCTGACGGTTGCGCCGATGACTGCGGTGATGGCGGTGTCGAGGATTCCGAGGTCTGCGCCGAGTCCTGCGGCCAGGGTCCGGGCCACCGTGACGTCCTTGCTCAGGAATTCGCCTGCTGTGGTTCGGAAGGCTTCGACCGTGCCCCTGTGGGCGATGGTGGTGAGGGCGCGGCTCGTGCTGCTGGCGTGGGGGAGGGCCGCGAGGAGGGTCTGTTCGGCCACGCCCAGCTGGTTGCCGAGGCGGACGGCGTCGGCGACCAGGCCCACCTGGGCGGCGAACAACGTGTTGTTGATGAGCTTGACGCGCTGGCCGGTGCCGAGCGGGCCGACGTGGAGGATCGGATCGGCGTAGGCGGACAAGACTTTTCGCGCGGCGGATACCGCTGTGTCGCTGCCGCCGAGGAATACGGTGAGTTCGCCCGCGGCGATATCGTGCGGGCCGCCGCTGACCGGTGCGTCGATGACCTCGATGCCGTATGGGGATGCCGCGACGGCGATGTCTGCCACCGTCTGCGGACTGCCGGTGGTGTGCACAATGAGTGTCGCCCCGCTAGACAGCGAGCCCAGCAGAGGTTCGTCCGAGCACACCGCGCGAACTTGGTCGTCGGAGAAGACACAGACTACGACGGCGTCGGCACCGCGGACGGCATCGGCGGCAGTCTCCACCGGTTCCGCGCCGAATTCGGCCAGGGCGGAACGAGTTTCGGACGATCTTCCCAGCGCGCGAACCGTATGCCCGTCGCCTACCAGCCGCTGGACCATCGGACGTCCCATGCGTCCCGCCCCTATGAATCCGATCAGCATGGCCGTCCTTCTGTGTGCCGGGCGGTGCTCGCCGGTCCCGGTTCCGAAACCGCCGGTGGAGAACGGTTGGCGGCGGTTGTGGCGAACTGCCCTCGCGCGGAACGGGTTCGGTAGGCGTGGTTCAACGCGATCGGTCCATCATGGCGAGGGTGGTATCGGCCGCATGCAGCACGACGCCCGGGTCGACACCCGCCGACTCGGCCAATCGGGCCACCAGGCCGACGTCCTTGCGTAGGAGGTCTCCGGCGTGGTGGGCCAGGCGCTCCACAGTGCCTCCGGCGGAGGTGATTCGGCCGAGGGCGAAGCTGTTCGCGGTGCCGTGGGTGATGACCTCGCCGAGCCGGTCGGGGGTGATGCCCAGGGCCTTGCCGAGCGTCAGGGTATTCATGGCGGTGGCGAGGTTCGCGGTGAACAGCAGATTGTTGAGCAGTTTGGCGGCCTGCCCGGTGCCGACGTCGCCGAGATGCACGATCGGGTCGGCGTAGGTGGCGAACACCGGGCGGGCCCGTTCGACGGCCTCGGTGGGGCCACCGACCATGACCAGCAGGCGCCCGGCCGCCGCGGCCGCGCCGCCCCCGCTGACCGGTGCGTCGATCACCGAGAACTGCTGCGGCGCAGTGAGTTCCGTCAGTTCGCGGCAGGTGTCCGGGTGCACGGTGGAGTGCACGGCAATGATCGACCCCGGCGCCAGCCCGGCCAGGATGCCGTTGTCCCCGGTCACCACCTCGCGCACGTCGTCGTCGCCGACCACGCACAGGCATACCAGATCGCTGCGCTGCGCCAGCGCCGCGGGCGAATCCGCCGTCGCGGCGGGCGTATCGGCGAACGGCTCCAGCGAGGCGGCTCGCCGCGCCCACAGCGTCGTCGAGTACCCGCCCTCCGCGATCCGCCGCGCCATCGGCCCGCCCTGGCTCCCGAGCCCGATGAATCCGACCCGCATCAGCCCACCTCCGTTGCCGCGGTGCCGGTCTCGTTCTTCGCCGGTGCCGGGCGGTAGAACACGGCCAGCAGGGCGGCGGTCGCGAGCGCACCGAGGATGAGGGCGATGCCGCCGCCCGCCCAGCCGGTGATCTCGATATCCGCGGCGTGGTCGAGCGACAGCCATCCGGGGCCGAGCAGGCCCAGTGCCAGCGCGGCCGTGGCGAGTACGAGGACGTACTCGTAGCCGTCCTTGAAGACGAAGAAGCCGTTGGCGCGGTGCGCCAGCAGACCGGCGACGAGCATGACCGACACGACGGCCGCCGCGGCGAACGGGGTGAGCAGGCCGAGCACGAGCAGGGCGCCCGCGCCGACCTCGGTGAGCACGCTCAGCCATGCCTGCAGGACACCGTTGCGCAGCCCGAGCGAGGCGAACCAGCGCCCCGTCCCCGCGATCCGGCCGCCGCCGATCCAATGATTGACACCGTGCGCGATCATGGTGCCGCCCACCACCAGGCGCAGCAGCGCCAGTGCGGTATCGGCCGCGTCCATAGCCCTCACCTCCCTGTCGGCGCCTGCGCGCCGCCGTCGAATTGTATTGCCGGACCGGTGAACTCACCGGTCGAGGCGGCCACCACGCACTCCTCCACGAACGAGAGCACCTTCAGGTGGTACGCCGCCGCGGTGTAGCCCAGGCTGGTGTTGTGCCCGGCGTTCGGCTGCAGATTGAGTACCACCCGCGGCGCCGCGCCGAACAGCGTGGCCGTTTCGGCGAGTTCGGCCGGATCGTTGCGCCACACCGTCTCGTACTCGCCCACGCTCCAGCGCACCGGAATCCGTATCCGCGCGGCGATGCGCGGCAACTCGTGGTCCACCCAGTCGGTGAACGCCATCGCCTCGAGCCGGGGCCCGGGCGCGCCGATGATCGCCCCGCCGACGAGTTCGGGCGGATACAGGCGGCGGGGCCGCCACAGCAGCGGACCGACACCGGTGGGCCGGGTGCCGTCCGCGTGCGGGCCGAGCAGCCCCTCGGCCGCCGGATGCGGGGTGCGGCCCGTGCCCGCCAGCTCCAGTCCGAGCAGGTCGCGCCCGCGATCCTCGCCCGCCATGCGCAGCGCGAGTTCACACCCGGCCGAATGCGCCAGCAGGAAGACCCCGGCCCCGCGCGGACGGTCCCGGAGGTGGACGTCGATGCCCCCGTACATCAGATCGACGCGGCGCCGCGGCGGCTCCAACTCGTCGGCGAACGGACCCGAACTGCCGTATCCCGGCCGGTCCAGCGCCAGTACGGTGTACCCCAGGCGCTGAGCGGCGCGCAGCAGCGACAGCTCGGGATGCCCCGGGCAGTCGAAGTAGGCGGCGGTGGTGCCCCCGCCGTGCAGCGCGACCAGTACCGCGCGCGGCGACGGCACCTCCGCCAGCAGCCCCGACACCGGAATACCGCCGACATCGGCCACCACGGGCACCGGCCCGGGATCGTCCACGGCGGAGAGGTCGGATTGCGTGAGTGTCATTGGGCACCAATCGAAGTCGCGGCGGTCACGAGTCGGCACGCAGCAGCATCGCGCCGCCGGGGGTCAGGCCGCCGCTCGACACGACCGCGACCCGCGCGTCGGCGACCTGCCGCGCGCCCGCCGCCCCGCGCAGCTGGACCACCGCCTCGTGCAACAGCCCCATCCCGTGCGTGCGGCCGTGCGAGAGCTGGCCGCCGTGCGTGTTGACCGGGATCGTGCCGTCGCGGGCGATGGCCTTGCCGCCGTCGAGGAAGTCGCGGGCCTCACCGATGCCGCAGAAGCCGAGCGCCTCGATCCAGGACAGGCAGTTGAAGGTGAATCCGTCGTAGAGTTCGGCCACGTCGACGTCGCCGGGGCGCAGCGTGGTGCGGGTCCACAGGTGCGCGGCCGGGCCGAGCACCTGCGGCTCGTGGGTGAGCGTGCTCTGATCCCATTCGATGCGCTCGACGATCTGGGTGCCGACCGCCTCCACCAGCACCGGCGCCGCGGGCAGGTCGCGGGCGGCGTCGATCGCCGAGACGATCACCGCGACCGCGCCGTCGCACGGCACGTCGCAGTCGTAGAGCCCGAACGGGGTGGTGATGGGCCGGGCCGCGAGATAGTCGTCCATGGTCATCGGATCGCGATAGACGGCGGTCGGTTCCAGCTCGGCATTGGCGCGCTGATTGAGCGCGATCCAGCCGAGCGTCTCGCGCGTGGTGCCGTATCGATGGAAGTGCCGCTGCGCGTTCTGCGCCAGGTGGTGCGCGGCCGAGGTGGCGCCGAACGGGGTCATCCAGCTGGTGGTGCGCCCGCCCGAGGGCGTGATCCGCCCCGCCTTCACCAGTTCGTTGAAGGTCGCCTCCCACACCGTCCGGAAGCACAGCACGTGCCGGGCCAGCCCGGCCGCGACCGCCGTCATCGCGGCGATCACCGAGCCGCCGGGCCCGAAGGTCTCGATACCGCCGTTGTGCCAGGCGGGCCGCAGGCCGAGGGCGGCCTCGAGCGCGGTCACCCCGCCCTCGCCGAACCCGCCCAGATTCCCGCCGCCGGGGTAGGAGGACAGGCCGTCGATATCGTCCAGCGTGAGACCCGCGTCGGCGACGGCCCGCTCGCACGCCTCGATCGTCAGCTCCAGCGGCGGCACCATCAGGCGACGGCCCAGCCGCGACATGCCGATCCCGGTGAGCGCCACCTTGTCCTCGAATTTGTCCTGCCGGATCATCGGGCGCACGTGGTCGGCGAAGCGCGCGGGGTCGATCTCGTCCACCGGCGGCGGCGCGGGCGGGGGCTGGGTCGCCGCGGGCCGGAACAGCGGCAGCCACACGTCGCCGTCCTGCCGGAACACCACCTCCACCCGCATGCCGAGCGCCAGCTCGTCCGGGTCGGCGTCGATGATGTTGGTGGTCAACCGAACTCGCGGATCCTCGACCAGCGCCACCTGGGCCACCACGTACGGCGGCGGCAGTCCGGGCAGCGCGAAGCGGTGGTTCACCGTGAAGCTCGCCAGGGTGGCCGCGCCGGAGACCTCCCGGATCCCCAGCTCGTGCCCGCGGCAGTAGCGGCAGATCGGCTGCGGTGGATGGATCAGCGCCGCGCACGAGCGGCACTCCCGGATGCGCAGCGTGCCGTCGGCCCCTGCGGTCCAGAAGAATTCGACGTCCGGAGTCAGCAGCGGCAGCGGCCGACCCGACGGCTCTGCGGATGTCTGCTCTGCCACGCGGCGCTCTATTCGGTGATCGAGATGGCGCGTTCGGGGCAGGAGTGGACGGCCTCGCGGACCTGCTCCTGCTGATCGGTGGGAACCGTTTCGTCCACCGGGGACGAATGGCCGTCGATCTCGCTGAGTTCGAATGCCTTCGGAGCGATCATGGCGCACAGTGTGTGCCCCTGGCAGCGTTCCTGATCGACTCGGACCTTCACGGGTGTTCTTCCTCTCGGACGGGAGTCGTGCCGGACTCAGGTGTTGCGCCCGCCGTTGACGCCGAGGATCTGGCCGGTGATGTACCCGGCCTCCTCGGAGATGAGAAATGCGCAGGCGGCGGCGATGTCCTCGGGCCTGCCGACCCTGCGGACCGGGGTGCGCTGGATGTGGTCCTCGACGGTGCCGCCGAGCCGGCGGGCCTCCTCGGAGCGGCGCAGCATCGGGGTATCGATGAAGCCGGGCGGCACCGCGTTCACGGTGATGCCGGACGGACCGAGTTCCAGGGCAAGGGATTTGGTGAGCCCGTTGACCGCGGACTTGGCCGCCACGTAGTGCGACATGAACGGCTGGCCCGAATGCGTGCTGGAGGACGAGATGTTCACGATCCGGCCCCAGCCCGCGGCCAGCATGTCCGGGAGCACCGCCTGCACGGTGTGGAAGACGCCGTGCAGGTTCACCTCGATCACGCGCTGCCACTCGGGGAAGGAGATGTTCTGGAAGCGCTTGAACCCGTCCACTCCCGCGGCGTTCACCAGCACGGTGACGGGGCCGAGCGCGGCGCGCGCCGCGGTCAGCGCCGCGGTGACCTCCTCCGGGTCGCTGACGTCGGCGCGGTAGGCGAATTCGTCGTCGGACGGGTTCAAATCCACCGTGGCGACGTGTAATCCGTCGCTGCGCAGACGCTGCGCGATGCCGAGTCCGATGCCCGATGCGCCGCCCGTGACCACTGCCGTCTTCACAAGAATATCCCTTCCAAGTATGAGAACAGTACTCTCGCTCATGCCGGGCCCGCAACCGTCGCGGGCCGAACGGGTCGGGCGTCCACGACTGCGAATCCGTCCTGGGAGCTGCTGGATGCCAACGGATCGTCGCGAGTTGTCACCACGGAGCCATGCGAATGTTACATTCTCTATTGACGAGAATATAGTTTCCGCAATCGGCTAGGGAGACGGGATGTCAACGCAGGAACAGGCGGTCACGGTGGCCCGGCGGCTGCTGATCGACGGGCAACTGGTCGAGACCGGGCGGACGCTTGCCTCGCTCGACCCCGCGACGGGCGCGGTCTACGGCCACGCCCCGGAGGCGGGCGTGGCCGAGGTGGACGCGGCGGTCGCGGCGGCCCGGCGGGCATTCGACACCACCGACTGGGCGACGAACCCGCAGTTCCGGATTCGCTGCCTGAACCAGCTCTACCAGGCGCTGCGGGACAACGTGGAGGAGTTGCGCGAGCTGACCATCGCGGAGGTCGGCGCGACCCGCATGCTCACCCACGGCAACCAGCTCGAGACGCCGATCGAGATCGTGCGCTACTACGCCGGGCTCCTGGCCGACTACCCGTGGAGCGAGGACCTCGGCGAGGTCGAGGCCCGCGGCCGCCAGCACCGGCGCTGGGTGGAGCGGGAGGCGGCCGGTGTGGTGTCCGCGATCGCCGCCTACAACTATCCGCACCAGCTGGCGCTGGCCAAGCTGGCGCCGGCGCTGGCCGCGGGCTGCACCGTGGTGCTCAAGGGCGCGCCGGACACCCCGCTGGCCACCCTGGCGCTCGGCGAGATCATCGCCCGGCACACCGATATCCCGGCGGGCGTGGTGAACGTGCTGGCCTCCTCCGATATCGAGGTCGGCAAGCGGATGACCACGCATCCGGACGTCGATGTCGTCAGCTTCACCGGATCCACCGTCGTCGGCCGCCAGATCATGGCCGCCGCCAGCGCCACCGTGAAGAAGGTCTTCCTGGAGCTGGGCGGCAAATCGGCGATGATCCTGCTCGACGACGCCGACTACATCGCCTCCGCCCAGTTCGCGGCGTTCAGCGTCGTCACCCACGCGGGCCAGGGCTGTGCCCTCACCACCCGGGTGCTGGTGCCGCACCAGGACCACGACAAGGTCGCCGAGCTCATCGCCGCCAACTTCGCGCACGTGACCTACGGCGATCCGAGCGATCCGAAAACCTATATGGGCCCGCTGATCAGCGCCCGCCAGCGCGACAAGGTCGACGGCATGGTGCAGCGCGCGGTCGCCGCGGGCGCGACGCTGGTGACCGGCGGGGAGAAGGTGGATCCGGGCTACTTCTACAAGCCCACGCTGCTGGCGAACGTCGACCCGGACAGCGAGATCGCGCAGGAGGAGGTGTTCGGCCCGGTGCTGGCCCTGATTCCCTACTCCGACGACGAGGAGGCCGTCCGCATCGCGAACAACTCCATCTACGGCCTGTCGGGCGCGGTGTTCGGCGCCGACGCGGACCGGGCGAAGGCGGTGGCGCGGCGCATCCGCACCGGCACGCTGAGTATCAACGGCGGCAGCTACTTTCACCCCGACGTCCCGTTCGGCGGCTACAAGCAGTCGGGTGTCGGCCGCGAGATGGGGCGGCTCGGGCTGGAGGAGTTCCTGGAGCACAAGACCCTCGCGGAGGTGGTGTCGTGAGTAAGCCGCTGGAGGGTATCCGGGTCCTCGAGGTGGCGATGTACGGGTTCGTCCCCTCGGCGGGCGCGGTGCTGTCGGACTGGGGCGCCGATGTGGTGAAGGTCGAGCACGCGGTCACCGGCGATCCGCAGCGCGGGCTGCGCCGGGTGGGTGCCTTCACGGTCGAGGGCGATCCGAATCCCAATGTGGAGCATGCCAATCGGGGCAAGCGCAGTATCGGCGTCGATATGACGGTCGCCGAGGGTCGCGAGGTGATCTACGACCTGGCCCGGCGCGCGGACGTCTTCCTGACCAGCTTCCTGCCGCGGGCCCGCGCCAAATTCGGGATCGACGTGGACGATATCCGCGCGGTGAACCCGGGTATCGTCTACGCGCGCGGCAGCGCGCTGGGCCCGCGCGGCGTCGAATCCGACCGGGGCGGCTACGACATGACCGCCTTCTGGTGCCGCGGCGGGGTCGCGGCGACGGTCACCCCGCCCGGCACCGAGGGCATGATCGCGCCGCCGGGACCGGCGTTCGGCGACACCATCTCCGGCACCAATCTCGCCGGGGGTATCGCCGCCGCGCTGGTGCGGCGGGAGCGGACCGGGGAACCCTCGGTCGTGGACGTGTCGCTGCTGGGCAGCGGGCTGTGGTCGATCGGTCACTCGGTGGCGCTGTCCTCGCACCAGGACCAGCCGATGGTGGCCCCGGTGCCGGGTGCGCACGGGGCGCCCACCAATCCGCTGTCCGGGTTGTACGCCACCGCCGACGATCGCTACCTGTCGTTCGTCATGCTGCAACCGGCCAAGTTCTGGGCCGACGTGTGCCGCCACATCGACCGGCCGGAGCTGGCCGAGGATCCGCGTTTCGCCGATACCGCCGCGATCGCGGAGCACACCGCCGAGGCCGTGCAGATCCTGCGCGAGGCGATCAAGGGCCGCACGCTGGCCGAGTGGACCGAGCGTTTCGCCACCCTCGCCGGGCCCTGGGCGCCGGTGCAGGACTCCCGGCAGGTGGGCGCGGACGCGCAGATCCGGGCCAACGAATACCTGCTCCCCGCAGGTGAATTGGAGCTGGTGTCCAGCCCGGTGCAGTTCGATGTCAGCGCGCCGGAACTGCGCGCCGGGCCCGCCTTCGCGGCACATACCGAGGAGGTCCTGCTGGAGCTCGGCCTGGACTGGGACCGCATCATCGCGCTCAAGACCGCGGGCGCGGTCGCCTAGGGCGCGATATGGCGAGCGAGGAGTGACCGATGCCGTCGATAACTTCCATCGGTACGTATCTGCCCTGCTGGGGTGGTCGCAACAGCCGGGTGCCCGGCGATGACGAGGACGCCGTGACGCTGGCGGTCGAGGCCGGGCGGGCGGCGCTGGCCGAGGGCCCGCCGGTGGAGCGGGTCGTCCTGGTCAGCCGGGACCTGCCGCTGGTGGACAGCAGCAACGCCGCGGTGCTGCTGGCCGGGCTGGGGCTGGATCCGGAGCTGGAGGTGATCGAGCGGCTGGGCGGCGCACCGGCGACGCTGGACGCGCTGAGTTCGGCGCGCCCTCGCACCCTGGTCATCGGCGTCGATCTCGAACCGGCGGGCGCCGCGGCGGCGCTGGTGTCCGAGCGGTCGGGTCTGCAGGTGCGCATCGCGTCCCGGGTGGCGCGCAGCCTCCCAGCGCGCACCCGCAACGCGGTCGGTGCCGTGCACGACTACGGCGACCCCCGGTTGTTGCACGAGCGGGGACTGGTGGCCTCGCTGTCGGCGGCCTGGCTCGACACACCCGTGGCCGTCGCCGGGGTCGACCACAAACAGGCTGCGGCGCAATGCCTTACGCCGCCGCAGCTGCCGACGCTGGGCGCGAGTTCCGGGCTCTTCGCCCTGGGCTGGATGGCCGAACACGGTGCCGACGGGCTGCTGGTCGGCGTGGAACAGGCGAATCTCTCCGGGATCACGGTGGTGCCCGGGGTCACCGAGGTCCGGCGGGTCGAGCCCGCACCGCGCGAGCTTCCCGCGGGTGAGTTCGTGCCCGGCGGCGACCTGCCGATCTCGCTGGCCGCCTACGAGCGGGCATTCGAGGCCAAGGTGCGCTGGGAGGCCGGATGTCACGGCGGCAGTGCGGAACTCGACTTCCCGCCGCGCTACCGCGTCGGCCCCGACGGCAAGCTGAGCACCGACTACACGCTAGTGCCGCTGCCGCGCACCGGCACCGTCTACGCCGAGACGACCGTGCGGATCCCGGTCCCGGGTTCCCGCAGCCCGTACTCGCTGGTGATCGTCGAACTCGACGATGTCGACGTGCGTGCCCTGGCCAAGGTGACCGGCGCCGACCCGGCCACCGCCACGATCGGCACCCGAGGCCGCATGGTGCTACGGCGCGTGGCGATCCGCTCCGGCGTGCCCGACTACGGCTACGCCTTCGAACCGGAGGAGGCGGCATGACCGCCCCGACACCCCAGGGACCGAGGAGGTCGCGTGCGTAAGGTAGCCGTTGTCGGGGCGGGGATGACTACATTCGCCGAGCATTTCGCGCTCGGTATCAAGGATCTGTTGCCGATGGCCTTCGCGGAATGTGTGGCCGCGGTCGACAAGGGGCTGCGGCCGGAGGAGCTGGAGGCGGCCTGGTTCGGGGCGATGGGCACGACCGACGGGCCGCCGGCCGGTGTGCTGGCCGACGCGCTGGGTGTGCCCGGCATTCCCGTCACGCATATCGAGAACTCTTGTGCCACAGGCAATGACGCCGTGCGCAACGCGCTGTTCGGGATCGCGTCCGGTGCCTTCGACGTGGCACTGGTGATCGGCGCGGACAAGCTGCGCGAGACCGCGCAGAAGGACCTGCTCGGGGAGTGGGGCATGCTGATGCGGGACCCGGCGTGGGACTACCAGCTGGGCCTGTTCGGTCCCGCCGGATTCGCGCTGCACGTGAACCGCTATCTGCACGAATCCCCCGCCACCCGCGAGCATTTGGCCATGGTGGCGGTCAAGAACCACCGGCACGGCGCGCGAAATCCCAAGGCGCGCCTGCGTTTCGAGATCACCCTCGAACAGGCGCTGGAGGCGCCGATCGTCGCCGACCCGCTCGGCGTCTACGACTGCGTGCCGCAGAGCGACGGCGCCGCGGCGCTGATCCTGGCCGCCGAGGACGTGGTGGACCGCTACACCGATCGCCCGGTCTGGGTGCGCGGTGTCGGGCTCGGGCTGGATTCGGTGATGCACCAGCACAAACGGGATATGACCACGTTCCCCGCCACGGTCCGCGCGGCCCGGGCGGCATTCACCATGGCCGGTCTGCGCCCGACCGACATCGATGTCGCCGAGGTGCACGACTTCTTCACCGGTATCGAGCTGATCAGCTACGAGGACCTGGGCTTCGCGGACCGATTCGAGGCGCACAAGCTGGTGGAGGCGGGCGTGACCGCCGTCGGTGGCGGGCTCCCGGTGAACCCGAGCGGCGGGCTGAAGTCCAAGGGCCATCCGCCCGGGGCGACCGGTGTCGCGCAGTGCGTGGAACTGTTCGAACAACTACGCGGCACCGCCGCCAACCAGGTCGACGGGGCGCGAATCGGCCTGGCGCACAATATCGGCGGGCCGACGGCGGTGTCGGCGGTGACGATTCTCGAAGGGCCGCGTCAGTAGCGGCTCGAGTAATCAGCGCAGTTGGTCCTTCATGACCTTGCCGGTGGCGTTGAGGGGCAGTTCGTCCAGGAATCGCACCGAGCGGGGGACCTTGAATCCGGCCATCCGGTCGCGGCTCCAGGCGATCAACTCGTCTTCGGTGAGCGCGCCCTGCTTGACCACGAACGCGCGCCCGACCTGCC
Organism: Nocardia wallacei; assembly: GCF_029869545.1. GTDB lineage: Bacteria > Actinomycetota > Actinomycetes > Mycobacteriales > Mycobacteriaceae > Nocardia > Nocardia wallacei_A. The sequence goes on along the minus strand of NZ_JARWQD010000062.1, from coordinate 1,284 downwards.
CGAGCCGCTCGTCCGGCACCCCGATCACCGCGGCCTGCAGCACGGCCGGGTGCTCGAGCAGGAAGCCCTCGATCTCGGCGGGGTAGGCATTGAATCCGCCGACGATGAACATGTCCTTCTTGCGCCCGGTGATGCGCAGTCGGCCGCCGGCCTCGAGGCTGCCCAGATCCCCGGTGTGCAGCCAGCCCTCGGCGTCGATCGCCTCGGCGGTGGCGCGCGGGTCGTCCCAGTAGCCCTGCATCACGCTGTAGCCGCGCACGAGCACCTCGCCGTCGTCCGCGATGCGCAATTCCACGCCGTCGCAGGGATGTCCGGCCGTGGTGGCGATCTGCTCGAAGGTGTCGCCGGGGCGGGACGCGGTGGCTGTCCCGGCCTCGGTGAGCCCGTAGCCGGTCATGATGGTCCGGAACGGAAGCTCCTCGCGCACCCGGCGAATCAGCTCGACCGGGATGTCGGCGGCGCCGGTGACGGCCGCCCGCAGCGACGACAGATCGTGCTCACCCCGCGCCGCCAGCAGCGAGTGATAGAGCGTGGGCGGACCAGGCAGCATCGTGATCCGCTCGCGCGCAATAAGTTCCAGCACCCGGTCCACGTCGAATACCGGCACCGGGAGAATCGTCGCACCGCGAATGAGCGACGCGATCAGGCCCGCCTTGTACCCGAAGGTATGGAAGAACGGGTTGACGATCAGATAGCGGTCACCCTCGCGCAGATCGGCCAGCTCGCACCACTCCGCGTACAGGCGAAGGGTCTGCAGATGATTCATCATCACGCCCTTGGGGCGCCCCGTGGTGCCCGAGGTGTAGACGATGTCGGCGATATCGGTGCCGTCCATCGCCGCCTCGAAAGACGTTTTGCCGCAGAGGAAATCGGATTTCAGGTCGATCACGGGCACGTCGGCGGCGTACTCGGTGCCGAGGAAGCCCTGCTGCACCACCACCGCCTTGGCGCCGCTGCGCCGGATGATGTCGTGGGCCTCTTCGGTTTTCAGCCGGGTGTTCACCGGCACCAGCACCCCGCCCGCGGTGAGCAGCCCGAACGCCGCGACGATCCACTCCGCCGAATTCGGCGCCCAGACCGCGACCCGGTCGCCCTTGCCGATCCCGGCCGCGGCGAAGGCGCCCGCGGCCCGGCGCACCCGGTCCACGAGTTCGGTGTAGCTCCAGCGGATCTCGCCGTCGACGACCCCCTAGGGCCAGCCCCACCCGGGCGCCCGGGGAACCCCCCAAACGGGGATGGGTAGCCACCTGATAACAGAAGCCACCCCGCCCCGGTTACGCCCAA
>NZ_JARWQD010000061.1 GCF_029869545.1 Nocardia wallacei | reverse complement strand
GCCCCGGCACCCTGTTCCTCACCGTCGTCGGTGCGCTGCTGATCGTGCTGGGCGCGGAAACGTACGGCCTTCTGCGGCAACGCGTTCCGGTGGTCGACACGCCGGAGGACCGCGCGGAGCAAGGCCGTTCAAATGTTTGAGCGCACCCCCTACACGTTGTCGTAGATAGCTTGGTAAACTCTTTACCGTAGGCAGCCAAACCAGGGGCGATCACGATCATCGAGCCAGGGTGGTTATGCTTACAGCCGTGCCGGACCTGAGGGGGTTCGGCTCTGCACCGTCGACGATGTCGCCGACGTACAGACGCCATGGCGGGTATGCCGACCCGCGCAGCTGCTGACGAACTCGAGCCGACCTGAGTCGACCACAAGATCGTCAATGTCCGATCGAACCGCAGGCGAAAGCATGTCCTGCGGCCCGAACACGGGAGAGAACGCTGAGCGTCACCACTTTGGCGGCCGAGTTTCACGCGCCGTCGCTGTCAGATTTCTTCCCTCCAGCTGTGCTGTTCGAGGGGACGCCTTTCGAGCTCGACCGTTTGATGCTCATCCGCATCCTGATGACGGCCGTCCTGGTCGCGGTGATGCTGTTGGCATTCCGCAGCCCCAAGATCGTGCCGCGCGGGCTGCAGAACATCGCGGAGTCGGGCCTGCTGTTCGTCAAGGAGCAGATCTGCGACGAGGTCCTCGGCAAGGAATCGGGCCGGAAGTTTTTCCCGCTCATCGCGACGATCTTCTTCACGGTGCTGTTCCTGAACTTCTCGGGCATCATCCCCTTCCTGAACATCTCCTCGAACGCGCGAATCGGCATGCCGCTGGTGCTGGCCGCCATCGCCTATGTCGCGTTCAACTACGTGGGTATCAAGAAGTACGGCTTCTGGAAGTACATGCGTTCGAGCATCGTGGTGCCCAATGTGCCGATCGCGATGCACGGGCTGCTGATTCCGATCGAGTTCATCTCGACCTTCATCCTGCGCCCGTTCACGCTGACCGTCCGACTCATGGCCAATATGCTGGCCGGACACATCATGCTGGTGCTGTTCTTCAGCGCGACCCAGTACTTCCTGTTCGACGGCGCGGCCTGGATGAAGGGGCTGTCCCCGTTCGCACTGCTCGGCGGATTCGCCTTCACTCTCTTCGAGATCTTGGTGATCTTCCTGCAGGCCTACGTTTTCGCGCTGCTCACCGCCGTGTACATCGGACTGGCGCAGCACGCCGACTCGCACTGACCGCACAACCGCACAAGACTGCCCCACCTCGTCGCCCGGCGGGTGGGCAACAGAAAGGGAAAGAAATCTCATGAGCCTCTCCTACGTGGCCGCCGAACTCGCCCAGACCTCCGAGAAGGTCAAGGGCTACGGCGCGATCGGTTACGGTCTGGCCGCCATCGGCCCCGGTATCGGCGTCGGCATCGTCGTCGGTAAGGCGATCGAGGGCATCGCCCGCCAGCCCGAGCTGCAGGGCACCATCCGGACCAACATGTTCCTGGGCATCGCGTTCACCGAGGCGCTGGCACTGATCGGTCTCGTCGCCGGCTTCATCTTCTGATTGCCATGAACGGGATACATTTGCTCGCCGAAGAGGCGGCGGAGGACAAAAACCCGCTCCTCCCGGAGCCGTACGACATCGTCTGGTCGGCCGTCTGCGTCATCATCATCGGGTTCGTCTTCTACAAGTACGTCATCCCGCGCCTGATGAAGGTGCTCGACGAGCGCTCGGACAAGATCGAGGGCGGCATCGCCAAGGCCGAGGCCGCGCAGGCCGAGGCGCAGGCGACGCTGGAGCAGTACCAGCAGCAGCTGGCCGAGGCCCGGCTCGAGGCCGCGCGCATCCGTGAAGAGGCGCGCACCCAGGGCCAGCAGATCCTCGCGCAGATGCGCGCGGACGCGCAGGCCGAGGCCGACCGCATCGTGGCCTCGGGCAATGCGCAGCTCGACGCCCAGCGCCAGCAGATCGTGACCGAGCTGCGGTCGGAACTGGGCAACACCGCCGTCGACCTGGCCGAGAAGATCATCGGGCAGTCGGTGTCGGACGAGGCCAAGCAGGCCGCGTCGATCGACCGGTTCCTCGCCGAGCTGGACGAGAAGGCCGGCATCGGGGTCGGAAGGTAGCGACACGAAAGTGGGAAGCATGTACGCAGCGAGCCGCGAGGCGAGTTCCCGTGCCCGGGAAGCTCTTTCGGCCGCTCTCACCGGGAGCGACTCCGTCGCCGCCACGACGGGCTCCGAACTGTTCGCCGTTGTCGCCGTACTCGACGACCAGCGTTCGCTGCGTGTAGCGCTCGCGGATAAGTCGGTGTCGAGTTCGGCGCGCGCCGAACTGGCCGAACGCGTCTTCGGCGGCAAGATCAGCGCGGCCACCCAGGCCGTGCTGACCACGGCCGTCGCCGAGGACTGGTCCCGCACCCGGGACCTGGTCGACACGCTGGTGCTGCTCGGCCGGGAGGCGCTGCTGCGCGCCGCGGCCGATCGCGAGCGGATCGACGCCGTCGAGGACGAGCTGTTCCGGCTCGGTCGCATCGTCGAGGACAATCCGGACCTCGAGCAGGCCCTGGCCGACCGCGGCAAGTCCGCCGCGGACAAGCGCGGCCTGATCACGCGCCTGCTGACCGGCAAGGCCGAGGACATCACGATCCAGCTCGCCGAGCAGGCGGTCAGCCGCTCGCACGGCGACGTCGGTGTCGTCTTCGACCACCTGTCGGACCTGGCGGCGTCGCTGCGCAAGCAGATCGTGGCGCACGTGCGTGCCGCCTCGGAACTGACGCCGCAGCAGCGGGAACACCTGGCGGCCTCGCTGCGGCGCATCTACGACAAGCCGGTCACCGTGCACGTGCAGGTCGACCCGAGCCTGCTGGCCGGTGTCGTCGTGCGCGTCGGTGACGACGTGATCGACGGCAGTGCCGTCGGCCGACTGCAGCGGCTGCGCCAGTCCCTCGGGTAACCCGGCGCGCCACACCCCGACATTCCAGACCAGACAGCGAGAGCAGGAAGAACCATGGCGGAGCTGACGATCTCCCCCGATGAGATCCGTAGCGCGATCGAGAGCTACACCCAGAGCTACACCCCCGAGACCTCCATCGAGGAAGTCGGTGTGGTCACCGACACCAGCGATGGCATCGCCCACATCAGCGGCCTGCCCTCGGCGATGGCCAACGAGCTGCTCGAATTCCCGGGCGGCGTGCTGGGCGTCGCGCTGAACCTCGAGGACACCGAGATCGGCGCGGTCATCCTGGGTGAGTTCGACACCATCGAGGAGGGCCAGCAGGTCCGCCGCACCGGTGACGTGCTCTCGGTGCCGGTCGGCGACAACTTCCTCGGCCGCGTCATCGACCCGCTCGGCCAGCCGATCGACGGCCTGGGCGAGATCGAGTCCGACGAGCGCCGCGCCCTGGAGCTGCAGGCCGCGTCCGTGCTGGAGCGCCAGCCGGTCGGCGAGCCGATGGCCACCGGCATCACCGCCATCGACGCGCTGACCGCGATCGGCCGCGGCCAGCGCCAGCTGATCATCGGCGACCGCAAGACCGGTAAGACCGCCGTCTGCATCGACGCCATCCTGAACCAGAAGGCGAACTGGGAGTCGGGCGACCCGACCAAGCAGATGCGCTGCATCTACGTCGCCATCGGCCAGAAGGGCTCGACCATCGCCGGCGTCAAGGCCGCGCTGGAGGCGCGCGGCGCGATGGAGTACACCACCATCGTCGCGGCGCCCGCGTCGGACTCCGCCGGCTTCAAGTGGCTGGCGCCCTACACCGGTTCGGCGCTGGGCCAGCACTGGATGTACCAGGGCAAGCACGTGCTGATCGTGTTCGACGACCTGTCCAAGCAGGCCGAGGCCTACCGCTCCATCTCGCTGCTGCTGCGCCGTCCGCCGGGCCGCGAGGCGTACCCGGGTGACGTCTTCTACCTGCACTCCCGTCTGCTGGAGCGCTGCGCGAAGCTGTCCGACGAGCTGGGCGCGGGCTCGATGACGGGTCTGCCGATCATCGAGACCAAGGCCGGTGACATCTCGGCGTTCATCCCGACCAACGTCATCTCCATCACCGACGGCCAGGTCTTCCTCGAGTCCGACCTGTTCAACAAGGGTGTGCGCCCGGCGATCAACGTCGGTACCTCCGTGTCCCGCGTCGGTGGCGCCGCGCAGACCAAGGGCATGAAGCAGGTGGCCGGTTCGCTGCGCCTGGAGCTGGCCCAGTACCGCGAGCTGGAGGCGTTCTCCGCCTTCGCCTCCGACCTGGACGCCGCCTCGCTGGCGCAGCTGGAGCGCGGCGCGCGCTGGGTCGAGCTGCTCAAGCAGGACCAGTACAGCCCGGTCGCGGTCGAGGACCAGATCGTGTCGATCTTCCTGGTCGACGGCGGCTACTTCGACTCGGTGCCGGTCGGCGACGTCCGCCGCTTCAACGCCGAACTGCTGGAGGATCTGCACCGCAGCGCCGCCGACGCGTTCAAGGCGATCGAGGGCGGTAAGCGGGTCGAGGGCGAGGCTGCCGAGCAGTTCAAGGCCGCGACCGAGAAGTTCAAGCAGGGCTTCCTGGCCTCCGACGGCAGCCGCGTCGTGAACGAGGCCGGCGCGGGCGAGCTGGACCACGAAGAGGTCGAGTCGCTGGCGGTCACCCGCAAGCACGTCGAGAAGTGATCGGGTCGTAGACCGATGTCTGTCGAAGACCGAGCGATTGAAGGGAGTGTGAGTAGCTGATGGCAAGCGTGCGCGAATTGCGCTCCCGCATTCGCAGTGTGAGCTCGATCAAGAAGATCACCAAGGCTCAGGAGCTGATCGCGACCTCGCGAATCACCAAGGCGCAGGCCCGGGTCGCGGCGGCCAAGCCGTACTCGGAGGAGATCACGAAGGTGCTCGGCGAGCTGGCCGGCGCCTCCCAGAATCTCAACCACCCGCTGCTGGTGGAGCGCCCGAATCCGCGCCGCGCCGCGATCCTGGTGATCACCAGCGACCGCGGCATGTGCGGCGGCTACAACTCCAACGTGCTCAAGCGCGCCGAGGAGCTGGTCACCACGCTGCGTGGCGAGGGCAAGGAGCCGGTGCTCTACGTGATGGGTGCCAAGGGCCTGACGTACTACACCTTCCGCCAGCGCGAGGTGAGCGGTTCGTGGGTCGGCTTCTCCCAGCGCCCGAACTACACCGACGCGTCGGCCGCGTGCAATCACCTGGTGGAGGCATTCATGGCCGGCGCCGACGGTGAGGTGGAGCTGCCGAACGGGACGGGCACCATGGCCGGTGTGGACGAATTGCACGTCGTGTACACGCGATTCGTCTCGATGCTGACCCAGACCCCGGAGGTGCGCCGGCTGGCGCCGATCCAGGTGAGCTTCGTCGACGAGAACTACGAGATGGGCCCGGATTCGTTCACCGATTCCGCCGACGCGGAGGTCACGGCCCAGTACGAGTTCGAGCCCGATGCGGACACGCTGCTGGCGGCGCTGCTGCCGAAGTACATCAACACCCGCATCTACTCGTCGTTGCTCGAGGCCGCGGCCTCGGAGTCGGCCGCGCGCCGCACGGCAATGAAGGCCGCCACCGACAATGCCACGGATCTGGTGAACAACCTGACCCGCCAGGCGAACTCGATCCGGCAGGCCAACATCACGCAGGAAATCAGTGAAATCGTCGGCGGCGCGAATGCGCTGGCAGCAAGTCCTAGCGACTGAGCCCGAGCCCACCTAGGAAGAAGACAAATGACCGCAGCAGTTACTGCAGAAAACACGAGCCGGGCGGGCGCTGGCACAGGCCGCGTCGCCCGGGTCATCGGCCCCGTCGTGGACGTCGAGTTCCCGCGGGGTGCCATTCCCGAGCTGTTCAACGCCCTGCACGCGGAGGTCACCCTCCCGTCGGTGGCCAAGACGCTGACCCTCGAGGTCGCACAGCACCTCGGCGACAACATCGTCCGCACCATCTCGATGCAGCCGACCGACGGCCTGGTCCGCGGCGTGCCGGTGTCCGACACCGGCAAGCCGATCTCGGTCCCGGTCGGCGACGTCGTCAAGGGCCATGTGTTCAACGCCCTCGGCGACTGCCTCGACGCGCCGGGCACCGGCCGCGACGGCGAGCAGTGGGGCATCCACCGCCAGCCGCCGCCGTTCGACCAGCTCGAGGGCAAGACCGAGATCCTGGAGACCGGCGTCAAGGTCATCGACCTGCTCACCCCGTACGTGAAGGGCGGCAAGATCGGCCTGTTCGGTGGTGCCGGTGTCGGCAAGACCGTGCTGATCCAGGAGATGATCACCCGTATCGCGCGCGAGTTCTCCGGCACCTCGGTGTTCGCGGGCGTCGGTGAGCGCACTCGTGAGGGCACCGACCTGCACCTGGAAATGGAGGAGATGGGCGTCCTGCAGGACACCGCCCTCGTCTTCGGCCAGATGGACGAGCCGCCGGGCACCCGTATGCGCGTGGCGCTGTCCGCGCTGACCATGGCGGAGTACTTCCGCGATGTGCAGGGCCAGGACGTGCTGCTGTTCATCGACAACATCTTCCGTTTCACCCAGGCCGGTTCCGAGGTGTCGACCCTGCTGGGCCGCATGCCTTCCGCCGTCGGTTACCAGCCGACCCTGGCCGACGAGATGGGTCAGCTGCAGGAGCGGATCACCTCGACCCGCGGCCGCTCGATCACCTCGATGCAGGCGATCTACGTGCCCGCCGACGACTACACCGACCCGGCGCCGGCGACCACCTTCGCGCACCTGGATGCGACCACCGAGCTGTCGCGCCCGATTTCGCAGAAGGGCATCTACCCGGCCGTCGACCCGCTGACCTCGACCTCGCGCATCCTCGAGGCCTCGATCGTCGGCGACCGGCACTTCGCGGTGGCCAACGAGGTCAAGCGCATCCTGCAGAAGTACAAGGAGCTGCAGGACATCATCGCCATCCTCGGTATGGACGAGCTCTCCGAGGAGGACAAGGTCCTCGTCGGCCGCGCCCGCCGCCTGGAGAAGTTCCTCGGTCAGAACTTCATCGTGGCCGAGAAGTTCACCGGTCAGCCGGGTTCGGTCGTGCCGCTGGAGCAGACCATCGACGACTTCGACCGGGTCTGCAAGGGCGAGTTCGACCACCTGCCGGAGCAGGCGTTCAACTCCTGCGGTGGCCTGGACGACGTCGAGGCGGCCGCGAAGAAGATCGCCGGAAAGTAGTCCACCATGGCTGACATGTCAGTTGATCTGGTCGCCATCGAACGGCGGCTGTGGTCGGGGCGGGCGAATTTCGTCATCGCCGAGACCACCGAGGGGCAGATCGGTATTCTGCACGGCCACGAGCCGCTGCTCGGCCAGCTGGTCGAGGGCGGCACGGTGACCATCGACAGCACCGAGGGCGAGCGCATCGTCGCCGCCGTGCACGGCGGTTTCTTCTCGGTGACCGCGTCGTCGGTGCGGATTCTCGCCGAATCCGCGGAATTCGCCGGTGATGTGGATGTCACCGCCGCGCGTGCGGTGCTCGCCGATCCGAATGCCTCCGAGCAGGATCAGAATGTGGCGCGGGGACAGGTGCGCGCGGCGGAGGCCGCGAACGCCTGATTTCCGGCGCGTAATAATCGAGCGAGGCCCCCGGGGAATTGCCCTGGGGGCCTTTGCTGTTAACATCTGGCAACGGTCCGTTCGAGACCGAACTCGCCGATTGTTCGTCGGCTTTCTCGGCTTTCCAGCTCCACCTGAAGTACCGAGCATTACCTCAGCACTGGCTAGTTGGCGCACGCGTGGTCGCCATCGGTAGTACGGGGCGGCCTCGCCACGATGAGCGAGGGGTGGATGAACAAGTACCAGGTAACAGGGTTGCGGTGGCGGGCGCGAATCGGCGCGGCCGCAGCAATTTTCGTGACCGCTGTCGGATTGTGGTCGCCGGGCGCGGCCCGGGCGGACACATTTGTGCCGCTGCCCGACGGGCATATCGAGGGCCGCGGGGTGAAAATCACCAACACCGGCGAGCGCGCGATTATCTCGCCGTCGCTGGCCGCCAACGGCGCCGGGCGCACCGCGTGGGTCACCGGCAACGTCACAGTTGACATCGATACGCCGCCGGGTGAGGTCGGGCCCAACAACGGTGCCCTGAACGAGCCGGGCACCAACAATTCGTCGACACACGGATCCTCCGGGCTCACCGTCGGCTACATCGTCGGATGTCAGGTCGCGCTGGGGAATTTCGGCCCCTCGCTGGCCGTCACCCTGTCGCAGACACCGTCGGCCGCCGCCGGGCTGTCGTTCCCGATCAGCCCCGGTGAGGTGAAGTGGGTGCAGATCAACAACAAGGACATGACCAAGTCCGGGCAGTACTACCTGAATTACCGGGACGTCCCGATGGATGTGCAGGGCTGCGCCGGTTATGCGCAGGCCCGCAGTTTCGCGGTCGTCGAGGTCATCGGCCCCGATTATCAGAAGCTCACCCTGTACGGCCAGCCGTTCAGCATCGGCTGACCCGGCTCTGCGAAAGGAAGGCGCATGATCCGCAGTATTGCTTTGCGATGTGGCCGGGTGTCGGGACTGGCGCTGGCGGTGGCCGTCGGAATGGGTTTGTGTTCCGCGGGCGCGGCGAATGCCGATACCTTCGTGCCGCTGCCGGGCGGTTCGATCACCGCCACGCTGGGCGACGGCACGGAGGTCACGCTGTCCATCGTGGACGAGTCGGCGAAGATCAGCGGCTCGATGGGCGCGACGCCGCTGCACCGCAACGTCTGGACGAGCGGCCGTGTGATCGCGGATGTTTCGGGTCCGGGGGCATCCTCGGCCGGTATCCAGCTGAATCCCGGATATGTGGTCGGGTGCCAGGTGGATATCGCGTCGTTGACGTCGCAAGAAACGGATACTCAGGGCACCACGACCTCCAACGGTGCGCTGGTGCCCGCGGCGCCGGTGATCGGGGCCACCGAGACGCTCACCATCGGGCCCGGTCAGGCGGTCGCCCGGTACCTGCTGGATATCGAGCAGCCCGACGACTACGGCAACGAGGACCACAAGCGGCATCCGACGGTGAAGGGCTCGCACGCGAGCGTCAGCTGGACCGACGAGACCTTCGCGGTCAACGGCTGCGGCGGGTATGCGCAGGCCCGGGCCTTCACGATGGCCGACGTCTCCACCGACGCCGCGGAAAGCATGATCACCGTGTGGGGAGCGCCGTTCAGCATCGGCTGACCCGGAGGCAGCGGGATTCGACGGTCGGATGCGCCGATTGCGAGTCCCGCGCACCGGCCCCGGATTACGCTGTGTGCCACGCCCTTACCGTGCCGCGAGTACCGCGCGCACCGCGGTTCGGGACGGTTTGTAGACTCGCCCCCAACGGTGACCTTGTTCGGGATGGCACGGTACCCGCAACGGCACAGGGGCAAAGGCGAAGGGACGGACCTGGATTGCGGACCGGGATGGTGCTGCTTCTCATTCTGGTGCTGCTGCTCGTCGCCCTGGCGCTGATTTCGGTCTACCGGTTCGTCATGTTGCGCCGCGGCGGTACCGCCGCGATCCTGCGCGTATTGCCCGCCAAGGGCGGTCAGGGCTGGCGGCACGGCCTGATCCGCTACGGCGAGGACCGCCTGGTCTTCTTCAAATTGACGAGCCTGAAATTGGGCGCGGACGCCTCGATCCGCCGCCTGGGCATCGAGGTCGTGGATCGGCGCGGCCCGGTCGGCGACGAGTACGACATCATGACCGACGACATCATCGTGATCGCGGTATCCGACGGCGACGGCAGCTACGAGCTGGCCCTGGACCGCGGCGCCCTGGCCGCCTTCCTCTCCTGGGTCGAATCCCGCCCCTCCGAACGAATCCGCCGCCGCCCACCCCGCCTCTCCGGCTCCTGACCGCCCCACCCACCCTTCCGCACATCCGTCCCGGCCCCTGCGCCCACCTTCATTCCCGACGCCTGCGCCTGCTTTCGTTCCCGGCGTCTGCGCTCGCTTTGTTCCCGGCGTCGGCGGTCGCGGTCGTTGCCGGCGGGGGGGGGCGCGGGGGGGGAAGCACCAGCCGCCGGCCGGGGGTATTGATGGGGGGTCCCCTGGAGCCCCGGCGGCGGCCCGGTTAGGCGGGGGGGCCGGGGCGGGGGTTATTTGAGGGTGCAGAGGGGGCGGGG
>NZ_JARWQD010000060.1 GCF_029869545.1 Nocardia wallacei | reverse complement strand
CTCCACCAGCGCGCGGACCAGCGGCGCCTCGGCCGCGAGCTCCTCGGTCCTCCCCACGAGAATGGAGGTGACGAGTTCGCGCACCGAGCTGCGCGGCGGTCCGGCCCTGGCCGGCCTCACCCCGCGCGCCGACCACCGGGGGGGCCGTGTCCTTTTTGTGCCCCGGGGTCCCCCTGCTCCGGCCCGGCGCCGCACCCCGGCGCAAGCCCACGGCTCTCTGCGGCATCGCCCACTCCCGCAACCGTCGACGTTCTCGAGCGTCGCCGAGCTTAATATCGGCCCGAACATCGTTGTGCCCGATCGCCGTCGGCGAGGACTGTCGATAACAGCACCCCTGAGGTCGTTGTGGCAGAACACAACACATCAGCGAGCCGTCCGGCGCCGACCGGCCGTCGGGACCACCGTCCCCGCGCCGTTCGTCGACGCTGGCACAATGTGGTCCGTGCGACGCGATCGACTAGGGGCGAGCCGGTGGTGGGCCGCGGCGGCGCTCGGCGCGGCCGTGCCCGTCGCGGCGGCCGAATGGCTGCACCGGCGGGCGTCGCGGCGGTACCCGAACGCGGGCCTGCCCTCGGGGCCCCGTGGCGGCACCGAAGCCGTGGTGGTGCTCGGCTTTCCGCCCCGGGCGGACGGCGGCACCCACCCGCTGCAGCGCTGGCGGTGCCGCATCGCCGCGCGCTCGATGGATCCGGGCCGCGCGGGCATCATGGTGTTCACCGGCGGGGCGGTCCGGCGGAAATGGCCCGAGGCCGAGGTGATGGCGCGGTACGCCCGCACGCGGCTCGGCGTTCCCGAGGCCCGCATCCGTATCGAGAACAAGGCCGAAAGCACCTGGCAGAACATCGAATTCACGATCCCGCTGATCGAGCACGCCGACCACATCAAGATCGCCTCCGACCCCATGCACGCCGCCCGCGCCCGCCGCTACCTGCTGCTCCAGCGCCCCGACCTGGCCGCTCGCCTCGCGCGCACCGACGACTACCGCTGCGGCGAGCGGTGGTGGCTCAAGCTCCCCACCGCCGCCCACGAACTCGCCGCCATCGCCCGCCGCCGCGCGGGCGCGGTCCTCGTCGGCCTGGTGAACAGGTCCGGCGGCGCGGCACCGGAGTCCGCGCGGTCCCGGTGAGTTCTCGGCCCCGGCTCATCGTCGATCCGGCAGCCCCGGGCCACGCCGCATGAACCAGTTGGGGACGCCCAGGATGTCGGCCTCCCCCACCACCGTGAACCCGAATCTCGTGTAGAAGCTGACGTTCTCGGGCTTGTCGGTCTCGAGATATCCGACTGCCCGCTCGGATTCCATTCGGGCGCAGAACTGTTCGAGCATCACGCTGCCGATGCCCTGACCCTGCAATCCGGCGTCGACGGCGACCGGGCCGAGATGCCAATGCGGTTCGTCGGGGTCGCGCCGCGCCCACGCGCCGGTCCACCGCACGATGCGCAGCGCCGTCCCGGGCGGGTGACTCAGCGCGATCGCCGACAACGCGGCGAGATTCTCGACCGGACCGGGCCCGCGCTCGCGCGGCCGCCCCATCCCGCACACGCCGACAAGCCGTCCGTCGCGAAATGCCGCCGCCACCGTCCCCTGCCGGACCAGCCCCCGCAATCCGAACCGGAAGAATCTCGTGAGCGACCGCTCCCGGGACGCGGGCTCGGCCCCGAAGACCCGCACCACGATGGGATTTTCTCGCATCCCCCGCCCGAGCACCCCGGCCGCCTCCCCCAGCTCCGCCGAACCGAGATCCCGCATCTCCACCGACGCCATGCCACCTCCCGCTCCGCAACCCGTCCCATTGTGCGGGAAGGTCACCGGACAGGCGCGGCTTTCAGGTCCAGCGGGTGAGGGCGACCGCCCGGCCCGGGTGCTGACGCAGACGCTCGGCCAGTCGGTCCGCGATGTCTTTCGTGTCGGTGGGGAGCGGGTTTGCTTGCGCCACTGGATGATTCAGCGCGTCGAGAGACTCGGCGACGTAGGTGGGGAGGCGATCCGCCGGGCGCCTGCGAAGATCCTCGAGGGTGCTGACGCCGGTCAGGACCAGCAGCGACGGCAGGTGCACGCAGAGCGCGCCGTCGATGTCGGTGTCGAGGCGATCGCCGACGACCAGCGCATCGCGCGTACCGGCGCGCTCCAGCGCGTCCTCCAGCAGGGGCGCGTACGGCTTGCCCGCCACGGTCGGCTCGAGATCGGTGGCCGCGCGCAGGGCGGCGACCATCGAGCCGTTACCGGGCGCCAGGCCGCGCTCGTTCGGCAGTGTCGCGTCGGTATTCGCGGCCACCCACAACGCCCCGGCGCGCAGCGCGTAGGCCGCCTCCGCCAGATCCGGCCACGCGGTCTGCGGCGAATGCCCCTGCACCACGGCGTCGGGCGCGGCACCGTCGAAGCGGCGAATCGGACGCAGACCGACCCGCTCGACCTCGGCGGCCAGATCGTCGGTGCCGACGACCAGCACAGTGGCGCCCGGGGACAGCCGCCCGGCGAGCACGTGGGCCGCCGCCTGCGCACTGGTCACGACCTCGTTCTCCGTTGCGGCGAAACCCAATTCGGCCAGGTGACCCGCGACCGTGGCGGCCGATCGGCTGGCGTTGTTGGTGACATACATCAGCGCCTGCGGACTCGTCGCGCCCGACAGTGCCTGCGGCGCACCGGGAATCACGTCGTTACCGCGATACAGCGTGCCGTCCAGGTCCAGCAGCAGCGCCCCGAACCGCTCCCTCAACCGCGTCACTGCCTCCACCTACTCCGGCATCCGGCGCCCGGATGCCCACTGCCCGTTCGTTTTCCTGCTACTCGTCTGTGCGTGGCTGCCCTGAGACCGTCCGGGTTCCTCGGGTGCGGGCCGCTACCTGGTCTCGCTGTCCGGGTCGTCACCGTCGTCCTCGTCGTAGTCCCCGCCGCCTGCCAGTTCGTCCGCGCGCTCCTCGGCGTCGGTTTCGCCGTCGAGGTCGGCGGAGGCCGCGTTCAGGAACCACTTCAGGGCCTCGTCGGTGCGCTCCGCCGCCAGCAGGGCCTCGGCGTAGGCGTAGAACAGGCGCGCGGCGGACGAACCGGTGCGGGAGGGATCCAGGTCGGGCGTCTGCAGTGAGACCACCGCCTGGTCGTACTGGCCGAGGTCCATGCGCGCACCCGCGACCACGATCCGCAGTTCGGCGGCCTCGTCCCCGCTCAGTTGCCGGGCCTCGTCGCTGCGACCCAGCTCGATCGCGCGCTCCGGACGGCCCAGTCCGCGTTCACAGTCGGCCATGACCGCCAGCAGGCCCGCGCCACCGGACATCCGGCGGGCGGTCCGCAGCTCGGACAGCGCCTCCGCCCATTCACCGGCGTGATAGGCGATCACACCGGCGGTCTCTCGGACCACCGCGATCCGCCCGGCCCGCTGCCGCGCCGCCCGGGCGTGGGCCAGCGCCAGTTCCGGCTCCTCGTCCAGGAGCCGGGCGGCCATGACGAGGTGCCGGGCGACCGTCTCGGCGTTGTTCTTGTCCAGGCTCAGCAGGTCGCGGCGCACGGCCGAGTCCAGATCGGCGGCCTGCACATCCTCCGGCAGCGCCGGTTCGTCCGGCCGGGCGTCGCGGCGGTCGTGCGCCCGGCCACCCGGCCCCTGCGCACCCTCGCCGCCCCGGCGACGTTCCCCGGGCTCTCGACGCTCGCCGGGGCCGAATGTCCCACTGTCCCTATCGAATCCGCGCCCCGCCTCGGAACCGCCACGCTCGTCCCTGGCCCGCCGGTCGTCGGCACGCCGAAAACCACCGCGCTCACCATCACGCCCCGGCCGCCCCTCGCCGCGCCCGAAACCCCCACGCCCCGCCCCACGATCCGCATCACGCTCAAATCCCCCGCGCCCCGCATCACCACGATTGAATCCCCCACGCCCCGCATCACCACGGCCGAAACCACCGCGCCCCGCATCACCACGGCAGAAAACACCACGCCCCGCCCCACCGGCCCCAACCCGATCGAAAGCCCCCCCCCCCGCCCCACCCGCCGCCGCGACCCGGAAGAA
>NZ_JARWQD010000059.1 GCF_029869545.1 Nocardia wallacei | reverse complement strand
ACAGCGGCGCCGACGCTGAGCAGACGAAGGGCCCCCCCCGGATAACGGGGGGGGCGTGGCCGTAACCAAATAAAGGGGTTGCGGTTTGGCCCGGGGGGAAACCAAACCAGCTTCGCGTGGGCCAAAACCGAACCCGCGTTTTTTTGTCCTCGCCCGGCCCCCCCCGGTTCCGGGGGGGGGGCCTTCGTCTGCTCAGCGTCGGCGCCGCTGTGCCTCCATGCCGTCCATGATCAGGCCGACCTCGCGTTCGAAGGTGTCCTCGCGGAGCCGGGCGTGGTCGCGGTCGCGGTGTTCCACGGCCCGCCGGTAGGTCCGCGGGTAGGGCTCCGACACCGCCGTGGTGGCATCCAGCAGGCGCCGGATCCATTCCTTCTCCTCGAGGCCGCTGCGCGCGATCGTCGTCATCGTCGCGGCCTCGCCGGAGGTGGTGCCGACGACGAAGGCGAAGATCGCATCGGCCCCCAGGTCGGTCGTGTCGTCGTCGAAGCCCGCCTCTTCGAAGATCGCCAGCATGGACTCGGTCACCCGCATCATGTTCGGGCCGAGCAGCGCCAGCCCCGCACTGCTGAGGACGACGGCGATCCACGGATGCCGCAGGATGGTCGCGCGGATCTCGCGGGACAAGAGCAGCACCGTCGCGCGCCAGTCGCCGTTCTCGATGGCGTCCGGAATCCGCGCCTCACCCATGGCCTGGTCGACGACCAGCTCGAGGAGTTCGTCCTTGTTCGCCACGTGGGTATAGAGCGAGGTCGCCCCGGCATCGAGGCGGGCGCCCAGTTTGCGCATGCTCAGCGCCTCGAAACCCTCCTGGTCGAGTAGCGCGATCGCCTCGTTCACGATCTGGTCCCGGCTCAGCGCCGGGGTCTCGCGCCGCGCCCGCTGTGGCCGCGTCCAGACCGACGGAAGTTGCTGCGCCGTCGTGGCCTTCTCCGTTGGGGTGCCCATCACCGCTCCTTCCTCGTCCCCCGAGCATAGCGCATCGAGCGCACAGTGTTCGGAATCACGAACAACGTACCTATTGCGCACAGTGTTCGTTGACCGTACAGTGTTCGACAGAACGCACGACGTGCGGAAGCTCCTCGGAAAGGGTTCACGATGGAAACGCTGGAAACGACCGCCCGGGATGCGGTCGCCCGCAACCCGCGCCGCTGGTTGATCCTGGTGGTGCTGTGCCTGAGTTCGCTGGTGCTGGTGGTCGACAACATGGTGCTGACCGTGGCGATCCCCGACATCGCGACCGATATCGGCGCCAGTGCCCAGCAGATTCAATGGATCATCGACTCGTACCTGCTGGTGTTCGCGGGCCTGCTGCTCACCTCGGGCAGCCTGTCCGACCGCTACGGGCGGCGGCTGGTGATGGTCATCGGTTTGGTGCTGTTCGGCGCGGCCTCACTGCTCGCGGCGTATGCGAACAGCCCGGAGCTGCTGATCGCGGGCCGGGTGTTCATGGGCGTCGGCGGCGTGCTGATCATGCCCAGCACGCTGTCGATCCTCATCACCGTCTTCGACGACGACGAACGGCCCAAGGCGATCGCGGCGTGGAGCGCGGTGGCGACGCTCGGCATGGTCGGCGGCCCGGTGGTCGGTGGTGTCCTGCTCGATCACTTCTGGTGGGGCGCGGTCTTCCTGATGAACGTCCCGATCGCGGTGATCGCCATCGTGGCCGCGCTGGCGCTGATGCCGGAGTCGAAGGGGCCGTGGCGCAAGCCCGATTACCCGGGCATGGTGCTGTCGATGATCGGCATGGTCGCGCTGGTGTGGGCGATCATCGAAACCCCCAAGCACGGCTGGTCCGACACGCGCATTCTGGTCGCCTTCGGCACGGCGGCGGTCGCACTGATCGCCTTCATGGTGCGCGAGCTGACCACCGACTCGCCGATGGTGCCGCTCGGCCTGTTCCGCAACCGGACCTTCACCGGCTCCAGCTTCTCGCTGGTCCTGGCCAACTTCGCCAACGGCGGCCTGGTGCTGGTGTTGACCCAGTACCTGCAGTTCGTGCTCGGCTACTCGCCGATGCGCACGGCGCTGGCGTTCACCCCGATGGCGATCGCGCTGCTGGCCGCCAACGGGGTCGGCGCGAGCCTGGTCGGCAAGCTCGGCGCCAAGGTCGTCACCGCGACCGGCCTGGCGATCGTCGCCGCGAGCTTCGGTGCCCTGGCGATGCTCGATGCCGACAGCGGCTTCTGGCCGGTGGCGCTGGCCTCGGCGCTGTTCGGGCTAGGCGGCGGCCTGGCGATGCCCGCGGCCATCGGCGCGCTGATGAGCGCCGTGCCGTCCGAGCACGCCGGTGTCGGTTCCGCGCTGAACGACACCGTGCAGCAGACGGGTGCGTCGATGGGCGTGGCGGTGCTGGGCGCGATCCTCGCCGGGACCTACACCGACGAGATGCCCGACTGGGTGTCGGCCGGGGCCCGGGAGTCCATCGCGAGCGCACTCGGCAGCGCCGACGAGGGCGTGATCGGCCTGGCCCGCCACGCCTTCAGCTCCGCGATGTCGGCCACCTTCACCGTCGGCGCGCTGAGCGCCGTGGCGGCCGCGATCGTCGCGACCGTGCTGATGCGCAACGTGAAAAACGTTGGTGGCGAGGGCGATACGGCCGAGCAGACCGACGACGAACTGGTCGGCACGCGCTGACCGCAGTCGAGGGCGCCTCCGCGCCGACTGCCGTCCGCACTGACGACATCCGAAGGTGACCACGCACCCGACGACATTCGAAGGTGACCACGCACCGACAACATTCGAAGGGTGACTCCACCCCGACAAACATTCCAAGATGACTCCGCCCCGGCCGCTCACGGCCGGGGCGGAGTTCGTCGTGGGCGGTCAGCGGCCCTGCCGGTCTACAGCATTCCCCACCAGTAGAGCAGGCAGGCCAGTACGAAGACGACTGCGGTTTCCATCGTCGCTCCCAACCTTATTCGCGCGTACCACCCATCATTCCTCGAGTTCGCCGGACGCGCCGCCGACCAAGATCACAACGCCACAACGGATGCCGGTGGCCGCGATCCTGCCGTCCCCTCGATCGGCAGGAGCACGACGGCCGGGTGGGGGGGGGGGGGCGCCCCCCCCCCAGGGGGGGGGGCGCCCGCCCCCCCCCCCCCGCGGGGGGGGGGTG
>NZ_JARWQD010000058.1 GCF_029869545.1 Nocardia wallacei | reverse complement strand
CCGCCTTTTGCCCCCCCCCCCCCCCCCCCCCCCCCCCCCCCCACCCGGGGGCCCTGCTCATCTCCTCGCTTGCCCCCCCCTCCCCCCCCCCCCCGGTTTAATTCCCCCCCCCCCCCCCCCCCCCCCCCCCCCCCGGACAGTACCCGTTCGCGCCCGATACGCTGCCTGACCGTTCGCTGTGCACAGCCACGCAGCCGGTCAGCTCGCGTCGCGGGCGCTTTTCGGGTTCAGCCCTTGTCCGGCAGGCCCAACGCCTTCAGGACCCGGTCGGGGTGGCGCGTACTGACCAGCCAGTACGGCGCCGGATCGTCCGGGTCGTCGAGGACGAGCAGTACCAGCGGCCCGATCCAGGGGCGATGCTGGACGTAGGCGGCGGGGTCGAGCTGTCTGCCCAGTGCCGCGCTCTTGGCGCTGGCCGGAACCGTTGCCGCCCGGGCCACATACGTTACCGGCAGATGGGCGCGGTCCGCTCGTAATTCGGTGGTTCCGTGCGCATCCGGCCCGACCTCCACTCGATGGCGGCTCAGCCACACCAGCGCCCACACCGGCACCGGCAGCAGCAGCACGTACGGCAGCCAGGCCCGGACTCCCGGTGCGCCCATGTGGATCTCGGCCGCCAGCAGGCCCGCGATGGCCAGGCCCACCGGCCACCACCACAGCGGCACCCACAGGCGTTCGGAGTAGGCGGTGATCTCGGGTCGGCTCATGGTCTCGGGCCCTGGTGCGGAGGGGGCGGCGTGGGGGTCTGCCGTGGGCTGGTCGGACACGACATCAGACTAAGTCAGGACGCGTCGGCGGATCGCGGCGGGCAGCAGGTCGTCGCATTGTTGCGGTGCGGCGCGCTTGGGCCACGTCGCTGCCGCGACCGCCGACCAACCGCGTAGGCTCGCTGTACGTGACCGGTATTCCATCTATCCCTCTGCTGCGGCTCGATCCCGGCATCCCCGTACCCACCCGGGCGCATCCGGGCGACGCGGGCGTGGACCTGTGTACCACCGAGGACGTCATCCTGGAGCCGGGGGAGCGGGTGCTCGTCGGCACCGGTGTCGCCGTGGCCCTTCCGATCGGCACGGTCGGATTGATCCATCCGCGCTCCGGGCTGGCCGCGAAGACGGGACTGTCGATCGTCAACACTCCCGGGACGGTCGATGCGGGCTACCGGGGTGAGATCAAGGTCTGCCTGATCAACCACGACCCGCGCACCCGCATCGAGCTGCGGCGCGGTGACCGCATCGCGCAGCTGCTGGTGCAGCGGGTGGAGCTGGTGGACTTCGTGGAGGTCGACCGGCTCGACGAAACCTCGCGTGGCGCAGGCGGTTACGGGTCCAGCGGCGGGCATGCGAGCCTGGCCGCGCAGACGGCCGGTGGGGCGGCCGACAAGGAGGCATGACGATGTTCGGTCGGAAGAAGAAGGCGGGGGACGACCTCCCCCCCAGACGGTCCTACGACGACTACGAGGACGATTACGGCTACGACGAGGCCGCCGAATACGACGAGGACGACTGGTACGACGACGAGCCCGCCGCCCCCGGGCCCGGTCGCTACGACTTCGAGGGCGCCGAATCCGCCGGGCGCAGCGGTCCGTACGACTACGACGACGTCGCCGATCTGCTCGACGATGTCGCCGACCAGCGCCTGGATCTGGGGTCGGTGATCCTGCCGGTGCCCGAGGGCGGGCAGCTGCAGGTCGAGATGACGCCGGACGGCACCCCGCAGGCGGTGCATCTGGCGACCCCGCACGGGCGGCTCACGGTGGCCGCCTACGCCGCGCCCAAATCGCCGGGGCAGTGGCGGTCGGTCGTCAACGAACTGCGCGATTCGCTGCGCAACGACGGTGCGCAGGTGTCGACCCAGACCGGTCCGTGGGGGCGGGAACTGCACGCGGTCACCGAGGGTGCCGATCTGCGGTTCATCGGCGTCGACGGGCAGCGCTGGATGCTGCGCCTGGTCGCGGCGGGCCCGTCCGGTGCCGCCGACGACGGTGGCCCGCTGGTGGCTTCGGCCCGCGCGCTGCTCGCCGAGACCGTGGTGCGGCGCGGCGACGAGCCGCTGCCGGTGCGGGAGCCGCTGCCGGTGGTGCTGCCGCAGGAGCTGGCGGATCAGCTGATGGCCGCGCACGAGCAGCAGCGCCAGGCGCAACTGCAGGCGCAGGAGGCGCAGCAGGCCCAGGCGGCCGCCGCCCGGGCCTACGCCACCGGGCAGCACCCGGCCTACGCCACCGGACAGCACCCGGCCGTCCCCGCCGAGATGCCGGAGCAGCCGCGCAGCGGCACCGGAGGCTCGGCGATGCAACAACTGTCCACCGGACAGTTCCCGGCAGTCACCCCGGACCAGCGCCCGCCCCAGGGTCAACGCCCCTCGCAGGACCAGCGCCCGCCCCAGGGCCAACGCCCCCCGCAGGGCCAGCGTCCGCCGCAGGATCAGCGCCTGCCGCAGGATCAGCGGGCGGTGCAGGATCAGCGGGCGGTGCAGGATCAGCGGGCGCCCCAGGATCAGCGGGCGCCCCAGGATCAGCGGCTGCCGCAGGATCAGCGCCCACCCCAGGATGGCCGAGTGCCGTGGGACGAGCGACTGCCGCAGGAGCCACAGCATCGGCCTCCACCGCAGCACCGCCCGCCGCCGCAACAGCGGCCTCCGCTGCCTCCTCAGCAACCCCAATACCGGCAGCCACCCCCGCAGCAACAACCACAACCCAGGCCGCTGCCCCCGCAGCAACAGCCGCAACACCGGCAACCGCCGCCCCCGCAGCAACCGCCACATCACCAGCCACCACCGCAGTACCAACCACAGCACCGCCCCCCACCGCCACCCCGCCAACAGCCACCACCGCGCCACGGCACCGAGGACCCTGCCATCCGCCCCCTCGGCCGCGGCTAGTACAGCAACGGCACTCACCGACATCCTGGCGCGCCTTCGGCCGGAATCCAGGACGGCAGGTCCCGGCCAAAAGCGTGCCGGGATCTTGGTGATGGGCGCGCCGAACGGTAATAGGCGCCCGAGATCGCCGTGATGGGCACACGGAGACCGTGGCAGTTGACGCACCGGAACCATCGCGATGGGCGCGGGGTTCGTCACGGTTGGCGTGTCGGGATTGTGGTGGTGGGTGTGTCGGACGGTGGTGGGTGTCGGGACAGCCGTGGTGGGGTCCACGGGTGCGGTGGTAGTTGACGTGCCGGGACTATTGCGATGGGTGGGGGACCGTGGTGTTGACGTGCCAGGAAACCGGTGGTGGGAGTGCCGGGAACGCCGGGAACGCGGTGGTGGGAGTGCCGGGATGGTGGTGATGGGCGTGCCGGGACCGTGGGTGGGGGTGCAGGCACTGTCGTGGTGGGTGTGTCGGGGTTGGGGTGGGTGGGTTGGTCGAGAATGTTTGTGGCTGAGGGGTGTTCGGGTGTGGGCGATTCAGTTCCCGGGTCGTTCAGGGGTTTCGGTGAAGGCTTGGGCTACGGCGAGGCTGTCTTCGTAGACGTGGTGGCGGGTGATGAGGCCGTTCTCGATCGTTACGTGGAGGGCGAAGCGGGAGCGGTAGGCGCGGTCCGTGGCACGGGCGGTCTGCCGGATCTCGCCCAGCACAACGGCATCCGAGCCGTCGACGAGGATGCGCTCGATCTGAGTGCCGACCGCCTCGGGGACATGGTGCTCGGCGAGTTGCCGATAATGCCGGGCGGCGTCGGCGCGGGTGCCGCGGCGCGCGATCCAGGGCGTGGCGGCGCGGCCGTGCTCGCTCTCCGGCCAGTCCAGCTTCCAATCGATGTCCGGTGCGTAGAGTTCGGCGATGCGCTCGGGGTCGCCCACGGCGATGCGGTGCAGCAACTCCTCGACGACGGTACGGGTGGCGTTGGTGATCATGCCGTCCACCTTGACCGTTCCCGGTAGGCCGGTCGATTACCTGTCGGGTAATGGACTCGGCCGGACCGGGATTCGTTGACGATGTGTCCTGTATTGCCCGGCGCCGCGGTTGCCCGGTTGCCGTCTGAGCGGCGGTCGAATTCGGCGGGCGGTGAACCGGCCGAGGGACACAGCGGCTAGCGGTGGGCGACGTGACGTCCGGCGAGCCGGGCCAGCCCCCGGGTACCCAGGATCGCGGGATCGGCGCCGAGTTCGTCGAGCGTGATCCGGTGCAGCTCGGCCCGCGGGATCAGCTCGGCCCAGCGCCGGGCCACCGGCAGCGGATGGACCGGATCGTCCACGGCGGCCACGATGGTCGCCGGAACGCTCAGCGCGGCAAGGGTTTCCGGGGTCGGCCAGGGGTAGCCCGCGGCCTCCTCCAGGGCGTCGGGCAGATGCGGCCACTGGCTCGTCCACGATTGCGTGAGGGCCGCGGCCAGCCAGGCCGGGCTACTGTCGCGCATGCGCTCGATCACCGCGTCCAGGCCGTCGGTGCGCAACTGGGCCGCGGTGGTCGCGGCACTGAGCGCCGCGGGGCAGTCGCCGGTGTCGGTACCGGTCCAGGCGGGCAGCGCGGCGATCACGCCGAACGCGGAATCGGCTCGCGCGCGGGCCCATTCGACGGCGATGGCACCACCCAGCGAGATACCGGCGGCCAGCACCGGCCCGGAGCGGGCCGCGGTGTCCAGGGCGGCCCGGCAGCTGGCCACCACCGCGCGCGGATCGGGTTCGACCGCGAGGAACGGCAGATCCA
The DNA here is from genome assembly GCF_029869545.1 of Nocardia wallacei. Lineage (GTDB taxonomy): Bacteria > Actinomycetota > Actinomycetes > Mycobacteriales > Mycobacteriaceae > Nocardia > Nocardia wallacei_A. The sequence continues at coordinate 7,367 of NZ_JARWQD010000058.1, read as the reverse complement.
ATGCGGCACAGGCGGGTCCGAACGCGCGGCGGGCGAAGTCGGCGTCGGAGCCGGTACCGGGCAGGGCGACGACGAGCGCCGGGCGGGGTAGATCGGGCACGGGCCGAAGCCTACGCGGCGGGTACGCCGGATTCGGTGAGGGTGGCGGGCGTTGTCGCGGAAATCCGTCGTCGGCACGACTCGCACCGCCGTCTGCACGGCCGGATCGCCGCGAGCGGGCGGCGTGGTCGCGGTGCGATTGCCGTACCCGTCGGTCCGGACTTTTTCGGTGGTGCAAAACCCGCGTGTATTGGGTACTCAACCGACCGTGGGCGGCCTCGCATAGCGGGGGCGGAAGTGCCCATCTACAGTGGCGATGGACGGCTAATCGGTCGTTCGTGTGGGACCCCGACGACGTGTGATCCACGCCGTCTGCAGTGCAGGAAGTGTTGCAAGATGCCTTTCACAGGCGGTAACAGGGCAGGATCCGGGGTTGCCGGGCGCAAGGCGGGGCCCGACAGCGGGTATTTCCGGCGCCTGGGCCGTCGGTTGACCGCCGATCTGGATCACCTCGATGCCGAGGAGCTGGCCGAGACGTCCGAGGCGTCGGGCGCCTGCCGGGCCGACAAGTGCCGGCGTGGCGAGGAGGTCACCATGCTGGGGAAGTTGCGCAGCGTCGAGGCGTGTCCCAAGGCCGCGGGCGCCAACCTGCAGGCCGAATTCTTCGACGGCACCGACGCGGTCACGCTGGTGTGGATCGGGCGGCGCCGCATCCCGGGTATCGACCCCGGACGCCGTATCCTGGTCCGCGGCCGCATCGGCGAACGTGATGGGGCCAAGGTGATATTCAACCCCTACTACGAACTACGCGAGAATTCCTGACGCATGCCGACACCCAGCAGCGACGACGGGGCCGAGCGCTTCGCCGTGGTCGAGAGCGAGCGCGCCGCCGTGCCCTTCGACGAACAGGCCGACGATCGTGAGTCCGAGCGTGAGCAGGTGGTGGAGCAGACCCTGCTGGAGCAGCTGGGTGGCTTCAGCGGCCTGATCTATTCCACGCTGCCGGTGCTGGTGTTCGTGCCCGCCAATTCGCTGTGGGGACTGACCACGGCCATCTGGTCGGCGCTCGGCGTGGCGGCGGCGATCCTGGTGTGGCGGCTGGTGCGCCGCAATCCCGTGCAGCCGGCGATCTCCGGATTCCTCGGTGTCGGGGTGTGCGCGTTCATCGCCTACCGCATGGGTGAGGCGAAGGGGTTCTTCGCCTTCGGCATCTGGGCCAGCCTCGTGTACGCCGGGGTGTTCCTGGCGTCGCTGCTGGTGCGGTGGCCGCTGGCGGGCGTGATCTGGGGGATGCTCAACGGCCACGGCACCGAGTGGCGTTCCGATCGCCGGGTGCTGCGGCTCTACGATCTGGCCACCGCCGTGTGGGTGGTGGTATTCGGCGCCCGCTACCTGGTGCAGTCGCACCTCTACGACGAGGACGCCACGGGCCCGCTCGCCGTCGCCCGCATCGCCATGGGCTGGCCGCTCACCGCGATCGCCCTCCTGGTCACCGTCTGGGCGGTCCGCAAGGCCGGGCACCTGCCGCGTGCGACGGGGAATTGATCCCGGCCAAAAGCGTGCCGGGGGCATGATGGATGCTGCGTCGGGGCGCGTTCTTTGATTTTCCGGCGTGCTTTCGGCCGGAATCGAACCATGGCCGCGGTGGGAGCGTAGGTCCCATTGGTGGCCTGTGCCCCTATGTTTTGGGGGCGGGGAAAGGGCAGGTGGGGACGAACCCACCCCTGGGGTATCTATTTCGGGGGGCCGGATTCTCGCAGGATCGTTGGTGAGAGCAGCGATCGGCGAAAGGATCCGCCAGTGGGTACCGAGAACAGCACGGTGGCGTCGCAGGACCGGCCGAAGGGCCGCGGAACCCGGTCACCCAAGACCGCGGCCGCGGGTTCGGAGAGCCGGCGGGCCGCGGCCGAGCTGGACCGGTTGATCGGCCCGGCGGCCGCGGGAGACCGGAACGCGGTCACCGAGATCGTCCGGATCGTCCATCCACTGGTGCGCCGCTACTGCGCCGCCCGGATCGGTGGCGGCGGGCACCTGCACGTCACCGCCGAGGACATCGCCCAGGAGATCTGCATCGCGACCGTGCAGGCCATCCCGCGCTACCGGGATCAGGGCAAGTCGTTCCTCGCCTTCGTCTACGGCATCTCGGCGAACAAGGTGGCCGACGCGTTCCGCCGCGCCCAGCAGCACCCGTCCTATCCGGTCGCGGAATTCCCCGACGAGCCGTCCACGGCGGCGGGTCCGGAGGAGATGGCGCTGATCATGGAGCGCCGCCGCGCCACCCGCGAGCTGATGAAGATCCTGGCGCCCGCGCACCGCGAGGTGCTGGTGATGCGGATCGTGCTGGGCTGGACGGCCGCGCAGACCGCCGAGGCCATCGGCACCAGCCCCGGCGTGGTGCGGGTGATGCAGCACCGCGCGCTCAACAAGCTGCGCGCCCAGCTGCAGGCGAGCTGACCCTCAGGAGCCGGTGGGGTCGCCGAAGCCGTTGACCCCCAGCACCTTGCGCAGTTCGTCCTCGGCCTCCAGCGACGCCACGAACAGCAGCTCGTCGTCGCCCTCCAGGGGATCGTCGCCCTGCGGCACGATCACCCGGCCGCCGCGCAGAATCGTCACCAGCGCCACGTCGCGCGGCAGCGTGAGGGTCCGCACCGCCCTACCGGCCAGCACCGTATCGGCCGGGAGCGTGATCTCCACCAGGTTGGCCTGGCCCTGCCGCAGCGTCATCAGCCGCACCAGGTCACCGACCGAGACGGCCTCCTCCGCGAGCGAGGCCAGCAGCCGCGGCGTCGACACCGCCACGTCCACGCCCCACGAGGTGTCGAACAGCCATTCGTTGCGGGGATCGTTGACCCGGGCGACCACCCGCCGCACCCCGAACTCGGTCTTGGCGAGCAGGCTGAACACCAGATTCGCCTTGTCGTCGCCGGTGGCCGCGATCACGACCTCGTAGTCCTGCAGCCGGGCTTCCTCGAGCAACTCCAGCTCGCAGGCGTCGCCGTGCACCCAGATCGCGGCGGGCGCGACGGTCGGGTCGACGTGGTCGACGCGGCGCTCCAGCAGCATCACCTCGTGCCCGCTGCGCAGCAGCTCCTGGGCGATGGAACGGCCGACGGCGCCGGCCCCGGCGATCGCAACCTTCACGACTTGTCCTCGCTAGCGGGTGGATTGGCGGCCAGCGCGGCGGCCGCGCCGACGCTGCCCGAGGTGGCCGCGACGTAGACGGTGTCGTCGGCCTGCAGCACGGTCTTGTTGGTGGGCAGCATGCCCTGGCCGAAGCGGATCAGGAACGCCACGCGGGCCCCGGTCGCGCCCTCCAGGTCCCGCACCGTACGCCCGTACCAGTCCTCGTGCAGTCCGAGTTCGGTGACGGCGACCGTGCCGGTGGGGTCGCGCCAGGTGGTGCTGGACTCCTCGCCGACCAGCGTGCGCAGGAACCGGTCGGTGGTCCACGGCACGGTGGCGATGGTCGGAATGCCCAGGCGCTCGTAGACGGCGGCGCGTTTGGCGTCGTAGATGCGCGCCACCACGCGCTCCACGCCGAAGGTCTCGCGGGCCACGCGGGCCGCGATGATGTTGGAATTGTCTCCGGAGGAGACCGCCGCGAAGGCGCCCGCCCGTTCGATTCCGGCGCGCTGCAGCACATCCCGGTCGAATCCGACGCCGGTGATCCGCTCGCCGCCGAAGTCCTTGCCCAGGCGCAGGAAGGCGCTGGAGTCCCGGTCGATCACGGCGACCTCGTGACCGACCCGGACAAGGGCGCGCGCGAGCGCGGAGCCGACGCGGCCACACCCCATGATCACTACGTACACCCTGCCAACCCCAATTCCCGGAAACCGTGGTGTGCGGTCTGGTTCCTGTGCTGACGAACCGTACCCGCTGTCCGCCACAGCAGCCACGTTCCCCCTCCATCCTCCACCGAAACCCGGATGTGCTCCGCAACCCGGGGTATGTGTGCGGCCTCCGGTGTCGTATCTCGGGGCATGTGTGCGGCCTTCGGTGTCGTATCTCGGGGTATGTGTGGGGCCTCCGGTGTCGCAACTCGGGCATGTGTGCGGCCTCCGGGAAACCTGGCGGCCGTATGCTGTGCCGAGTGTCGAAGTTGACGACGGCCTTCAAACGCATGGTGGTCGGCCGCCCTTTCCGTAGCGATTCGCTGGGACATACCCTGCTGCCCAAGCGGATCGCGCTGCCGGTGTTCGCCTCCGATGCGCTGTCATCGGTGGCCTACGCGCCCGAGGAGATCTTCCTCGTGCTGTCGACGGCCGGCCTGTCGGCGTATGTGTACGCGCCCTGGGTCGGGCTGGCGGTCGCGGCGGTGATGGCGATCGTGGTGGCCAGCTATCGGCAGAATGTGCACGCCTACCCGTCCGGCGGCGGCGACTACGAGGTGGCCACGGTCAATCTGGGCCCGACAGCCGGGTTGACGGTGGGCAGTGCGCTGCTGGTCGACTACGTGCTGACCGTCGCCGTATCGATCTCGTCGGCGGCGTCCAACATCGGCTCCGCGGTGCCGTTCGTCGATACCCACAAGGTGCTGTTCGCGGTGGTGGCGATCGTCGTGCTGACCGCGATGAACCTGCGCGGGGTGCGCGAGTCCGGCACGATGTTCGCCATCCCCACCTACGCCTTCATGATCGGCATGTTCGTGATGCTGATCTGGGGCGTGGTGCGCATCGAGGTGTTCGGCGAGGAGGTGCACGCCGAATCGTTCGGGTTCGGTCTGGAGGGGGCCGACTCGCATCTGCAGGGAATCGCGTTCGCCTTCCTCATCGCCCGTGCCTTCTCCTCCGGCTGCGCGGCGCTGACCGGCGTCGAGGCCATCAGCAACGGAGTGCCGGCGTTCCGGAAACCCAAGTCCCGCAACGCCGCCACGACCCTGCTGATGCTCGGCCTGATCGCGATCTCGCTGCTGATCGGGATCATCCTGCTGGCGCGCCGGATCGGGCTGGTGTACGCGCACGACAGTTCGGAGCTGGTGGGGGCGCCCGCGGGCTATCAGCAGAAGACGCTGATCGCGCAGATCGCGCACGCGGTGTTCGAGGGATTCCCGGCCGGGTTCTACTTCCTCACCGTGGTGACCGCGCTGATCCTGGTACTGGCGGCCAACACCGCGTTCAACGGCTTCCCGGTGCTCGGCTCGATCCTGGCGCAGGACCGGTTCCTGCCGCGGCAGCTGCACACGCGCGGCGACCGGCTCGCGTTCAGCAACGGGATTCTGTTCCTGTCGGGTGCGGCGATCGCGTTCGTGGTGTTGTTCGGGGCAGAGGTGACGCGGCTGATCCAGCTGTACATCGTCGGCGTGTTCGTCTCGTTCGTGTTGAGCCAGACCGGCATGCTGCGGCACTGGACCAGGCTGCTGCGCACCGAGACCGATCCTGTGGTGCGGCGGCGGATGCAGCGGTCGCGGGTGATCAACGGCATCGGGCTCACCATGACTGCGACGGTGCTGATCATCGTGCTGATCACCAAGTTCCTCGCGGGTGCGTGGATCGCGATCGTCACCATGGCGGCGATCTTCGTGCTCATGAAAATGATTCGGCGACACTATGATTCGGTGTCGCACGAATTGGACGAGCACGAGTGGGACGGCGTGCTGCCCAGCCGCACCCACTCCATCGTGCTGGTCTCGAAGCTGCACCTGCCCACGCGCCGGGCGATCGCCTACGCGCGGGCGACGCGGCCGGACGTGCTCGAGGCGGTCACCGTCAATGTCGACGAGCCCGATACCCGGCAGCTGGTGCGCGAGTGGGAGAAGAGCGATATTCCGGTGCCGCTGAAGGTGATCGAGTCGCCGTATCGCGAAATCACCAAGCCGGTGGTGGATTACGTCAAACGCATCCGGAGGGATTCGCCCCGCGAGGTGGTGACGGTGTTCATCCCCGAATACGTCGTCGGGCACTGGTGGGAACAGTTGCTGCACAACCAGAGTGCGCTGCGCCTGAAGGGCCGACTGCTGTTCGAGCCCGGCGTGATGGTGGCCAGCGTGCCGTGGCAGCTGAGCTCGTCCGCCAAGGCCCGGCAATCCGATATCGCCAACGCTCCTGGCGCGGTACGGCGCGGATACGAGGAGCGGTCGTGAGCGTGGCCGCGTGCGCGGGGGAGCGATGAGCTCTGGCGGAACCGGGTGGGAAGGCTCGGTTTTCGAGGTTCGGCTCGGGGCGCCCGGGCACGGCGGTTTCTGTGTCGGCCGCCACGAGGGGCGGGTGATGTTCGTGCGGCACGGGTTGCCGGGCGAGCTGGTGCGGGCGCGGGTGACCGAGGATCGGGGCGGATCCTTCTGCCGTGCCGAGGCGATCGAGATTCTGGAGGCGTCGCCGGATCGGGTACCGGCGACCTGCCCGGTGTCGGGACCCGGTGGGGCGGGTTGCTGTGACTTCTCCTTCGCGACGCCGCGGGCCCAGCGGGCATTGAAGGCGGCGGTGGTCACCGAGCAGCTGCGGCGGCTGGCGGGATGGGAGACCGAGGTCGTGGTCGAGCCGATCCCGTTGGTGGACAACGGTTTCCCATCGCCCGTCGACGGCGGGTGGCGAACCCGGGTTCGGCTGGCAGTCGATGCCGACGGGCGAGCCGGTGTGCACCGCTACCGCAGCACCGAGGTGATACCGGATCTGCGGTGCCCGCAACCGGTTCCGGGCGCGATGTCCGGGCTCGCCGACCGCACGTGGACACCCGGCGCCGAACTGGTCGTGGCCGTCGACGGTGACGGTTTGCGGCACATCGTCGAACTCGCTCCGCCGAAACAGAGCGGGCACGGTGGTGCCGAGCGCGGGAGTCCCGGGTACGGGGGTTCCGGACGCGGGGAGGCCGGGCGTGGGAAGGCCGGGCGTGGTGGTGATCGGCGCCGGGATGAGCGGTACGGCAATGGCTTTCGTGCGGGTGATCGGCGCGCTACGGCGGCGCGGCGAGCGGCCGCGCATGTCCCTCGGCACGAACGCGTCGTCGAGGGTAGCGGCCGGGCGGTGCAGTATGTGGCCGGGCGGCGCTGGGAGGTCTCGGCGACCGGGTTCTGGCAGCCGCATCGCGGTGCGGCGCAATGCTATTCGGATGTCGTAGCCGAGTGGGTCGACGCGTCGACCGGCGCGCTGGCCTGGGATCTCTACTGCGGTGCAGGGGTATTCGCCGCCCGCCTGGCCGACCGGGTCGGTGCCACCGGCTCGGTGCTCGGTGTCGAATCCGCGCGTTCCGCCGTCGCCGACGGTGCCGCCGCCCTGCGCGACCTCCCCTGGGTGCGGCTGACGGCCGACCGCGTCGAACGCTGGCTCGGCCACCGGACCGGTTCGCCCGCACCGCAAGTCGTGGTGCTCGACCCACCCCGCGCGGGCGCGGGC
>NZ_JARWQD010000057.1 GCF_029869545.1 Nocardia wallacei | reverse complement strand
CACCCCCCCCGGCTAAACTGGCCCTCCGGTTCCCCCCTCCCTTTGGGGGCCCGCGGGGTCCCTCCCCGGCCGGCCCCGCATCTCCCTGGCACAGGGACGTCTACATCTTGCCCACCGTCGACTTGTTCGACCCCGACACCGCCTTGTACAGCAGATACAGCCCGAACACCACGGCGCTGATCATCAGGATCGGGAACAGCGCCTTGACCAGCGCGCCGACCACGATCAGCGCCAGCCACACGAGCGCGACGACGCCCAGGATCTTCCAGAACATGTCCACTTCCTCCCGAAGGTTTCCGAACCGCGGTCAGCGCGACCCGACCCCTCCATACTGACGCGATCCGACCGGAAAATCACCAGGTCACGTGGGATATCGGGGAAAGATCAGGGGTTACCCGGAGGCGAGACACCACCACACTTGACCTGGAGCCGACTCCAGGTCATAGCATCCGGACGACGCCGCCGAAGCTCATGACGAGAGGAAATCCCTTGCCACGCATCGCCACCGCCGACACGGTCGGACGCGCCGAACTGCTGGAATTCCTGCGTGGCCGCCATCGCGGCATCCTGATGACCACCCGCGCCGACGGCCGCCCGCAGCTGTCGCCGGTGACCTGCGGTGTCGATCCCGAGGGCCGCATCGTGGTGTCGACCTATCCGGCACGCGCCAAGACCCGCAATGCGCGGCGCGACCCGCAGGTGTCGATCTGCGTCCTGTCCGACGACTGGAACGGGCCCTACGTGCAGGTCGATGGGCGCGCCGAGGTGCTGGACATGCCCGCCGCGCTCGATGGCCTGGTCGAGTACTTTCGCGGCATCTCCGGCGAGCATCCCGACTGGGACGAATACCGCGCGGCCATGGCGCGGCAGAACAAGTCGCTGTTGCGCATCGACATCGAGCGCTGGGGTCCCGTCGCCACCGGAGGCTTCCCGCCCGGCCTCGCGGATTCGTAACGCTCGGCGAAATACGCAGGGCGGTAGCCGTTTTCGGGGCGAGACGAGGACCACACGATCGGCCCGGCGCGCGCACCCACCGGCGAGTAGCCTCGAGACGTGGAAGATCGAAAAGATATGACACCGCGTCCTTTCCGGTTCAGCGTGGGTCTGGGCGGCGCCGGTTCCCGCGCCGAATGGCGGGACAAGGCGCGACGGGCGGAGGACCTCGGCTACGACGTGGTCCAAGTCGCCGACCACCTGGGCATGACCTCACCGTTTCCCACGCTGGTCACCATCGCCGAGGCGACCGAGCGCGTGCGCGTGGGCACCATGGTGCTGAATGCGGGTTTCTACCGCCCCGCTCTGCTGGCGCGCGATGTCGCGACCACGGACCTGCTCACCGGCGGCCGGTTGGAATTCGGCATCGGCGCCGGGCCGGATTTCGCCAAGCCCGAATTCGAGGCGGCCGGGCTGCCGTTCCCCGGCGGGCGGCAGCGCATCGATTACCTGAGCGAGACCGTCACCGAGATCCGGGACCTGTTCGCGAAGGAGCATGAGCCGCCGGTCGACAGGCGGATTCCGGTGCTGGTGGCCGGGCTCGGCGACCGCCTGGTGCGGACGGCGGCGCAACAGGCCGACATCGTCTCGCTGGCCGGGGTGCCCGGCGTCGCCGATATCGACTCCGAGGAATCCGGTGTCGCCGCACTCGGCCGCCGCGTCGATTTCGTCCGCGCCGCCGCCGGTGAGCGCTTCGACGATCTCGAGGTCGGATTGATGGTGCAGGCGGTCGAGGTGCCGGGACACGAGACCGATCTGTCGCTGCCCCGCAGGTTCAATCCGGACCTGTCCGAGGCGCAACTACGCTATCTGCCGGGCGTGCTGCACGGTTCCCCCAGCAGCATCGCCGACACCCTGCGGCATTACCGCGACACGTACTCCATCAGCTACTTCAGCGTCGCGGAGACTCAGCTGAACACCATGGCCGAGGTGATCGAGCAGCTCCGATGAGTCGTGGGCGGGGCGCCGAATGTGGTTGACGTACCGGACAGTTCACACTTGCACTCGTTCCGGATTCGGCGAACAGTGGTTGACGACTGCCCGTGTTGCCGTTCGAAGGACCAAGACATGCCACACGTCGCCCACCCCGTCCTCGGCCCGATCACCATCTGCCTGAACATACCGCTCGGTCCGGTAAGCATCAGTATCTGCATCTGAGGCACCGGTGCGCGAGCACGGTTTGCACCGTCGGTACCTCGCGCACCGGTGCCGCGGTCGTTCGGGCGCCCACCGCGGACTGCGGGGTCGTATAGACGGATTTCGTTGTGCCGTCTCCCGAGCACCTCGGCGAGCGGTGGTGAAATCTCGGGAAGATCCGTATCGACCGCCCTGATTCGAAATCGACCGGCCTACTGTGTCATTCGCCGCGGCATACCACACATCCCAAGTGACACAGGAAGTTCCCGCATGAACAACAGCACAGGCCGGAAAGCGGTTGCCGTCGCCGCACTCCTCGGTTCCACCGCCCTGGCATCCCTTGTCGGGGCAGGCATCTCGACCGCCGACACCCCACTCACCTCGATCACCAGCAGCGGCAGCTCGGCCTCGGGCGACAAGGACGCCACCGCGCCCATCACCAGCAGCGGCAGCTCCGCCTCCGGCGAGAAAGACGCCGCGGGCCCACTGCAGCAGATCGTCGCCCAAATCCAGAACGCCCTCTGACCCCGAGGTTTAGGCTCCCGTTCCCGCACCCCTTGTTCGTTCTCGCACCCCTTGCACGAGCCTGCAAGGGGTGCGGGGACGGGCAAGGGGTGCGGGAAGCGGTTGTCTGCCGACCGGCGGGGGTCGGGGGTCAGGGGTGGTCGGATAGGTCGGTTAGGGCATGGGCCCAGCCGTCCAGGCGGTCGGCGGCGTCGCGGAGTTCGACCATGGCCCAGCTCAGGTTGTCGGGGAGGGCGGGGCTTTCGGGGACGGCGAGGACGCGGCTCGCGGAGGCTACCAGTTCCTCGTATTCGACGACTCCGGTCTCGAGCCGGGATGTCGCGGCGCGGACGTGGTCGGCCAGCACCGGGCCGGAGATCGAATTCACCTGTCCGACAACACCGGCCGCCTTCTCCATGGCCGCCACGTCCGCGGCGAGCGCGTGCAGCGCGGCGGCGCCGGAGTCGGCGGTTTCGATGGTGTCGGCCAGGTCTTCCTCGGGAAGCCGTCCCCCGCGCGCGATCTGCTGCGTCAGCGCGTGCAGGGCCCGCTCGGCACGCACCAGTCGGGCGATGGGCGCCCGTGCCGCCGATCGAATCGGCGGGAGCTTGCGAGGAACGAAAGCGGCCGGTGGCAATGGGTTTCGCCGCAGCTCGATATAGCGCCGGGTGGTGACGGCAGCGCCGGTCACCAGCGCCGCGGCGCCGCTGCCGACGACGATGACGGCCCACACCGGCGCCGAGATGACCACCAGCCCGGCGGTTCCCAGCGCGGTGATCCCCGACGCGGCCCCGAGCCGCAGGCTGCGCCGCCGCACGCGCCGCCGCCGGCGCAGCTCGCGCTCCCGAGGGTCGGCCCACTTCCGCACCGTGTGCAGCGCGTTCTCCCCCACCTCCCGCAACGCATCCGGCAACCGCCGCGCCTGATCGATCTGCTCGTCCTCAACCCCCGACTGCGCCAAAACCTCCCGCACGAACCGCCCCGTCCACGGCCCACGCCCACCCGCAGCCCCGAGATCACGCTCGGCGGCACCGCGAGGTCCAGGCTCGGCGACACCGCGACGCCCAAGCTCGGCGGTGCTGCGACGCCCAGGCTCGGCGGCACCGCGACGCCCAGACTCGGCGGCACCCCGACGTCCAGACTCGGCGGCACCGCGAGGTCCAGGCTCGGCGGTGCTGCGAGGTCCAGCCGCCGCCCCACGTCCGGTGGCGGCATCACCACGCCCACCGGCCGTGCCACGACCGGAGGCGCTACCAGATCCACTGCGATACCCAGCCGCACCATCACGCCCAGCCGCACCACCACGCCCAGCCGCACTGTCACGTCCGGCTGCTGCCCCACGCCCAGCTGCTGCCCCACGTCCGGTGGGGGTCGACTTCTGGTGGTCGGCTCGGGCGCCGGGGGGCTCGGGCGGGCGATACGGCGGGGCCTGCTCCGGGCCGCCGGTCTCCGCGGGCGGGCAGCCGAGACGATCGGCGGTGCCCGGTGCGGAGCCGTCCACCGCGTTCACCGGGCCAGGCCCGGGCGGGGCATGAAAACTGTAGGGCTGCGGCATATCTCGCAGTACGGCCGTGTAATCCTGTTGTCCCGCAGGCGATTCGCTCCCCCGGGCTGTGAATCCAGCCGCCGCCGACGAGTTGTCCGCAGCCACATCCGATGCCGAGGCACCGCGTTCCACTTCCCCCGACGAACGCCGAAACACCGAGGGGAACAACGACTTCCATTCCGAACCCGAGGCGCGATCGCGCTCCACTACGGTTCGATCCCGCCTGCTCGTGCGTCCTACGGAACTGCGTGGAGGACGCGACATCGCGCCGGAACCTGGCGGTCCGCCCCGCGACGGCGAATCGGCCCCGGCCTCACCGAGCACTACGGACTCGACCGAAGTGCCCTGGGTAGACGGGGACGCGGACTCGCCCGTCGTAGGGACGGTCTCGGCGGACGTCGGCGGCTCGGCGCGAAGCGTGGAAGACCCGGGCCCGCCCGCTGACGCCTGCCGGGCCGGTGGCGGGACCTCCGGCCCGGGACTCGGTTGCGCCTCGCGGGGCCTGCGGCGAAGACGGGCACGGCCGAGCGCGGGCTCGTTGCGGGCCCGCGATCTGCCCATCACACCAGTACCTTTCCAGCAGGTGACCGCTACTGCTGCGCGGTCTGGCCCTTATCGATCTGCGGCTGCTGCGCGGCCGGGTTGGGGACGGCCTGCGGCGCGGCCTCACCGGCGGGCAGGGAGTCGCCGCGCATGGACGCGCGGATCTGCTCCAGCCGGTTGTGGCCCGCCATCTGCACGCTGGCCTGCTGGACCTCCATCATGCGGCCCTGCACCGAGTTGCCCGCGAGTTCGGCGGCGCCGAGCGCGTTGGCGTAGCGGCGCTCGATCTTCTCCCGCACCGCGTCCAGGCTCGGCGTGCTGCCGGGCGCGGACAGGGTGGAGTCCATCGACTGCAGCGACGCCGACACCTGCTCCTGCATCTTGGCCTGCTCGAGCTGGGACAGCAGCTTGGTGCGCTCGGCCACCTTCTGCTGCAGCGTCATCGCGTTCTGCTCGACCGCCTTCTTGGCCTGGGCGGCGGCCTGCAGCGACTGGTCGTGCAGCACCTTGAGGTCCTCGATGGACTGCTCGGCGGTGACCAGCTGCGCGGCGAACGCCTCGGCGGCGTTGGTGTACTGGATCGCCTTCTCCGAATCACCGGCCGCCTGCGCCTGGTCGGCCAGCATGACCGCCTGCCGGGCGTTGGCGTTGAGCTTCTCCACCTCGTCGAGCTGGCGGTTGAGCTTCATCTCCAGCTGGCGCTGGTTGCCGATGACGGACGCCGCCTGCTGCGACAGGGCCTGATGCTGGCGCTGGGCTTCCTCGATAGCCTGCTGAATCTGGACCTTCGGATCCGCGTGCTCCTCGATCTTCGAGTCGAAGAGGGCCATGAGGTACTTCCAGGCCTTGACGAACGGATTAGCCATCGATTGATCCCGCCTCCATCTGATGCGCCGCGCTCCAACGCGACTGTAGTGCGCGACCGTCACGCACCCCGTTTGTCCCTATCCTCCACCGTCCGGCACCGATATGGGCGAACCCGCCGGTACCGACGCCTATAGAGAATCTATCCGTTTCCGCTCCGTCGTACAGCGTTGCCGGCGCCGATTGCTCTCGACGCCGGCAACAACCGGATTACTTCGCCTGTACCAGTACCAGTTTCTCCGCCCTGGGGGCCGGAATGACGATCCGGGTGTCTTCGGCGATGGTGCCCAGCGGAACGGCCGACACGCTCGCGACCGGCGCCTCCGCCGGGGCGGCGACCGGCGCCGCGGGCGGGGCGGGTACGGCGGCCACCCCGTCGGCGTCGGCCATCGCCGCGCTCACGTCGAACAGCACCTGCGACAGCGGCAGGTCCAGGGCCTGGCAGATCGCGGCCAGCAGTTCGCTGGAGGCCTCCTTGCGGCCGCGCTCCACCTCCGACAGATATCCGAGACTCACCCGCGCCGAGGTCGACACCTCGCGCAGGGTCCGGCTCTGGGCGATCCGAGCACGCCGCAGACTTTCCCCGATGGCCTCTCGCAGCAGCGTCATCTCGTTCTCCTCTACGTTCTCTTCCTCGCCGGACCGAGCGTCTGCAGTGTCAACGTCATACGCCACCCGGTTGGTTCCCGGACGTCGGCGGCCCCAGGCTGCGAACGAGCTCACCGACGGCCGCACGCACCGCATCCATCCTGATCGTCCACCGGTCGCCGGACAGTTTCAACCGCAACACCTCGGTTCCCTCCGGTCCCGCCAGCCCGAGGAATACCGTGCCGACCGGGCGCCCGTCCTGCGGTTCGGGCCCGGCGACCCCGGTCAATCCCAGCCCCCAGTCCGCCGCGCAGACCGTCCGGGCACCGACCGCCAGCTGTTCGGCGGTGCTCGCGGCGACGGGACCGTCGGCGGTCAGTGTGTGTTCGCTCACCCCGGCGAGGGTGTGCTTGAGGTCGGTGGCATAGACGATCAGGCCACCGCGCAGCACCGAGCTGGCGCCGGGCACGCCCGCGATGGTCGCCGCGAGCAGGCCCGCAGTCAGCGATTCCGCGGTCGCCACGGTCAGCTTGCCCTGCTTCAGTATTCGCACGAGATCGGCGGCGGGAACGGCCGCGGCGAGCGGATCCGTCACTGCCGCCGGACCGGACCGAACCGCAGCCGCGCCGCCTGCACCACGTAATCGAGGCCCGTGATCACCGTCAGCGCCACCGCCGCGTACATCAGCAGCAGGCCCGCGGTCTCGAACGCGCCGGACAGCGGCAGCACCATCACCGCGATGGCCAGCGACTGCACCAGCGTCTTCAGTTTGCCGCCGCGACCTGCCGGGATCACCCCGCGCCGCACCACCGCCAGCCGCAGCAGCGTCACCCCGATCTCGCGGGCGCAGATCACCAGCGTGATCCACCACGCCAGATCGCCCAGCATCGACAGCCCGATCAGCGCCGATCCGATCAGCGCCTTGTCGGCGATCGGGTCGGCGAGCTTGCCGAAGTCGGTGACCAGGCCGTATTTGCGGGCCAGTTGCCCGTCGATGCGGTCGGTGATCGCCGCGACCCCGAACAGGGCGGCGGCGGCGATCCGCCAGCCCGTCTCGTGCCCGCCCGCGGCGAACAGCGCCAGCAGGAACAGCGGCACGATGAGGATCCGGGCCACGGTCAGGATGTTGGCGATGTTCATCAGCGGCACCGCCGAGGGCTCCACGGCGCGGGCCGCGGCGGGCACCAGATTCGCCCGGGCCCGGCCGGTCTCCACCCAGGCGTGGTCCATATCGTCGCTCTGCACGCTCACCGGCACCCCCACCCGGTCTCCGCCCAGCCCCGAACCCCGGTCGGGCGGGGCGTGGGGACGGGCTGGGAGTGCGGCACTCCACCAGACTATCGGTAACCCCGCCGACTACTGTGCACCCCATGACAACACGGGCACCCCACAGTGATTCGATCGGCGGCGCGCACGCGGGCTCCCCGGTCGTGCGCCGTGCCCGGACCTCGGACGTGCCCGCCATCAAATCGCTCGTCGACGCCTACGCCGGCAAGATCCTGCTGGAGAAGAACCTGGTGACGCTGTACGAGGCGGTGCAGGAGTTCTGGGTGGCGGAGGTGGAGGGCCGCGTGGTCGGCTGCGGCGCCCTGCATGTGCTGTGGGCCGATCTGGGCGAGGTGCGCACGGTGGCGGTGCATCCGGGTGTCAAGGGCCGTGGCATCGGGCGGCTCATCGTCGACAGGCTGATCGAGACCGCGCGCGAGCTGGAGCTGGGGCGGCTGTTCGTGCTCACCTTCGAGGTCGATTTCTTCGAGCGGCACGGGTTCGCGGAGATCGACGGCACCCCGGTGACGGCGGAGGTGTTCGCGGAGATGTGCCGCTCCTACGACACCGGTGTGGCGGAGTTCCTCGACCTCAGCTACGTCAAGCCCAATACCCTCGGCAATACTCGAATGCTGTTGACCCTGTAGACACCGAGGGAGTCCCCGTGCCGATCTTCGCCGTCCACTACACCTACTCCGAGGCCACCGCGGCGGGGCGCGACGAGTACCGGCCCGAGCATCGGGCGTGGCTGTCCGGCCTGGTCGACCGCGGTGTCGTGCTCACCACCGGCCCGTACCCCGACGGTTCCGGCGCGCTGCTGCTGTTCCGCGCCGACGATGCCGAGGCCATGGAGAAGCTGCTGGCCGAGGATCCGTTCGCCCGGCAGGGGCTGATCGACGCCAAGCGGTTCGTGGAGTGGCTCCCGGTGATGGGCGCGTTCGCCGGATAGGCCGCGCCCGATATTTGCTGGCGGCCGCGAGTGACGGCGTGCGACAGTCGCTCACCGTGACCGATTACCTCACCCTCAACCGCGGCAACTGGGACGACCGCGCGCCGCTGCATGCGGCCTCGCCCGACTACGCGCTCGACCGGTTCCGCGGCGATCCGTCGTTCCTCAGCGGCGTGGTGCGGTTCGACCTGCCGCGGCTGGGTGACATCCGCGGGCTGCGCGGGGTGCACCTGCAGTGCCATCTCGGGACCGACACGATCTCGCTGTCCCGCCTCGGGGCCGCGATGACCGGACTCGACTTCTCCCCCGCCTCGGTGGGGCATGCCCGGGAGTTGGCCGAACAGTGCGACGCCGCAATCGATGTCGTCGAGGCCGACGTGTACGACGCGGTCGCCGCGCTGGGTCCGGCGCGTTTCGACCTGGTGTACACCGGAATCGGTGCGCTGTGCTGGCTGCCGGATATCGCGCGCTGGGCGCGGACGGTCGCCGCGCTGCTGCGGCCGGGCGGACGGCTGTTCCTGCGCGACGGTCACCCGTTGGCGCAGGCGCTCGACGAGCGGCAGTTCCCGCGCCTGGCGATCGGCTACCCGTACTTCGAGACCGCCGAACCCCAGGTGTGCGAGGACACCGCGACCTACGTCGACACCGACGGCGCGCTGACCCGGACCGTGACCCACCAGTGGAGTCACGGCATCGGGGAGATCGCGACGGCGGTACTCGCGGCGGGCCTGACCCTCACCGGCCTCGAGGAACACGACAGCGCGCCGTGGCCGGTCCTGCCCGAGGGCATGGAGCGCGGCGACGACGGCGAATGGCGGCTCGTCGAGCATCGGGAACGGGTGCCGTTCACCTTCACGCTGCAGGCGCGCAAACCGGCGTGACCGTTGAGCTGGGGTAATGCCCCTTCGACGCCGCCGCGGAATATTCAGTTTCCCAGCGCAATTCGCGGTGCTACCGTCGAAATACGAAAATTCGGACCGACCGGAAGGAGACAGCGATGATCGGGCAGATCGACCAGCGGCGCGGGCTCCGTGGCGCCCGGCGGTTCGCGCTACTTCCGGTATCCGGCCTCCGCTGGACGAACGTCCGCAGCGGTCCCTGAGGGTCTGTACCCACGGACCCGCACCAGGGCCGCTCTCGGGCAATACGCCACGGGGCGGCCCTTTCTCATACCCCGCGAGTCCCGCCGTCCGCTCCCTCGTAGCCCAATCGGAAGAGGCACCGGTTTTAGGTACCGGCCAGTGCGAGTTCGAATCTCGCCGAGGGAACCTACTGTCCGGCCCGCGCAGCTCGACGCCGAGTCCGGTGTCAACGCCGACACCCCGCGCGGGCCACGTAGCGTCCGGGCGACCCGCCCGTGGACCGGCTCAGCGGATCCAGCCGAGCCGCGTGACGGGATGGTGCGGTAGCGGACATGCGGCGCCCGGGGCCTAACCTGGGATGGTGCGGTTGGGTGACGAGGAGGCGCTGGGGCGGTTTCGCGGGGCTCGGGTGGCGCGGCTCGCCACGGTCAGCGAGGCGGGGCAGCCGCATCTGGTCCCGGTCACCTTCGCCATGGCGCCGGAGTCGACGGAGGTGGTGATCGCGATCGATCACAAGCCGAAGACCACCACCAATCTGCGGCGGTTACGCAATATCGAGGCCGACCCCCGGGTCTCCATCCTGGCCGACGCCTACGACGAGGACTGGACCCGGCTGTGGTGGGTCCGCCTCGACGGCACCGCCCGCATCCTCACCGCCACCCCCGACCGCGCCGCGCCCCTCCGCTGGCTCACCACCAAATACCCCCAATACCAACACAATTCACCCCAGGGACCGATCATCAGCATCACCCCCCGATCAATCTCCGCCTGGTCCTACCAGCCCTGACCCACCCGAACGCGGCTGGCGGCGGGGGTCAGTCGGTGAGGAGGGATCGTTTGGCGGCGTCGAGGATTCGGGTCGAGAGGTCGTTGTCGGCGGTGGCGCGGGCCAGGATCAGGGCGCCTGCCATGGTGGACAGTTCGACCAGGACGTCGGGTTCTGGGCGTTCGTCGAAATCGGACAGTCTGTCGAGCATGGTGCGGATGCCGTCGAGGTAGACCTCGCGGAGCGGGCCCCGGGGCTCGGCGCGCGCGACGTCGGCGGCCGTGGCGGCGATACCGCACCCCTGTCCGGCCGCATCGCGGTGGGTGGTCGAGAGATATCGCTCGATGAACACGCGGCGCGCCGTCGGCCCGTCCGCGCTGTCCGCGCGAATCCGGTCCATCTCCCCGATCTTCTCGGCGTAGGCGGCCGCGCAGGCGTGCACCAGCAGCTCCTCCTTGGAGCCGAAGTGCCGGTAGAAACCGCCGTGGGTGAGTCCGGCGGCGGCCATCACCTCGGGCACGGTCACCGCGTGGGCACCGCGCTCGCGCACCTGCGCGGCGGCCGCCTCGATGACCTCCCTGCGGTGTGATTCCGCCTGCGCCCGCGATGCTCTGGGCACGTGCTCTCCTTTCCGTCGCCGCCCGCCCTCGATGACGCGCTCGGCGCATACAGTCTTGCGCATCCGTATAGATGATGATCATAATCTAAAAATGACCACAATTGAAGGAACGGTCGCCCTCGTGACCGGCGGCCGGCGCGGACTCGGACGCGCATTCGTCGACGAACTCCTGCGCCGCGGCGCCACCAAGGTCTATGCGACCGCCCGGCAACCGGAACCCGATACGGACGGCCGGATCGAAACGATCGCCCTGGATGTCACCGACCCCGACTCCGTCGCGGCCGCGGCGGCGCGGGCGCAGGATGTCCGGATCGTCGTCAACAACGCCGGTGTGCTACTTCCGGCCCCGCTACTGAAGGCCGAAATGGCCGATGTCATAACCACTTTCGACACCAACGTCTTCGGCCAGCTGCGCATCGCCCAGGCGTTCGCGCCGATCCTGGCCGCGAACGGCGGCGGCGCGCTGGTCGATATCCACTCGGTGCTGTCGTGGGGCGCGGGAGCGGCGGCCTACGGCGCGTCCAAGGCGGCGTTCTGGTCGCTCACCAATTCGCTCCGGCTGGAGCTGGCCGCCCAGCACACCCAGGTGGTCGGGGTCCATCTCGCGTTCGCCGACACCGATATGGTCGCGCGGCTCGCGGTGGACAAGATCGATCCGAAACAGGTGGCCGCCGCGGTATTCGACGGCGTGGAGCGAGGCGAGCCCGAGGTCCTGGTCGACGAGGCGACCAGGCAGGTGAAGGCGGCCCTGTCCGGCCCCGTCGAGGGCCTCACCATTCCGCTCGGCCGCTGACGCCGCGACGCAACGCTTTTCACATCGAGAGGACATACCGATGCCGCTGTGGCACGTCTATCATCCCGCAAACACCTACTCCGACAAGGACAAACAGGATTTCGCGGCGGACATCACCGAGCTGTACAGCAGTTTCGGCCTGCCGGAGTTCTACGTCGTGGTGCTGTTCACCGAGGTCGAGGAGTCGGCGTTCTTCGTCGGCGGGCGCCCGGCGAGCGATACCGTGCGAATCGTCGTCGAACACCTCGCCCGGCACCTGGACGATCCGGACATGCGCCGACGATCGACCGAGCGGCTCAACTCGATCATGGAGCCCTATACCCGAGATCGCGGGCTGCACTGGGAATTCCACACCTACGAGTCGCCTCGGGACCTGTGGATGATCGCCGGACTGTTCCCGCCGGGCCCCGGCACCGAGGCCGAGAGGGCCTGGGCCCGCGCGAACGAGCCGCTCCCCTACTGATATCCGGATCCGTGCGTGCTGGTAGTCGAGGGGAAACTCAGCCGATCACGGCGTTCATGATGGTTCCGGCGCTGGTGGCGATGACGCCGCCGATCATGGCGCCCGCCACCATCTTCGGCGCCCGGGAGCCGCCGCCGGTCCACTTCTCCCACGCGAACAGGCCACCGGCGTAGGTGATGCCCAGGACACCGGCGAGCAGCACGAACCAGGTGAAGTACCGCACCAGCTTCATCAACTTGTCGGCGGCGGGAGGGGTTTCGGGAGTCGGGTTACCGACCTGGGCCAGGATCGTGTCGTGAACAGCCGCGAGAATCATGGAGTGCTCTTTTCCCAATCGGTGAACCAGCTCGTAACTACCGCGAAATTCATGGTGCCAGAAGACGATTGGTGAGCGCATCCTCTCGCGGGAATCGGCCATGGCCGGTGTGGGGCCTCAGCCGGACTTCTCGGCGGTGATGGCGTCGATGAAATCGGGCAGGTCACCCGGGTTGCGCGAGGTGATCAGCGCGAATCCGTCGCGCACCGAGCGCACCACCGGCTCGTCCACCCAGGTGCCCCCGGCGTTCACGATGTCCGTGCGCAGCGACGGATAGGACGTCAGCGTCATGCCGCGCACCACCTCGGCGTCGACCAGCAGCCAGGGGCCGTGACAGATCGCGGCGATGGGCTTCCCGGCGGCGCTCAGCGCGCCCACCAGCTCCCGGGCGCGGTCGTCGGTCCGGAGATTGTCGGCATTGACGGTGCCGCCCGGCACGACCAGCACATCGACGTCGTCCGGATGCACGGCGTCGAGGGCCGCGTCGGGCCGCACCGTCTCGGCGGGTTCCAGGTCGTGCCGATAGGTGTGCACCGCCTCACCCTTGGGCGCCGCGTGCGTCACCCGGGCGCCGCGTTCGCGCAGCCGGTCTCGCGGCTGCACCAGCTCGTCGTGTTCGACACCGGCACCGGAGGTGACGATCAGAACATGCGTGCCGTCGAGTCGTGCGGACACAGGTCGCTCCTTTCCTCGGCTACCTGTGCGCACTACCCGGCTCGGACCGGCCCAAACAGGGCCGGTCCCGGGCGATCAGGCGGCGCTGCCGCTGAGGGCACCCATCGCCGTGGTGAAGATGTTCGCGACCACTTCCAGCAGTTCCATGCGTATGCCCAACTCTCGATCCGTTCGGAAGGCGCAAGCATGCGCGACCGATATGTCCGGGAGGTTATGCGGCGATGAAACCCCGGCCGGATGTCACCGATGCGCCACTCACTCCGCCATCGCCGGCGCCGGCGCCGCCTGCACGGTCGGGATCTTGGGCAGCGCGTACGGGTGGTGCACCGACACCCAGCCCAGCA
This sequence comes from Nocardia wallacei, assembly GCF_029869545.1. Lineage (GTDB taxonomy): Bacteria > Actinomycetota > Actinomycetes > Mycobacteriales > Mycobacteriaceae > Nocardia > Nocardia wallacei_A. The sequence continues at coordinate 13,062 of NZ_JARWQD010000057.1, read as the reverse complement.
GCTCCTCGCGGACCGCGCAGCGCAGGGTCCACACGTCGTCGGCGTTGCGGGCCGACATGGACGCCCGGACCACGATGCTGGTGGGTGTGCTGTCGGTGACCAGCAGGTTCCAGTCGCGGCCGTCCCAATCGTCGCGTCGGCGCAGATACTCGTGCAGGTGTTCGCGCAGTTCGGGGATCGGCGTGCTGTGGTCGAGGTACAGGAAGACGGTGCCGGTGATCTGCGGCCCGCCCCGCGACCAGTTCTCGTAGGGCTTGCTGTTGAAGTACGAGACGGGCATGGTCAGGCGGCGGTCGTCCCAGATGCGCACGGTGAGGAACGACAGCGTGATCTCCTCGACGGTGCCCCACTCGCCCTCGACCACGACGGTGTCGCCGATCTTCACCGAATCACCGAAGGCGATCTGCAGCCCCGCCATCAGATTGCCGAGCGTGGACTGCGCCGCCACACCGGCGATGATGCCGATGACACCGGCCGACGCCAGCAGCGAGGTGCCGAGCGTGCGCAGATTCGGGAACAGCAGCAGCATCGCCACGGCCGCGGTGGTCACCGCCAAGATCCCGGTCACGATCCGGCGGACCAGCGTGAGCTGGGTTCGCAACCGCCGCACGCGCGCGATATCGGCGGCGCGGCGGGAGTACTTCTCGAGCGTGTTCTCCGCGACGGCGTCGACGGCGCGCATGGTGAGCCAGGCGGCGGCCATGATCGCCATCGTGGCCAGGATGTTGCGGATCACGGCGTCCTGGCGCAGGTTCAGGTGCGCCAAGGGATAGGTGATCTGCAACCCGGCCGTCGCCAGCAGAATCTGCAGCGGCGTCTGTATCCGGCGCAGCAGCGTGAACAGCCGGGTCGCCGGATGCTTGTTCGCGCTGTAGCGCAGCAGCCGGTCGACCAGCAGCCCGGCCGACACGGTGACCGCCAGTGTGCCGCCGAAGACGATGAGCGGCCGCAGTACCTCCTCCAAGACGTCCAACTCCTTGCCGCGCGGGTGTTCGGTGTGCCTTCTCGCGACGATACATATCGATAGCGGTATGCATGCAAGGGTGGAAGGAGGCCGCTATTCGTCCGCGCCCGGCTCCGGTTCCGGGTCTCCCCCGCCGCGGATCGTGTACAGCAACCCTTCCAGCTCGTCGGGTTTGATCAGCACGTCGCGGGCCTTGGAACCCTCGCTGGGGCCGACCACGCCGCGGGTCTCCATGAGGTCCATCAGGCGGCCCGCCTTGGCGAAGCCGACGCGCAACTTGCGCTGCAGCATCGAGGTGGAGCCGAACTGCGAGGTCACCACCAGCTCCACGGCCTGCACGAACAGGTCCAGGTCGTCGCCGATGTCGGGGTCGACGTCCTTCTTCTCGCCCGCCTTGGCGGCGGTGACGCCCTCCTGGTACTCCGGCTCGGCCTGGTTCTTGGTGAACTCGACGACGCCGTGGATCTCCTCGTCGGAGATGAACGCGCCCTGCAGACGGGTCGGCTTGTTCGCGCCCATCGGCAGGAACAGCCCGTCGCCCATGCCGATCAGCTTCTCCGCGCCCGGCTGGTCGAGGATGACCCGCGAATCGGTCAAAGACGATGTGGCGAAGGCCAATCGGGACGGCACGTTGGTCTTGATGAGGCCCGTGACCACGTCCACCGACGGCCGCTGCGTCGCCAGCACCAGGTGAATGCCCGCGGCGCGGGCCTTCTGGGTGATGCGCACGATCGCGTCCTCGACGTCGCGCGGCGCGGTCATCATCAGGTCGGCCAGCTCGTCGACGATCGCCAGGATGTACGGATACGGCCGGTAGACGCGCTCGCTGCCCAGCGGCGTGGTGATCTGCCCCGACTTCACCTTCTTGTTGAAGTCGTCGATGTGGCGGACCTTGCTGGCCTGCATGTCCTGATAGCGCTGCTCCATCTCCTCCACCAGCCAGGCCAGCGCGGCGGCGGCCTTCTTCGGCTGGGTGATGATGGGGGTGATCAGGTGCGGAATGCCTTCGTACGGAGTGAGTTCCACCATCTTCGGGTCGATGAGGATCATCCGCACCTCATCCGGCGTCGCCCGCTGCAGCAGCGAGACCAGCATCGAGTTGACGAAGCTCGACTTACCCGAACCGGTGGAACCGGCGACCAGCAGGTGCGGCATCTTCGCCAGGTTGGCGGCGAGGAATTCGCCCTCGATGTTCTTGCCGAGCCCGATCACCAAGGGGTGGTGGTCGTTTCGCGTCGACGGCGCCTTGAGCACGTCGGCCAGGCGCACCAGTTCGCGGTCGGAGTTGGGCACCTCGATGCCCACCGCGGACTTGCCCGGGATCGGCGCCAGCAGCCGGACGTTCTCCGTCGCAACGGCATACGCGATATTGCGGGTCAGGGCGGTGATCTTCTCGACCTTCACGCCGGGCCCGAGTTCCACCTCGTAGCGGGTGACCGTCGGCCCGCGCACGAATCCGGTCACCGCGGCGTCGATCTTGAACTGCACCAGCACCTCGGTGATCGCCTCGATCATCGATTCGTTGGCGGCGCTGCGGCGTTTGGGCGGGTCGCCGTCGACGAGCAGGCTCATCGGCGGCAGCTGATAGTCGCCCTCGACCTCGCGTTCGACGAATTCCAGCTGCTGTTGCGCGGGGGGCTCGGGGGTCTGGTCGACGACCTTGGGCGCCTTCTTGGGTTTCGCTTTCGGCGCGGGCTTCTCGGCCGCGGCGGCGCCGTCGGCCGCGATCTCCTTGGCGTCGCGCAGCGGCGGCTCCCCGATGACCTCGGTGACGGCGTCGGAGCCGCCGAATTCGTCGGTCGGGTAGTTCTCCTCGGGCGTCTTGCCGCGCCGCTTGGACCTGCCCTTGTGCACCGGAAAGCCGTCGGCGTCATAGTTTTCCGGGTCGTAGAGCCCGTATCGGCCGTCGTAGGAGTCGTATTCGTCGCCGGTTCCGGTGCCGAACAGCTCCCGCAACCGATTCGGCACCTCGCGCACCGTGGTGCCGGTCAGCAGCAGCACCCCGAAGATCATCGCGATCAACAGCAGCGGCACGGCCAGCCAGCCGGTCAGCCCGTCCCGCAGCGGCCCGCCGACCACGTATCCGGCGAATCCGGCCGCGTGCGCGCGGCCGTGCGAATCGGTGGGCGCACCGGCGGCGATATGCCACAGGCCCAGGGCGGGCAACCCGACCAGGAGTCCGCCCAGCACCAGGCGCGGCCGGATCTCCGGGCGCGCCTCGGTGCGCATCAGGATCACCGCGACGAGGGTGGCCACGAACGGCAGCGCGGCGGAGGCGGATCCGGTGATCCAGCGGATCGCGGTGTCGACGGCGTGCCCGATCGGGCCGCCCGCCGACAGCCACACGGCCGCGGCGATGATCACGCTGAAGGCGATGAGCACCAGGGCGATTCCGTCGCGCCGATGCCCGTGCTCGATCTCCCCGGCGCGGCTCACCGCGCGCGTGGTGGCGCCCACGCTGCGCGCGAGCATCGACCAGCCGCCGCTGATGCCGCGGCCCAGCACGGCCAGCGGGGCGGTATTGGACCGGGCCCGGGCCGGGCGGCGAGCAGGGGCCGAACGCCCGCGCGGCGTCGATTTCGCGCGCGAACCGGTCGTACGAGACCGTGGCTGAGCGCGTCCCCGGGCCGATCCCGACGACGTCCCCCGCCCCGTCCCCGCCCGCGAACGTGCCGTCGTGGTGCCCCGGGACTTACCTGCCATGGTCATCAGGCTAACCGCAATCGCCCCATCCAGACCATCCGCAACACCCATCCCACCGACATCACATCCCGGCGCAAAAGCGCCGTGACCGGCCGAGAAGGCGCCGCCGGTCCCTGCCCGACCCTACAAAACGGCACCCCGAACTGGGCAGATGCTCACCGGGGAGCGCAGGCGCCGCGATCCGCAACAGGCGCCCGCAGATCGCAAGACATTCAGCGCGCCACGCAGATCCCGGCCAAAAACATGCCGGAATGTAGGAGGGCCATGCCGGGAATGCAGAAGGACCACGCCTGGCAAAACGGGAGGACCATACCTGGCAAAACGGGAGGGCCGTGCCTGGCAAAACAGGAGGGCCGTGCCTGGGAAAACAGGAGGATACGGCGTGATCAACTGAATTTCCGGCATGCTTTTGGCCGGAATCCTCAGACGCTGCGGTCGGTGGCGAAGACTGCCTTGATGTCGTCGTCGGGGCCGGTGGCCTCGAGGCGGACTTCGTTGCGGCCGAAGGCGTGTAGGAGGAGTTCGGAGGGTGGGGCGGTCAGGATCACCGCGTCGCCGCCGGTGTTGTGGGCGGTGACGCGGTCGCCCCGCGGGGTGGTCAGGACGACGGTCACCGGGGACTTGCGGTAGGCCATGCGGGCCATGCGGCGCACCGCGTTCCACAGCTTCGCCTCGTCGGCCTCGCTCAATGTCCGTGGCTCCCAGCCGGGTTCGCCGCGGCGCACGTCCTCGTGGTGGACGAACATCTCCGTGAGATTGACCACCGCATCCACCGGATACAGCGGCGACCACCGCGGCGGGCCGGTGCGGATCTGCTCCAGCAGGTCGGTGAACGGCCGCCGCGCGACCCGCGACTGAATCGAATCCAGGTATCCGGCCAGGGGTTTCAGCAGAATGCCGGGCGCGGCGTCGGGCCGCCGCTCGCGCACCACCAGATGCGCGGCCAGGTCCCGGACCGTCCAGGTACCGCACAGGGTCGGCGCGTCCGGGCCCGCCGCGGTCATGGTCACGACCAGCGCCCGCCGTTCCCGTTGGGCCATACTCATGATCACGAGCCTACTGGACTCGTGACCATGCGTCGCCGGGCGAACTTCAGACGCCCAGCACGGTCGGCACGATCATCGGGCGGCGGCGGTAGGTGTCGGCGACCCAGCGGCCGACCACGCGCCGCACGCTCTGCGCGATCCGGTGGGTGTCGGTGACGCCCTCCCCGGCCAGGCGCTGCAATTCGGCCTCCACCAGCTGTTGCGCCTCGACCAGCGCGCCGGGATCGTCGGAGAACCCGCGCCCGCTGACCTCGGGCGCGCTGACGGCCTTCCCCGTGGTCTCGTCGACGGCGACGGTGATGGCGATGAACCCGCCCTCACCCAGCACCAGGCGATCCGACAGCGTGGATTCGCCCACGTCACCGACGGAGAGCCCGTCCACGTACACCTGCCCGACCGGGACGCGGCCCACGATCGAGGCGATGCCGTCCACCAGATCCACCACGACGCCGTTCTCGGCCAGCATCACCCGGTCCTCGGGCACACCGGTGGCGACGGCGAGCGCGGCGTTGGCGCGCAGATGCCGCCATTCGCCGTGCACGGGCATGGCGTTGGTCGGCCGCACCGCGTTGTACAGATACAGCAGCTCACCGGCCGAGGCGTGCCCGGAGACGTGCACCTTCGCGTTCTGCTGGGTGACCACCGTCGCGCCCAGCCGCGCCAGCCCGTTGACCACCGCGAACACGGCGTTCTCGTTACCCGGGATGAGCGAGGACGCCAGCACCACGAGATCGTCGGCGCGGATGTTGATCTGGCGGTGGTCGCCGCGCGCCATCCGCGACAGCGCCGACAGCGGCTCGCCCTGCGATCCGGTCGAGATCAGCACCAGCTTGTGCACCGGCAGGTTGGCCGCCTGGTCGAGATCCACCACGATCCCGTCGGGGAGCTCGAGGTAGCCGAGATCCTGCGCGATCTGCATATTGCGCACCATGGACCGGCCGACGAAGCACACCCGCCGGTCGTAGCGCTGCGCGACGTCCACCACCTGCTGAATGCGATGCACGTGACTGGCGAACGAGGCGACGATCACCCGGCCCTTGGCCTTGCCGATGACGTTGTCGAGCACCGGGCCGATCTCGCGCTCGGGCGTGACGAAGCCCGGGACCTCGGCATTGGTGGAGTCGACCAGGAACAGGTCCACGCCCTCGTCGCCGAGCCGGGAGAAACCGGCCAGGTCGGTGAGGCGGCCGTCGAGCGGCAGCTGGTCGAGCTTGATATCGCCGGTGTGCAGGATCAGCCCGGCCGGGGTGCGCACGGCCACCGCGATGGCATCCGGAATCGAGTGGTTGACCGCGAAGTACTCGCACTCGAACGGGCCGTGCGTGGTCTTCTCGCCCTCGCTGACCTCGATCAGCTTCGGCTGCAGCCGATGCTCGCGGCATTTCGCGGCGACCAGCGCCAGGGTGAACTTCGAACCGACGACCGGAATGTCGGGACGCTGGCGCAGCAGGAACGGCACCGCGCCGATGTGATCCTCGTGACCGTGGGTGAGGACCACGGCCGCCACGTCGTCCATCCGGTCCTCGATCGGACGGAAGTCGGGCAGGATCAGGTCGACGCCGGGCTGCTGGTCCTCCGGGAACAGCACGCCGCAGTCGACGATCAGCAGCTTGCCGTCGAATTCGAAAACGGTCATGTTGCGGCCGATCTCGCCGATGCCGCCCAGCGCGAACACCCGCAGCCCCTGGCGCGGCAGTGCGGCGGGCAGGCCCAGCGGATGCGACCCGGCGGGCTGCGGCGGCTCGGCCGGAGCGTTCTGCTCGACACGGCCGCGGACCTGCTCGGCGCGTCCGCGTCCGCTCTGGCGGCCACGGCCGCGGCGCTGCCGGTCCGGTCGGTCGGACCGGCCGGAACCTGTCGAAACGGCCTGTGCCGCAGGCTTTTCCGCCGCCCGCAAATCCTGTTCGGCGGCCCTGGCCAGCTGCTGCTCCTCCCGCGCGGCGGCCTTGGCCTCCTGCGTCACCGAATCGGGTCGCGCCTGCGGTTCCGGCTGCACCGGCTCCGACCGGGCTGCCTGCGGCTCCGACTGCACCGGGGCAGAAGCGGACTTCACCGGTTCCGGCGCGGGCGCCGGGGCTCCGGCCGGGCGTGCGGCGGCCCGGCGGCGCGGACGGCGCTGTTGCTCATCACTCACGATCGCACCTCGCTGACGCTTGGTTCCGTCGCATTCATGCGTATACCCCCGCCGCCTCCAGATCCGCGGCGATCGCGAGCAGCAACTCTCCGTCGGGCATCAGCTGCGGCAGCCGCGGCTCACCCACCTCGATGCCCATCAGGCGCAGTCCGGCCTTGGTCATGGCCACGCCGCCCACCCGGGCCATCGCCCGCATCAGCGGCAGCATGCTCACGTGGATCTGGCGGGCGCCGGCCACATCCCCGGCGAGGTATGCCTCCCGCATCGCCACCAGCCGTTCCGGGACGAGATGCCCGATGACGCTGATGAATCCGGCCGCGCCGACCGACAGCCACGGCAGATTCAGCACATCGTCACCGGAGTACCACTCCAGCCCGGTCTCGGCGATCAGTTCCGCGCCGACGCCCAGGTCGCCCTTGGCGTCCTTGACCGCGACGATGCGCGGATGTTCGGCGAGGCGGCGGATCGTCTCGGGCAGGATCGGCACCACCGAGCGCGGCGGAATGTCGTAGAGCGTCACCGGCAGATCGGTGGCATCGGCGACGGCGGTGAAGTGGGCCAGCAGGCCCTCCTGCGCCGGACGGGAGTAGTAGGGGGTCACGAGCAGCAAACCGTGCGCACCGGCGCGCTGGGCGTTGCGGGCCAGTTCGATGCTGTGTGCGGTGTCATAGGTGCCGGCGCCCGCGATCACGGTCGCGCGGTCGCCGACGCTGTCGACGACGGCGTGCAGCAGATCGAACTTCTCCGACTCGGTGGTGGTCGGCGATTCGCCGGTGGTCCCGGAGATCGCGAGCAGGTCGACACCCCGGTCGACCAGGCGATTGGCCAGGGCGACGCCGGCATCGACATCGAGCTTGCCCTCGGCAGTAAAGGGGGTCACCATCGCGACACCGACCGTGCCGGACGCGCGCAGCTCTGTTCGCGTCGGTTCACCGTTCGTCATGGTCAGCAAGGCTACCCGGTCGGCTCCGCATGTTTGCGCCGCCTCCGGCTCCCTCCCGGCCGGATTCGGCCGATCCCGCATCGCGACAGCAACCATGGCATCATATTGCTGCTAGCGTGATGTCATTAATGATGTCATGCTGATGTCATGGATTTGAACAAGTACACCGCGCAGCTGCGCGAGGACCTCGTGGCGGCCGCCGCGCTCGGCGACGAGAAGACGCAGGCCACCGCCGCCGCGCTGGCCGCGGCCACCGAGAACGCCGCGCGGCTGACGCTGCTGGCGGCGCTGTCCGACCTGGCCGCCGAGATCAGCGAAACGCTCGGCGACCGCACCGTGCATGTCTCGGTGGACGGCACCGACGCCCGCGTCGACGTCCGGCACAACGAACGAGACGACGACCGGCCGAGCTTCGAGGAACTGACCGGCGATATCAGCCGGGTGACCCTCCGCATGGTCGACCAGATCAAGTCCCGCGCCGAACAGGCGGCCGCGCAGAGCGGAATGTCGCTGAACTCCTGGCTGTCCAGCACGGTCCAAGACGCCCTGCGCGACCAGATGCGCAAGGGCGGCCCGGGCCGCTGCGACGACTGATCCCGGCCAAAAGCACGCCGGGAATGGGGGCTGGAGCACGCCGGGAATAGAGGGTGGAGCACGCCGGGAAGACCACGCCGGGAAGACGAGGGGGACGCGCCGGGAATAAGGGGCGGACGCGCCGGGGGATGCGGGACCGGAAGAGTGCCGGGGTGCGAGAGCGCGCCGGGAGTGGGGCCGGGGTGAGCGGGTTAGGTTGAGACCGAGACGTTTCCGTCGGTGTCGATTTCTGTGCGGCGGTCGTGGTCGGGGGCGTTCGCCAGGACCGTGGCCAGGATGCGGCGGCCCAGGGGGAGTACGCGGACCGTTACCGAGCCTGCGTTGGCGGCGTCCAATTCCCTTGTCGCCGCGTCGATCACGCGCTGGCGAACCCACTGGGGGGCGGCGGCGAAGCCGCCGTCGTCGAGCAGTACCACCTCGACTCCGCGCGCGCGGGCGCCCCGGGCGGCACCGCTGAGTTCCTCGCTCATCAGTTGCGGCGCGCGCAGGCCGTCGCGCAGTTCGGCCTCGAGCAGGCGGCATTCCTCGCGCTCGGCCACGGTGAGTTCGGCGCCGTCGGCGATGCGCTCGAGGATCGGCCGCGCCACCCGGTCCAGCCGGGCCAGCTGCCGGATCCGCTCGCCGTCGGCGGCGGCCATGGTCGCCTCCGCGGCGGCGCGAATCGTGGCCTCCTCCCGCAGAATTCGCAGCGAGCGCTGGGTCGGGCGGATGATCACCGCGAACACCGAGATGGCGGTGACCGTGCCTACCGGCACCAGCGCGGCGGAGATCGCCCCGTCCGCGGTGCCGATGCGCAGGGCGGCCATCGCATCGACCGCCACCACCCCCGCCACCCCGACCCAGGCCGCCCCCATCCGGCCGCGCAGCACCAGCACCGCCATCACATAGGAGGTGACGAACGTCGTCCACACCATGTGCCCGGCCTGCTCGGAGTCGAGGTGCCACACGGTCAGCGCGGTGGCCACGGGCCCGGCGGCCACGATGAATCCGGTCACCGGCCACGGCAGCGGATCGGTGGCCACCACCAGCGCCAGCGCACCGGCGACCACCTGCACCACGAGCGCGAGCCCCACCGCCCACACCGGCGACGCGGACAGGTTGCGCAGCATGTACAGCACGATCGTCAGTTCCAGGATCAGCAGGAACAGCCAGGCCGTGCCGCCGCGCAACCCGAGCAGCTCCCGCAATCCGAACCCTGCGTCGATATCGTTGTCCCGCAGGTCAATTCGAACCATCGCCGCCCCACACGAGCGTCACGGTCGTTCCCTCCCCCGGTTGTGATTCCACGAATCCGGCGCCCCCGGACAGCTGCCGCATCCGCCCGAGAATGCTCACCGAGATGCCCAGCCGGTCGGCGGGCACCCGCCGCACGTCGAATCCCGCACCGTCGTCGGTGAACACCAGCCGGATACTGCCCGCGCTGATGGTGCAGGTGACGGCGCGGTGCACCGGCCGCCCGGCCACCGCGGCATGGCGCAGGCTGTTACGGACCGCCTCCCCCAGGGCCGAGGCCACGGTGGTGGCGGCGTGCACCGGCATGCGCAGGTCGTCGAAGCCGGGCCAGGTCCGGGTCGCGAAGCGGATGGCGGGATTGATCTCGTGCACCGCCGAGCGGAGGAAGATCACCGCGGCCCGGGCGTCGAGCACATCGGGTTCGCGGGCGGCGACCCGGATCTCGTCGAGCTGCTCCAGGGTGTGCTCGGCCTGCCGGTGCAGCACCGCCGAGCGCTCGTTACCGCGCGAGGCGTCGAGCAGGGTGGACAGCACGGCGTCGTGGATGAGCGCCGCGAACCGGGCACGCTCGTGATCGCGGGCGGCCGACGCGGCCGACGACGCCGCCTGACGGCTGGCCCGCGCCGACTCCCGGTCCACCCGGGCGGCGGCCCCGAGCGCGCTGACCACGCACCACAGCAGCAGCGTCGACAGCCCGAACGCGCGGGCGAAGGCGCTCAGCGCCGACATCGTCGTGAAATCGTCGACGAGGTAGATATCGGTCAGCGCCACCGCCACCGACCCCAGCACCAGATATCCGGCCGCCAGCAGCAGCGGCCACGCCAGCGCGGCGGTCAGCATGCCCAGCGGCAGCATCCGGTACAGCCACACCGAGGGCGCGTCGACGCTGTGGGTGTGCAGGGCGAACGGCAGCGTGGCCAGCGCCGCCAGGTAGCCGAGCGCCGTGGCGCCGGCCACCGCGCGAATCACCCTGGGCTCGCGCCGGATCGACACCGCCGTCAGCACCGGGAACCCGGCGAAGACCAGCAGCCCGGCCACCGGCGCCCACCACGCGGGCGCGACCCGGCTCTGGGCGATGATCTCGGGCAGGTCGACCAGGCCCATGATCATCCCGCCGATCCCCATGGACAGGCCGAGCCGCCGGATGATCCGATCGAACGCCACCGCCCCCGTGTCCTCGCTCACCGCATGTCCGCGCCACCACGCTCCGGTCCGCACCAGCGGTCCCGTCCGGACGATCGGCGCGTCCAACGTGCTGGCAGCAGTCATGCCCGGGGGTGACGTTCGGGCACGGGCAGCCAGCCGTCCTCGACCGCACGCTTGTACAGGTCTGTCTTGGTCGGCGCGGGCCGCCCGGCGTCGGCGTACTTCTGACGGATGCGGCCCAGATAGTCGTTGACGGTCTGTTCGGACAGTCCGGTCATGCGCGCCACCCGCGACGCCTTCTCCCCGGACGCGTACAGCGTGAGCACCTCCTGCTGACGCGGGCTGAGCCCGACATCCGGCAGTTGCGGGTCACCGTCGATGGCCGCGGCCCAGTCGGTGGTCACCACCTGTTCGCCGGAGGCCGCCGCGCGCACCGCCGACACCACGGTCTGCACGTCCTCGGACTTGCGCACCACGCCCAGCACACCGGCCCGCGCCGCCGAGCGCACCAGGAACGGATTGTCGGCCCCGGTGAACACCAGCACCTCCAGCCCCTGGCTGCGCAGCGCCCGCACGTTGTCCTGCGGGGTGGATCCGTCGGCCAGCCGCAGATCCAATACCACCAGATCCAATTGCGGTCCCGCGGAAAGCAATTCGGCCACCGTCCCGGCGGCGAGCACGAGCTCGAGGTCGGGTTCGGAGGCCAGCATGGAGGCCAGGCCGAGCGCCACGGACTCGTGGTCCTCGACGAGACCTATTCTGCGGCGTGGCGGCGATACTCCCGGCTGATCGGGTGCCCCCTGTGATGTCGCGTCCACGGCCCTCTCACCTCTTCCCAGAATCCCGAACACCTCGCCCGGTGACCGACCCGCGCGCAAATCAACCAGGCACCGGAACGTACTCGTGTCGAGTATGCCGGGGCGGAGCTGTTCGGGTCAGCCACCAGAAATCGGGGGCCGGGAGCCGTCAGGACATCAACCCGGCGGCCACGGTGGCCCCCAGCTCCCAGCAGCGTTCGCGATCTTCCTTCGTCGGCGAGCCCATCACGATCACCGGGGCCGCGGCCTGCTCCCACCCGAGCCCGGTGGTCACGGTGTCGATGCTCTTGTGCGCCCCCTCGGTGCCCTGATTGCCGTGGATATAGCAGCCGTAGGGCCGGGCCCGGGTGGAGTCCAGGCACGGGTAGTAGAAGGTGTCGAAGGCGTGTTTCAGCGCGCCGGACATATAGCCGAGATTGGCGGGCGTGCCCAGCAGATAACCATCGGCGGCCAGCACATCGCTCGCCGTCACCTCCAGCGCGGCGCGGCGCACCACCTCGACGCCCTCGATCTCCGGATCGGTCGCGCCCGCCACCACCGCCTCGAACATCTCCTGCATGTGCGGGGACGGCGTGTGATGAATGATCAGCAGTCGGGCCACACCGCCGAGGGTAACCCGGCGGCTAGTTGGTGCCGATGTGGCCGGTGTCGGGGCCGTCGCCCTTGCCGTTCATGGACGGGGCCGGGGCCACGCCCGGACCACCCGGCGCGGTGGCGGGCGGGAGCGGGACGGGGGCCGGGGTCGTCACGCCCGGGTACAGGCCGCCGGGGCCCATACCGGAACCGACCGCGGGCGGCGGCGGGACCACCGGAGCGGGGGCGGGCGCGGCACCCGGCGCGGGCGCGGCGGCCGCGGGCGGCGCCGGTGCGTACGCGGGCGGAGGCGCGGCGGCCCGGCCCGGGGAGACCGACTGCGGAGCCGTGCCCTCGGAGCCGCTCGCCAGCCGCAGCTCGCCCTGCACGGTCTGACTGTCCGGAGACTTGGAGCCTGCGTCGTGGCCCACCGCGGCCGGGCCGTTCAGGAAGGCCAGCGATAGACCGAACGTCACTCCGCCGGCGGCCAGCAGTGGAGAAATAACACGAACGATTCGCTTACTTTCCATAGCACCCCACCTTTTCATGACGAGAATGCTAGCGAGGTCGGGCAATTCAGCGGCAAACGACACGCGCGAGCCGAGAATTGAATGGATCGTGATCCTTTCGACACCTCCCGCCGCTCGCGCCCGCCACGACCGGCACGCGGGCCGCTACCGTACCGGGGTGCCCTCACGATCGCGACTTCCCCGGCTGCCCGAGCTGACGCCGCCCGCCGACCCCCGGCGCGGCTACTCCCAGCAGGAGATCCTCGCCGAACTGCGGCGGCTGATCCTGCAGGGCAGCCTGCCGCCGGGCACCGGGCTGCCGGCGCGGGCCGTAGGCGGGCGGGTGGGCCGGCGCGCCCGACCCGGGCCGGGGGGGGGGGGAAAGGGGGTAGGGGCGGG
>NZ_JARWQD010000056.1 GCF_029869545.1 Nocardia wallacei | reverse complement strand
TGCCCCCGGCCCCTGCTGATGGCGTTGGGGGGCGGGGCGCCCGTGGGCCCCCGACGGCCCTTTGGGCGGGGGGGGGGGCCGGTCGTTGCGGGGCACGACGATCGCGCTGACCATGGCCATGGCGGGCAGGCTCGCCTACTGCGACCTCACCGGCCCCGGCGTCTGCACCCTGCGCGCACGGTGTGCTCCCGCCGGGTTCCGCCGCCGCCCCCGCCGGCGCTCCCCCGCCCCCCGCCCTCCGCCGTGGACAGCACCATCTCGGGGATGGTTCGCCAGCTCATACCTTCAGCAGCCGGGCCAGGTTGCCGCCCATGATCTTGGCCTGATCGTCGAGCGGCATGTCCTTGATCTCGTGGATGTAGCGCGCCGGTTCCGCGAGGCCCTCCGGATGCGGCCAGTCGGAGCCGAACAGCACGTGATCGGGCCCGATGATGGTCGCCAGGCGCTGCAGGTCCTCCTCCCAGAACGGGCTGACGTAGAGGCTGTTCTTCAACGCCTCGATCGGGTCCCGGAAGCCGAAGCCCTCCGGTGCCTTCTTGTAGACGTCGCGCAGCTGCTGGAACAGCGGCTCGAGCCAGGCGCAGCCGTTCTCGATGACGGCGATCTTCAGCTCCGGGAAGCGGTACAGCGCGCCGTGGCACACCCACGACGCCACCGCGTCGCTGACCGGCCGCCACTGGTTGACCATCTGGAAGGTGTTGGTCTTGAACGGCAGCATCTCCAGGCTGGTGCCGTCCCACTCCGCGTCGAACCGCGAGTAGCCGCTGTCGGAGGAGTGCATGGTGACCAGGATGTCGTGCTCTACCACGCGCTTCCAGAACGGATCGAACTCCGGCAGCGCGTAGGACCGCATGCCGCGCAGGCCGGGCACCGGGGCCGGGCGCACCAGGATCGCCTTGGCGCCGTGCTCGACCACCCAGTCCAGCTCCTCGATCGCCTTCTCGACGATCGGCAGGGTGATCACCGGGATGGTGAAGATCCGGCCCGAGTGCACGAAATTGCCGTCCTGGCCCCAGGTTTCGAGCATCCACCGGTTCAGCGAGTGGATCACCGCGTGGATCAGGTCCGGGTGATGACGCATCCGCTCCTCGACCAGGCTGGCCAGCGTGGGGAACATGAGCGCGCGCTCGAGCTGCAGCTCGTCCATGACCTTCAGGCGCTCGGCCGGGTCGCGGAAGGCCGGAATCGCCGACATCGGCTTGCCGAAGATCTCCCGCTTGCTCTTGCCCTCGGGATTGCCGTGCTTGAAGTACTCCTCCATGGCGCCGGGCCGGGCCACGACATCGAAGGTGGGGTTGGGAATGTACTCACTGATCTGGCCCAGGATCGCGATCTTGGTGCGGCCGTTGATCTCTACGTACTTGATGGCGCCGTCGTACTGCTCGGGCAGGTACCGGGTGAGGGCGTCCTTGGTCTCGTAGAGATGGTTGTCGGCGTCGAAGAGCTGGTAGGGCAGCTCGAGCTTGGTCATGGAACCCTCCTTATCGAATATGAGAATGTTATTCTCTTCATTGGTGCACCGCAATGCCGTCAGCGCGCGCGGCCGCGAGATCGCCGCGGACCACGAACTTCTGGATCTTGCCGCTGGCGGTGCGCGGGAAGTCGTCGACGACGTGCACCTGTTCCGGCCACTTCTGTTTGGCGAGACCGGCGCGCCCGAAGTGCTCGCGCAGCTCGCCGAGGCTCGGCGCCCGGCCGCCGGGGCGCAGGCGCAGCACCGCCGCGGTGCGCTCGCCCAGCCGGGGGTCGGGTAGGGCCACCGCCACCGCCTCGGCGACGCCCGGCAGCGTCAGCAGCACCTCCTCGACCTCGAGCGCGCTGATGTTCTCGCCGCCGCGAATGATCATGTCGGACTTGCGATCCGTGACGGTCAGGTAGCCGTCCGCGTCGAGAACCCCGATATCGCCGGTGTGATACCAGCCGTCGGCGTCGAAGGCGGCCGCGGTCAGCTCCGGATCGGTGTAGCCCGCGCACAGATCCGGTCCGCGGCTGAGGATCTCGCCGTCGGCGGCGAGCCGGATCTCGACGCCCGGGAGCGGCGCCCCATCGGTGAACAGCCGCTTGTGCTCGGGCGCGGAATGGCGCGAGCCGGTGATCGAGGGATGTTCGGTGCTGCCGTAGGAGCGGTAGACGATGATGCCCAGTCGTGCCAGCCGGGTGGTCACCGCCGCGGGGACCGGCGCGCCGCCGAGCCCGGCGTAGCGCATGTTGGTCAGGTGCGCCGGGGTGTAGTCGGGATGATCGAGCAGGCTCGTGATGTAGTAGGGCACGCCGCCGCCGACGGTCAGCCCGTGGCGGCTCATCAAGCCGAGCACGGTGCCCGGGTCCCAGGCGTCGATGAGATTGATCGCCGCGCGGTCCAGCACCGGGATCAGGAACGCGTTGATCATGCCGATGAAGTGGCCGACCGGCGCCGCGGTGAGCAGGTTGCCACGGTCGGCCGGGTACATCCCGGACAACTGCCGGGTCTCGTAGCCGAGGCTGAAATGGTTGTGCACCACGCCCTTCGGGGCCCGGGTGGTGCCGGAGGTGAAGGCGAGCAGGGCGGGATCGGCGGGGTCGACGCGCAGCGTGCCCGGCATCGGCGCCGGGTCCAGCAGGTCGTCGAAGTCGCGCCCGACCACCCCGACGACGGGGATGTCCGCGCACAGATCGGCGATGTCGGGGGCGCCGGGCCGCTCGGCGGTCACGAAGACCCGGGGCCGGGCCGCGGGCAGGATGTGGGCGAGTTCCCGGCGGCCGTAGATGTGCACGATCGGGACCACCGCCGCGCCGAGGAACGCCGAGGCCCAGAACACCGCCGCGGCCTCCATCCAGTTGGGCAACTGGAAGGCCACCGTGTCGCCGGGACCGACACCGCGCCGGTGCAATCCGGCGGCCAGTCGCCGGGCGATCCGCTCCACGTCGCCGAACGTCCCGGCCCAGGGGCGCTGGGCGGAGTGGATGCGGAATTCGGTGTCGGGAGCGGCCGTCAGGCCCGCGCTCAGCAGATCGCCGACGGTCTCGGAGGTCCACCAGCCCTGTGCCCGGTAGTGGCGGATCAGATCCTCGGGGATGGTGCGCATCGGTCGAACTCCCCTCCGGCGGCGGCACCGGTGCAACGTATATTCTCGTCATAAGAGAACCACATTTTCTCATGGGAGAACAAGAAATGGTCGAACTCGAGCTGGACGACGAGGTGGCGGTGGTGACCATCAATCGCCCCGAGGCTCGCAATGCCATCGCGCCGGACACCATGGACCAGTTGGAGAAGGCGATCGATGCCGCCACCGCGGCGCGGGCCCTGGTGCTCACCGGGGCGGGGGACCGGGCCTTCGTCTCCGGCGGTGACCTCAAGGAACTCGCCGCGCTGCGGACCGAGGCGCAGGCCGCGGCCATGGCCGTGCGGATGCGTGACGTCTGCGACCGGCTGGCGGCGTTTCCGGGGCCGGTGATCGCCGCGCTCAACGGGCATGCCCTGGGCGGCGGGGCCGAGGTCGCGGTGGCCGCGGACATCCGGGTCGCCGCCGACGACATCAGGATCGGGTTCAACCAGGTGGCGCTCGCGATCATGCCCGCGTGGGGTGGTGCGGAGCGGCTGGCCCGGCTGGTCGGCCCGGGGCGCGCGCTGCTGCTCGCGGGCTCGGGCACGATTCTCGAGGCCGCCGAAGCGGAACGGCTGGGACTGATCGACCGGGTGCTGCCGCGCGCCGAATTCGCCGCGGGCTGGCGCGCGCTGGCGCACTCGCTCGCGAGCGCCCCGGCGCAGGAGATCAAGCGGGTGGTCGGCGGCGTGTCCACGGACGAGGCCGTCGCGGCCTTCGCCCGGCTCTGGGTCGGCCCCGAGCACTGGGCCGCGGCCGATCGGGTGATGAACCGTGCCAAAGGAATTCGACCGAAGGCCGGAGCCTAGGCCCGCGAGCCAGCGGCGGCCGGTGCGGGCATGCCGTGAATATTCTGTGACGTAGATCACAATTCTTCCGATGAGGTCTGCGTCACAACTGTGGATAACCGGGTTACTGTGTCCTCGGTAGATTCCCCCGTGGGGCGACGCGGCGCTACGGTCACCAGCCCTGACTCGCCGCCCGCTCGCGGTGCGACCGTCGGCTCCCTCGGATCAGCCGCCGCCCGATCGGCGGCGCACCGATTCCGGCCGGCCGCCGGACGGTGGGTTGCCGGCTTCGGGGCCCGGCCGTCGGACTGCCGCGATCTGCACATTCGAGAAGCGGGATGAGAACCATGGCTGCGCGATCCGTCGATTCCAGTGACCAGAACGTTCGAGACCTCTACTCGGCGGCCCGCTGGCGAGCGCACGCCCGCCGCCACCCCCAGCGCTACCGCCTCGCGGTCGTCGCGCCTAGCGCCGTGGACGCCATCCGGCACGTCGGCGGCTGGTTGTTCGATCGCACCTACGCGGGCTGGGAGGTCACCGTTCTGGTCGCCGACTGCGCGAACGTGCGGCCGCTGGGCATCCTCGGTGCGACGGTGCTGGACCTGGAGCGATCGCTGGCCACCCCCGTGCACGGCACCTGGCCGAATGCGGTCGCGGTGGCATCACAGACCTATCTGTCCGACGACCGGGTGCGAGACGGTGTGCACGCGTGCCTCGACCGCGGCCTCGCCGAGGTCGCGCTGTGGGGTGACGGGCTGCCCGCCGACCTGCAGCGCCGCGTCGAGCCCGTGCGGCACCGCATGAGCGTGGCGGCGCGCGCGTTCAAGGCGTGTGCGCTGTCCGCGGCGGGATATCCGGCGGAACTGGTCGGGGTGACGGAGGCGTTGCGGGCCGGGGAGCCGAACTCGCCCGGCCGCCGGGTGGGTGATCTGGTGTCGGCCCGGCCGGTCGCCGGGGCCTGACGGGCCGGGTTCGGCACGCCTTTCCGATGTTGTCGGCCGCCGTGCGGGCGGCAACGTTGCGGAGTTGGTTATGCGAGTGTGAGAATGACATTCACACTCTCAGAAAATGCTGTTACCGTTGTTGACGGTTGCCGCAATGAATCGCAGGAGTTCCCCCGCATGACTGACTTCGATTCGGTGGACTACTTCACCGATCCCGCCCTCGTTCCCGATCCGCATCCGTACTTCGACCATCTGCGCTCGAAGTGTCCGGTCATGCGGGAGGACCATCACGGCGTCTACGCGGTCACCGGGTACGAGGAGGCGGCCGAGGTGCTGAAGGATCCCGCCCTGTTCTCGTCGGTGATCGCGGTGGGCGGGCCGTTCCCGCCGCTGCCGTTCGAGATCGAGGGCGACGACATCACCGACCTGATCGCCCGGCATCGCACCGATATGCCGATGTTCGAGCACATGGTGACGATGGACCCGCCCCAGCACACCTACGCCCGCTCGCTGCTGGCCCGGCTGCTGACGCCCGCCCGGCTGAAGGAGAACGAGGATTTCATGTGGCGGCTGGCCGACCGCCAGCTCGACGAGTTCCTGGCCGACGGCCGATGCGAATTCCTCGCCGCCTACGCCAAGCCGTTCTCGCTGCTGGTGGTCGCCGACATGCTCGGTGTCCCCGAGGAGGACCACGAGGCGTTCCGCGTCGTGCTGGGCGCGGAGCGGCCCGGATCGCGGGTGGGCGCGCTGGACGACGACGTGCTGGCCGCCAACCCGCTGGAGTGGCTGGACGACAAGTTCGTCTCCTACCTCAGCTCCCGCCGCGAGCAGCCGCGCGACGACGTGCTGACCGCGCTGGCCCTGGCGAAGTATCCCGACGGCTCCACGCCCGAGGTCATCGACGTGGTGCGGTCGGCGACCTTCCTCTTCGCGGCCGGGCAGGAGACGACGGCCAAGCTGCTGGGGTCCGCGATGCGCGTCCTCGGCGACCGTCCCGACGTGCAGGAGCAGCTGCGCGCCGACCGCAGCCGGATTCCGGCGTTCGTCGAGGAGACGTTGCGGATGGACTCGCCGGTCAAGA
Organism: Nocardia wallacei; assembly: GCF_029869545.1. Taxonomy (GTDB): domain Bacteria; phylum Actinomycetota; class Actinomycetes; order Mycobacteriales; family Mycobacteriaceae; genus Nocardia; species Nocardia wallacei_A. The sequence goes on along the minus strand of NZ_JARWQD010000056.1, from coordinate 2,763 downwards.
GCGGGTTCCGGCTGGCGACCCGGGCCACGACGGTCGGCGACGTCGACATCCCGGTGGGTTCGACGGTGATGTTCTGCCCCGGTGCGGCCAACCGGGATCCGCGGCGCTTCGCCGATCCGCACGAATTCCGCTTGGACCGCAAGAACTTCCGCGAGCACATGGCGTTCGGCCGCGGCGTGCACACCTGCCCCGGCAGCCCGCTGGCGCGGGCCGAGGGCCGCATCTCGATCGAGCGGATCCTGGACCGGATGCTCGACATCGGCATCGACGCGGAGCGGCACGGCCCGGCCGGGGAACGCCGCTACGACTACGAGCCCACCTACATCCTGCGCGGGCTGTCGAACCTGCACATCACCTTCACCCCCAATCCCTGAGCACCGAAGAATCGAGGTAACCCCATGTCCGGACGGGTAGACGGCAAGGTCGCGTTCATCACCGGCGCGGCGCGCGGCCAGGGCCGCAGCCACGCCGTGCGGCTGGCACAGGAGGGCGCGGACATCATCGCGGTCGACGTGTGCAAGCCGGTCAGCGGCACCGACCTGATCCCGGCCGCCACCCCCGACGATCTCGCCGAGACCGCCGACCTGGTGAAGGGACTGGGCCGCCGGATCGTGACCGCCGAGGTCGACGTCCGCGACTACGACGCGCTGAAGTCCGTCGTCGACAGCGGCGTGGAGGAACTGGGGCGGCTGGACGTCGTGGTCGCCAATGCGGGCATCGGCAACGGTGGCGAGACGCTGGACAAGACCAGCGAACAAGACTGGCAGACGATGATCGACATCAATCTCGGCGGCGTCTGGAAGGCGGCGAAAGCCGGTGTGCCGCATCTGATCACGGCGGGCGGCGGCTCGATCGTCCTGACCAGTTCCGTGGGCGGGCTCAAGGCGTATCCGAACACCGGCCACTACGTCGCGGCCAAGCACGGCGTGGTCGGCCTGATGCGGGCGTTCGCGGTCGAGCTGGGCCAGCATTCCATCCGGGTCAACTCGGTGCACCCCACGAACGTGAACACGCCGATGTTCATGAACGAGGGCACGATGAAGCTGTTCCGCCCCGACCTGGAGAACCCGACCAAGGAGGATTTCGCACCGGTCGCGCAGTTCATGCACGTGCTGCCGGTCGGCTGGGTGGAGCCGGTCGACATCAGCAACGCGGTGCTGTTCCTGGCCTCGGACGAGTCGCGCTACGTCACCGGCGTCACGCTGCCGGTCGACGCGGGCAGCCTGCTGAAATAGCGGGCCGCCCGCGGTCGGTCAGTCGAAGGTGCAGCCCCGCACGGGTTTTCCGTCGAGCCGGTCCATCAGATAGGAGACCGCGCCGTTGGTGCCGAATCCGCCGATGAGTTCGGGACCGAAGTGGTTGGCGAACACGGTGCCCGGGGCGATCGGCGGCAGCGGGTCGGTGCGGAAGGTGACGGTGGCGCCACCGGCGCACCAATCCTCGGCCATCGTGCGTGCCTGCCCGTACGGGACGGTGTCGTCGTTGATGCCGATGGTGACGAGCACCGGCGCGGCCGGGGTCAGCGTGCCGATCCGCTGCTCCCGGATGATCCGGTCGGCGGCCGGGACCTCACGCACGTGGTCGCCGAGCGGGCGGTGGTCGGCGGTGAAGGCGGTGGTGCGCGCGAACGGGTGTTTGAAGATGACGTCGGCGATGCACGCGTTCTCCAGCTCGCCGAGCAGCGCCCGGCCCGCCGGTGATATCCGCTCGTCGAAATCCTTGCGCATCTCCGGGTAGCGGGCGAGGAAGCCGTTGAGGGCGAAGCCGATGGCGGCCCCGATCAGGTTGCCGTCGATGCCGCCGATCAGCGCCGCGAGGTCGGCGGGCGGGGCACCGGCCCAGGCGCCCTTCAGATTCAGTTCGGGGGCGTAGGCGGGTTGCATCTCGGCGGCCGCCGCGACGGCGCCGCCGCCCTGGGAATAGCCCCAGAGTGCCAGGGGCGCATCGGATCCGGAGCCCGAGAGGGCGGCGGCGGCTCGGGCGGCGTCGAGCACCGCGTGCGCCTCTTCGACCCGGTTGGTGTAGGTGTGGATGCCGGGTGTCCCCATCCCGATGTAGTCGGTGATGAAGACGCGGGCGCCGAGCGAATTCCACGCCAGGGCCGAGACCGCCTCCTGATTCGCCGAGATGCTGAGCCGTTCGGTGTCGGCGTACACGCCCGCGGAAATGGCCTTCGATACCGCGCACTGGTCGCCCTGGCCGGTCGTGCCGGGGGCGATGACGACGGTGGGAACGGGGCCGGAGCCCCGCCACGGGCGGGTAGCGTCGAGGAAGATCCCGGACACCGGCACCGGATCGCCGTTCTGGGTGCGGGAGGTGTACATGACCCGCCGCGCGGCCGCGGGCCACTGCCCGTCCGCGCCCGGGGGAACCGTCAGGACCGGCACCGGCTCGGTCTTGACGACCGCGCCGGGCGCATCGGCGAATTGCGCCGGGGGAGTGTAGAACTCGGCGGCGGGAGCGGCTCCCGCGGACAGGCAGGTCGCGGCGGCGGCGGTGCACAGGGCCAGCGTCAGCGCCGTGACTCGCACGGTCCTGGTGGTGCGGGCGCGGGGGGGCCGACCGCGCCGGGGGGGGGGGTGGATGGGGTTGTTTGTGTTGGGAGGGGGTGCACGCGGACGGCGGGGCAGGGCTGCGGGTGTCGCACGCCTTCCTCACCCCGGCCGCGCTGGCGAGCGTGGACCCGCGGTGGCGGCTGCCGCGGCTGCGCTCCCTCGTGGTGGGCGGTGAGGCCGTCGCCGCGGAACTCGTGCAGCGCTGGGC
>NZ_JARWQD010000055.1 GCF_029869545.1 Nocardia wallacei | reverse complement strand
GGGCCGCTGCGCATGCGACGAAGGAGCGAGCAGCGGCCCTCGAAACTCGAGACTCCCAGGCGCCGAAAACCCGCCGGAGCGAAGCGGAGGCCAAAAACCCAGCCCGCCCATCAACTTGACGTGAGCCCTATCAGACTTACGTCCGCCTCATCAACTCGACGTCCGCCTCATCAACTCGACATCCTCCCCACCAGACTCGACGCCCACCCCACCCAAACTCGACGCCCACCCCCCTCAACCGCTGTAAACCCGCGGATCCAAAGTCCCGATATAAGGCACATCCCGATACCGCTCCGCATAATCCAGCCCATACCCCACAACGAACTCATTGGGAATATCGAACCCCACATGCGCCACATCCACCTGCGTCCGCAGCGCATCGGGCTTGCGCAGCAACGTCACGACCTCGAGCGACGCCGGGTTCCGGCTGGACAGGTTGCGCTTGAGCCAAGACAGCGTGAGCCCCGAGTCGATGATGTCCTCGACGATCAGCACGTTGCGCCCGGCGATGTCCTTGTCGAGGTCCTTGAGGATGCGCACCACGCCCGAGGAGGAGGTGGACGACCCGTAGGAGGACACGGCCATGAATTCCATCTGGGTGGGGATGGGCAGCGCCTGGGCGAGGTCGGTCATGAAGAAGATCGCGCCCTTGAGCACGCCGACCAGCAGCAGATCCCCCTCGGGCGCCCCGGCGGGATACCGCTTGGCGATCAGTTCGGCCAGCTCGTCGACCTTCGCCTTGATCTGTTCCTCGGTGATCAGCACCGACGCGATGTCGTCCCCGTACACGTGCGCTGGTTTCCCTTCGCTGAAGTCCGATCGCGGCGCCGGCGTCACCGGATCATTATCGTGCAAACGCCAGGGTCAGCTTCCCATGTTCGCGCGTGGCAACCAACCGGGTCCCCGGCTTTCCGCCGCCGACGGCGACGCCGCCCTGGCCGTGCCAGTCCGTGACCAGCGCATCGACGGCTCGTAAGTTCTTGTCGGTCAAGGCTTTTGCACCGCCGTCGAGCAGCCAGCGCCGGAGGGCGCGGCGGCGCAGCGCCGCGGGCGCAGTGGCGAGCGTCTCGATGGTCAGCGCGGGCCCATCACTCGCGGCTGTCAGCAACTGTTCGGCAAGCGTGTCGAGCACGGTGCCGTCCTCGCGCAGTTGTTCGGCGGTGCGGCCCAGCGCGGCGGCCACTCCGCCGCCGAGGACCTCTTCCAGCACGGGCAGCACCTCGGTGCGTAACCGGACCCGGGTGAATTCGGGCGCGTAGTTGTGCGGGTCGTCGTGGGCGCGTATCCCGAGTTCGGCGCACAGCCTCCGGGTCGTCGCGCGGCGCACTCCGAGCAGCGGGCGGCCCCAGGGATCGGCGTATTCGGCCATGCCCTGGATCGAGCGCGATCCGGAGCCGCGGGCCAGTCCGAGCAGCACCGTTTCGGCCTGGTCGTCGAGGGTGTGGCCGAGCTGGACGGGCAGGCCCGCGCGGGCGTCGTCGAGGGCGGCGTATCGGGCGCGGCGCGCCGCCGCCTCGGGCCCGCCGTCGCCGGTCACCTCGACGGTGAGCACCCGGGCCGACCGGCAGCCCAGCGTTTCGGCGACGGCGGCGGCCGCGGCGGCGGTCCGGTCCGAGCCCGCCTGCAGGCCGTGGTCGACGATCAGGGCATCGACCACCTGCGCCTCGGCGACCGCGGCGGCGGTCAGCGCCACCGAGTCGGCGCCGCCCGACAGCGCCACCGCGACGACACCGGTCGGTGCGTATCGCGCCAGCCAGTCCCGCAGCGCGTGCCGCAGTTCCAGTGCGGACGGGGTCTCGGGCAGAGGCTGTGTCGAATCTGTCGAACCGGCGCGCATCGTCCGATTCTCGCCCACCCGCGGGCGGCTCATCTCAGCCCAGCACCCGGATGATCCAGCGCTGCGGGTCGGCGATCTCGTCGGTGCGGGGCAGGGTTTCGGCGTCGGTCCACACTGTGTTGAACCGCTGCATGCCGACCGTGCCGACGACCTCGTCGACGAACGCCTTGCCGCGCACGTACTGGGCCACCTTGGCGTCCACCCCGAGCAGGGCCCGCAGCAGCCGCTGCAGCGGATTCGCGGGGCGGCGGCGACGCTGGTCGAATGCCTGCCGGATCTGCACGACCGAGGGGATCACGGCCGGGCCGACCGCGTCCATCACGTGGTCGGCATGGCCCTCGAGCAGGGTGCCCAGCATCAGCAGCCGGTCCAGCGCCTCGCGCTGCGGCGGGGCCTGGGTGGCGCGCAGCAGCCCGATCACTCCCCGGTTGGCGGGATCGTCGCCGTTGTCCTCAGCGCCGCGACGGCGCTCGCGCACCTGCTCCAGCAGCCGCGACAGCATCTCGTCGAGCGGCTCGTCGCCGACGTCGCCGAGCACCTCCACGTTGTGCTTCATGTAGTCGGCCAGCCACGGCGCCGAGGAGAACTGCACCCGGTGTGTCACCTCGTGCAGGCACACCCAGAGCCGGAAATCGGCGGGCGATACGCCCAGCGCCCGCTCCACCGCGACGATATTGGGCGCCACCAGCAGCAGCGTCCCGTCGGGGCCGCTGAACGGGTCGTACTGGCCGAGAATCGCCGTGGACAGGAAGGCGAGCATCGCGCCCGCCTGCACGCCCGCCGGTTTTCCGGTGAAGCGGCCGCGGTCGGCGGCGGGGGCACCGGTCAGCTCGGACATCGACTCGGCGGCCGCGCGAATCCAGCCGGGCCGGTCCACCACCCGCGCCGCCGGGATCGGCCGGTCGTCGGTCAGCAGGCTGACCTCCCGCACGGGGGCCTCGGCGCGCGCGGAGTCCGCGGCGAGCTCCTCGACCACCTGCTCGGCGGAGTAGCGCGTGGTGCGCGGACCGGCCGGGACCAGCGCGGATCCGGTGCGGGCCGCGAGCGGCCAGTCGATCGCCCCGGCCAGCGCGGGACGGCGGGGTTTGTGGGTCAGCTGACCGGTCGCGACGTCGACCACCACCTGTTCGGAACGTTCTGAGCCGCCGTCTCGGGCCGCGTCACCGGTGCCGGTCATAGTTTTCCACCCGTCAGGAGCATCCACAGTTGCGCAGTGTGGCCGCGATGGCGTCCAATGCCGGTCGGCTCGCCTCGGGCGGCCGATCGTTCGACATCAGCGCGAAGGTCAGCACACGACCATCACTGTCCAGCACATACCCTGCCAACGCGCTCGATACCGACAGAGTTCCGGTTTTCGCGCGGACCCACCCCGCGCCGCTGTGATCGCGCGGGGTGACGAACCGGTAGGCCAGTGAGCCGGTACCGGCGGCGACCGGCAGATAGTCCAGCAGCGGGGCCAGCGGGGAACCGGTCGCGGTCGATCCACCGGTGTTGACCGCCGAAGTGCCCGGCTGCTGCCCGGGCTGCGGGGCGGCCGCCTCCACCAGGATCCGGTCGAGCAGGCGCGCGGGGGTCCGGTCGTCGGTGGACAGCCCGCTGTTGTCGAGCATGGTCGTCCCGGCGGTATCGAATCCGGCCGCGGCGAGGGCCGTCATCATCGCGGTCACGGCGCCCGCGAAGGACTGCTCGTTGCCGGTGACGGCGGCGATCTCGCGGCCGATCGTCTCGGCCAGCACGTCGTCGGAGTGGATCATCATCTCGCGCAGCCGGTCCCGCATCGGCGCCGACTGCACCTGCGCGATCTCCGGAGCCCCCGCCGCCGCGCGGCCCAGCCGCACCTTGCCGGGATCGAGCCCCAGCTCCACCGCCAGGCGGCGCCCGGCGTCCAGCGCGGGAGTCGGTGTGCGCGGGGAGTATTCGACCAGCGGATCCTTGCGGCCGCCGTCGATCATCACCGGTTCGATCGGCGCCCACGAACCGCCCTCGATATCGGCCGGATCCCAGCCCGAGGGCCAGGCCGGGCCGGTATAGACCGACGTGTCCACCACGATCGTGTCGGCGGTGCGCCCGGCCGCGCGGATCTGGGCCACCAGATCCGACAGCCGCGGCCCGTTCTTGTAATACCCCTTGCCGTCGGCCTGCGCGGTCAGCGTCGGGTCGCCGCCCGCGACCAGCACCAGCTCGTTCGGATTCGCTCCCGCCACCACCTTCGTGGTGACGCGCTTGTCCGGCGGCACCACCAGCAGGGCCGCGGCGGCGGTGAGCACCTTCGCGGTCGACGCCGGAATGACGGGCTTGCCGGGGTCGACACCCCACAGCACGCTGCGGCTGTCCGGATCGCTGACCGATGCGGTGAACGCACCGAGATCGGGATTTCCGGCCACCGGGCCGAGGGCCGCAGCCAGCCCCTGCGGGCTGGGCTCGGGCGCGTTCGGCGAGGCCGGCGGCAGCTGCGGGAACGGTTTCACCGGTGCGGGCGGGGCGGCGATCCGTAGGCCGCCGTGCCGGAACTCCGCGGTCCACGGGCGCACCACGATCAGCACCGCGGCGACGGCCACCACCACGACGACCAGCCCGGTGACCACCCCGATCCACATCGTGCGCCGACGCCGGGCGGCCAGCCCGCCGATGTTCCTGCTGCCTCGACCAACCACCTGACCGCAGTCTCCCTAAATCACCTGTGACAGGGCCGCATCGCGCGTATTTCACGGGGCCCCGGTCCCTGCCGCACCCATGTGCCCGTCGACCACACTATCCTCACCTGGCTGGCGTTCCCCCGAACAAGCTGGCGAGTCGGCAAGCACCAGACGAAGGAGATGACGTGGAGTTCGACGCCACCATCGAGATCCCCAAGGGTCAGCGCAACAAGTACGAGGTCGACCACGAGACCGGGCGGGTGCGGCTGGACCGCTACCTCTACACCCCGATGGTCTACCCGGCCGACTACGGCTACATCGAGAACAGCCTCGGCTCCGACGGCGATCCGCTGGACGTCCTGGTGCTGCTCCCGGAATCGGTGTTCCCGGGCGTGATCGTGGAGGCCCGCCCGGTGGGCGTGCTGCTGATGAGCGACGAGGCCGGCGGCGACGAGAAGATCGTCGCGGTACCGGCGGGCGACAAGCGCTGGGACCACATCCAGGACGTCGCCGACGTGCCGGAGTTCGATCGCAAGGCCATCGAGCACTTCTTCGAGCACTACAAGGACCTGGAGCCGGGCAAGTGGGTCAAGGTCGAGGGCTGGGACGGCCGGGCCAAGGCCGAGACCCTGGTCGAGGAGGCCTTCGCGCGGCTGAAGGAACAGGGCGGGCACTGAACGGCGAACGCCCGGTGGGGGATTCGGTTTGCGAGGCGAATCTCCCACCGGGCGCTTCGAGCGCGTCCGCACGCCGCGGACGCCACCGCCGACCCCCCGAACGACGATGCCGCACCGCACGGCCATGCGGACGCGACGGAATTCGCTCCTCCCGCCGCGAGACGCGAAGCCGCGCGGCCGAATTCCGTGCCTGGAACGCTAATCGGGCGGCACCGCCGCGCGCATCCCGCCGCTCGTCTCGTTTCGCCAGTTCACCGCGGCGAATGAGGCGGAAATGATGAAAAAATGACGTGTCCTGCTTCGAGACGGAACAGAGCGTCACCTGGCCACCATTCCGGCGAGAGCCAAAGCGTCACCTGGCCAACATTAGGGCGAGGGACAAAGCGTCAACGCACAACACTCCGGCGAGAGACAAGACGTCAACGCACAACACTCCGGCGAGAGACAAGACGTCAACGCACAACACTCCGGCGAGAGACAAAGCGTCAGCTCACAACATTCCGGCGGAGCTTGCGGAGCCGGAACGCTCGGCCAGCACCGCGTCCAGGTGTTGGCGGAGTATCTCGGCCACCGGCGCCTCGAGCTCCGCGTCGATGCGTTCGTGCACCAGGGCGGTTTCCTCCAGCTGTATCACGATCTCGGCGGTGCGGCGCAGCACCCGCCGCGCGTCCTCGATGCGGCCCAGACCCTGCAGGACCAGACCGTGCATCAGCATGGCCCGGCCGCGATGCAGGGGCCCCGCCGCCCGCGTGACATTCTCCACCGCCTCCGCCGCGATCGGCTCCGCCTGCTCGAGCCGCCCGGCGAGCATGCACACGTGCGCGAGCCGGGCCAGGGCGAAACCCACCCGCAGCCGCATTCCGCTGCGCCGGGCCGATTCCACCGCGCGCGTGCACAATTCGATCGCCCGGTCGTGCTCACCGCGAAAGGCCAGCGCGGCACCGAGCTCGTGCAGTGCCATCGCCTCCAGCGCCGCATTGCCGATCTGCCGGGCCAGATCCCGCCCGCGTTCGGCGCGCTCGACGGATTCCCCGAGGCGACCGGCGTCCGACAGCGTCTTGGCGGCGTGGATGAGACAGGCGCATTCGGTCGCCGGATCGCCGACCCGCCGCGCCAGCCGGATGGCCCGTTCGGCGTGCGCGAGCGAGGCGGCCGCCTCCACACCCATTCGGGTGGAGCTGGCCAGCAACTGCGCCGCGAACGCCGTCAGCCGGGCGTTGCCCGCGGAATCGCTGCCGAGCGACAGCGCGATGCGCTGATGGTCGCGTCCGGTGCGCATGCGGGCCAGCGCGTAGGTGAGCACCGAGCCCAGCGCCACCCGCACCCGGCACTCCAGGCCGCGATCACCGGCGCGCAGGGCCGCGCCCAGCAGATCCTCCAGGGCCCGCGCGAGTTCCTGGGCGTTCGGCCCGCCGTCGATCAGTTCCGCCATCGCCCAGGCCAGGTCGGCGCAGAGCGCCAGGGCGACGCCGTCCCGCCCGGCCGCCTGCCGCAGCAGTGCGACGAGGTTGCGGCGCTCGGCATTGAGCCAGGACTGTGCGTCGGCACCGTCGGCGAACGACAGCCCTTGCGCTCGCGTCGGTTTCAGGTACTCCGGCAGCCGGGTGCCCGGATTGCACACCGACACAACGTTTTTCATGGTCGCCAAGTAGAAATCCAGCAACCGCGGCAACGCGTCGAACTCGTGGACCGGTCCCAGGTCGCGCGCGAACAACCGCAGCAGGTCGTGGTAGGTGTAGCGGCCGACGGCGGTGGAGTCGAGCAGGCTCAGATCCACCAGCGACTCGCACAGGAACTCGGCCTCGTCGCGATCGAGCCCCAGGACCGCGGCGGCGCCGGCGAGCGGCAGATCCTCCACATCCGGCACCGCGAGCATGCGAAAGGCCTTGGCCTGCGCCGGTTCCAGCTGGTCGTAACCGAGCCGGAAGACCGGGCCGACCCCGAGATCGCCGGTGCGCAACAGCCCCAGCCGCTGCTGGGAGTCGGCCAGCCGTTCGGCGACCGCGGCGATGTTCCAGCGCGGCCGCCCGGCCAGCCGCGCCCCGATGATCCGCACCGCCAGCGGCAACCGGCCGCACGCGCGCACGACCGCGGCGGCGGCCTCGGGCTCGGCCTCGACGCGCTCCGGCCCGACGATGCGGCCCAGCAGCACCAGCGCCTCGTCCGAGGACATCTCGTCGAGCCGGACGCCCGCCACCCCGGCCAGTTCGGGCAGCCCGGAGCGGCTGGTGATCAGCACCGCCGACCCGGACGTACCCGGGATCAGCGGGACCACCTGCTCGGCGTCGCGGGCATTGTCGAGCACCACCAGCACCCGCTTGCCGTCGAGCCGGCTGCGGAACTGGGCGGCCCGCTGCGCCGCGGTCGAGGCGATCTCTCCCTCCGGAACTCCGAGCGCGCGCAGGAAATCGCCCAGGGTGTCGATGGCGGCGGTGCGGCGTTCGAATCCGTGCAGGTCGACGTGCAGCTGCCCGTCCGGGAAGTGCCCGCGGACCAGGTGCGCGACGTGCACGGCGAGGGTGCTCTTGCCGACCCCGCCCATGCCCGTGATCGCGCAGACCGGCACCGCGCCACCGTCGCTGGTGAGCCGGTCGACCAGGCGGCGCACGCAGTCGGCCCGCCCGGTGAAATCGGCGATATCGGCGGGCAGCTGCGCGGCCCGCACCCGCTCGGCGGTGGCCGCGGCGGGACGCGGCGGGGCCAGCTCGGCCCGCAGGATCCGCTGATGCAGATCGGTCAGCCGGGGACCGGGCTCGAGTCCCAGCAGTTCGATCAGGGTGCGGCGGGTATCGGCGAACACCTCGAGCGCCTCGGCCTGCCGTCCCGCGTGGTAGAGCGCGGTCATCAGCAGTTCGCGCGTCTTCTCCCGCAGCGGATGCTCGGCGGCCAGCGGCTGCAGTTCGGTGATCGCCTCGGCGTGGCGGCCCAGCCGCAGATCCACCTCGAGCCGCTGCTCCAGCAGGCTCAGGCGGCGTTCGCAGAGCTGGGCGCGCAGCCGCTCGGCATGCGGTCCGGGCAGTCCGGCCAGCGGGGTCCCGGACCACAGTCCCAGCGCGGTCTGCAGATGCTCCCGCGCCTGCTCGGCCGCGACGGCGCGCTCGGCCTCGGCCGCATACTGCTCGGCCAGTTCGACATCGACCGACGCCGGGGGCAGCCGCAGCGCGTAGCCGCCCGCGAAACCCACGAGGACCGTGGGCGGTGCCCCCGCGGCCCGGTCCGGCTCGAGCGTCTTGCGCAGATGCAGGATGTGGTTGCGCAGGGCCCCGACCGCGCTCGCGGTGGCCCGATCGCCCCACACGTCGGCGACAAGATCGCCGACCGTCGCCGAGCGCCCGCGCCGCAGCAGCAGTGCCGCGAGCACGGCCCGGCGCTGCTTGGGCCCGAGATCCAACCGGTTCTCGCCGCGCCAAGCACGCACCTCACCCAGCACGGCAAACTTCAGCATCGGTCCTGTCCGAAACGCGCGATCGTTGTGCAGTGACGGTAGACGATCGCGTGATCGGCAGCTACCGTCCCTTGAACTCCGGCGACCGCTTCTCGAACACGGCCTGAATGGCCTCGGTGAGATCCTCCGACGGCAGGAACGCGGCATTCCACGCCGAGACGTAGCGGAGCCCGTCGGCGACCCTGCCCGCCTTCGGCTGCTCGAGCACGTCCTTGACGCCCTGCACCACCAGCGGCGGATTCGCGGCGATCTCCCGGGCCAGCTCGTGCGCCGCCGCGAGCACCGCCTCCCGATCCGGATGCACGTCGTTGACCAGGCCGATCTTCTCCGCCCGCGCGGCGTCGATGTCCTTGCCGGTGTAGGCGAGTTCGCGCAGGTGGCCCTCGCCGATGATGCCGGGTAGCCGATGCAGCGACCCCACGTCGGCGACGATCGCGACCTTCGCCTCGCGCAGGCTGAAGGTGGCCTCGGCGCTGGCCAGGCGAATATCGGCGGCGGCGATCAGGTCCAGTCCACCGCCGACGCACCAGCCGGAGATCGCGGCGACGACCGGCTTGCGGCACTCCGCGACGGCGGTCACGGCCGCCTGCAGGCGCCGGATATCGTGCAGAAAGGCGGTGCGCGGGGCCGCCAGGGCCCTATCGGCCAGCAGCGGACCGAACAGCGGGCTCATCGCCTGCAGGTCGAGGCCGTAGGAGAAGTGCTTGCCCGAGCCCGTGAGCACGACCGCGCGCACCTCGGGGTCGGCATCGAGCTCGCCGAAGATCAGCGGCAGTTCTCGCCAGAAGTCCGGCCCCATGACGTTGCCCTTACCCGGGCCGATCAGCGTCACCTGCGCGACATGATCCTTGCTCTCGACTGTGAAAGCCTTCCAATCGGTCATTCGCCCAGCGTAGCGGCCCTGACCGCGCCGCGGCCACGAGCCCGCCGCCATGTAACGCCTGTGCTAAATCTGCTGTGGGGCAGTGTTTTACGAGGTGGGCTACGGGGCATCATGTAACACATCAGGATTCGCCGCCGCCGGTTTCTCGGAGGCCACCATGTTGATGCACAAGGGCATCGGCCTGGATCGTTTCAACACGCTCCCGCGCGGGCGCGCCGTCCACGCCCTGTTCGAATGCTGCTGCAGCGTCACGTGGGCGGAGAAACTCGCCGACCAGCGCCCCTACCCCGACCGCGCCGCCCTGTTCGCGGCCGCGGACGCCGAACTGCTGGCGCTGTCGCGCGGCGACCTGGACCGCCTCTGCGATTCCGTTGTGCACCAGACGATCCCGGACCGATCTGCCCAGGAGCTGGCTCGGATCAACCGCGAGCGCATCGATCGCATGCTCGGCCCCGACGGCGGCTATCCCACCGCCTGAGATCATCCTCGGCCCGAGTTCGTTCCCTCCGCCGACCACCGTGCCCGGAATACTCCAGGCCCGGGAGACGTAGGTTGGGGATGTGAGCGAGCTCGGGAAGCAACCATCGGCACAGCGCGCCGCGTATCCGGCGGGCACGGGCGAGGTGCCCGACGACCTGAGCGGGATCACCTCCACGCAGTACCGCGCCGCCATGCGCCACTACCCGGCCGGTGTCACCATCGTCACACTGGGCGCGGACAAGGGCCCGGTGGGTTTCACCGCGACGTCGTTCGCGTCGCTGTCGGCGGATCCGCCGCTGATCTCGTTCAATATCGCGCACACCTCGTCGAGCATCGAGGCCATGCTCGCCGCGGACTCCCTGGTGGTGCACTTCCTCGGCGAGCATCAGCGGCACCTGGCGCAGCGATTCTCCCGGACCGCCGAGGAGCGCTTCGCCGACAAGTCGCTGTGGACGCGGCTCGACACCGGCGAGCCGATCCTGCACGGCACCCCGATCTGGGTGCGCGCCACCGTGCACCGGCTCATCCCGATCGGCGATCACACGCTGGTCGTGGGTTTGGTCACGCGGGTTCACGACAACACCGGCGACGACCCCATCGCCGCGCCCCTGCTGTACTACAACGGCGACTATCACCGCCCCAAGGGCTTGGACTGACAACCCGCTTGACAAGCTCCGCCCGCTTCTGCCAATCTCGGCGACAGGTCATGAGTGCCAGCGTCAAGCCCCGGCTTGCTGGCCGGCAACCCTCCTCCGCGGTGGGGTGCTCCGGGTGACGACCGGGCCGCTGTCCGACCGGGCACGGCAAGCGCGGACTCCGATCATCTTTCGTCACGGAGTCCCGGAGCCGAAGGATGATGTGATGACCGCAATTCTCGACCGTACCTGTGCCCCGGCCGCCGTTGTCTCCGGGCGTGATCTGCGAGTTCCGTTGGTACAGGGCGGAACTCGCACCTACGCCAATTTCGACTACGCCGCCAGCGCCCCCGCGCTCGCGCAGGTCACCGACCGGGTCGCCGAGCTGCTGCCGTACTACGCCAGCGTGCACCGCGGCGCCGGCTACGCCTCGCGCATCTCCACCGACTGCTACGAGGCGGGCCGGGGTTCGGTTGCGCGCCTGCTCAATTGCGCCGACGATCAGGTGGTCGTCTTCACGCGCAACACCACCGACGCGCTGAATCTGCTGGCCTCCTGCGTACCCGGGGACACCGTGGTGCTCGATATCGAGCACCACGCCAACTTCCTGCCGTGGACCCGGCACGGCCGCCGCGTGGTGCCCGCCGCCGACACGATCGAGGAGACCATCCGCCGCCTCGTCGCCGAACTGTGCACCAAACCCGCTGCGCTGCTTGCCATCACGGGCGCCTCGAATGTGACCGGCGAGGTGCTGCCGCTGCAGCGCCTGGCGACGATCGCCCATCAGTGCGGTGCCCGCATCCTGGTCGATGCCGCGCAGCTCGCACCGCACCGCCGCATCGACCTGCGGGCGACCGGCATCGACTACCTGGCCTTCTCCGGGCACAAGCTGTACGCGCCGTTCGGCGCGGGAGTACTGGTCGGGCGGCGCGACTGGCTGGATGCCGCCGAGCCGTATCTCGCGGGCGGCGGTGCCGTCGAGGAGGTCACCGCCACCGGCGCGCGGTGGGCCCCGGCCCCGCAGCGGCACGAGGCGGGCTCGCCGAACGTCCTGGGGGTCGCCGCCCTCGCCGCCGCCTGCGACGCGCTGGGGGCGCTGGACGAGCGGGCCGTGGCCGAGCACGAGCGCGGCCTGGCCGAGCGACTGCGCGACGGCCTGAAAAACATTGCGGGAGTGAACTTCCTGCGCATCTGGTCGGACAGTACCGACGGCGTCGGCATCGTCGCGTTCACCCTCGACGGGTTCGAGCCGGGCCGGGTGGCGGCGTACCTGTCGGCCGAGCACGGCATCGGCGTGCGCGACGGCCGGTTCTGCGCCCACCCGCTGCTGGCCCGGCTCGGCGTCGACGGCGCCCTGCGCGCGAGCATCGGCCTCGGCAGCACCGCGGCCGATGTCGACCGCCTCGTCGAGGCCGTGTCCACGCTGGTCGACCACGGCCCCGGCTGGACCTACGCCTGCACCGACGGCCAATGGAACCCGGTCCCCGAGACCCGCCCCCGCCTCACCCCGCAGACCGTCGCGGGCGCGGCCCCCTGCACCCTCTGACCGGCACCACCGCCGTGGGTTACGGCACCAGGTAGCGGGTGGCCAGTTCCTCCACCAGCGGGTCGTCGTCGGCAACCGCCTCCAGGGCCTCGAGGTCGGTCTCGACCGAGATCTGGCGTGGGTCGTCCTGCTCGGGGTCCGGGGCACCGTCCTCGTTCAACTGCCGCAGCATCTTCTCGCGCACTCTTGCCTTCAGCGAATCGCCCATACCGTCAGCATGCCCAGTTTGCCGCGGTTGCCCCAGCGACCACGCCGCAACGGTCAGACGGGGGCCAGCCACGTCCCCCACGGGGTATTGCGCAGCACCGTGAACGCGGTGAGTACCGCCAGGATCAGCCACAGCCTGGTGCGCCCGATCGCGAAGGGAAAGGGCCGTCCGTCCTGCCCGCGCCAGCGGCGCAGCACCCAGCTGCCCCACCACACCGCGAAGCCGACCAGCAGCGGCAGCAGCAGCACATTGCTGTGCACGGCGTCGAGAAGGCGGCCGTCGGTGAGGTTGTGCATGCCGCGCAGGCCGCCGCAGCCCGGACACCACCACCCGGTCAGCTCGTAGAACGGGCAGATGCTGTAGGAACCCGGCACGTGCGGATCGCGGAAGTGCAGCAGGGCGACCACCGCCGCGGCCCCGCCCGCCACCATGGCCGGCTGCCCGAGAGCCCGCCATCGCGCGCGGGTTTCGGGCGGCTGCACATGCGCGATATCCACAGTCGTCCACGGTAGCCGCCGCGGGCCGGGATCCGCCAGGTCAGTCCGCCTGCGCGAACCGCAGCTCGTTGCCGAACGGGTCGGTGATCGAGAATCCCGGGCCGCCGGGGCCCTCCTCCGGCGCGCCCGGCCGGGCGTAGCCGTACTCCTTCGCCGCCAGTTCGGCATGCCAAGCGTGGATATCGTCCACAGCGATCCACACCACCGTCCCGGGTGTGCCGTCACCGTGGTGCTCACTCACATGGATCACCGCCGACGCCCGCGACAGCTGCGCGTACAGCGGCAACCCGGGCTCGAAGCGATGCTCCCAGTCGAGGGTGAAACCGAGGTACTCGCAATAGAACTCGAGTGCCTTCGGAACGTCGAAGATGCGCAGCACCGGGATCGGGGCGGCGAGCCGGGGCGAGTCGGTCATGACCCGATGGTGCCAGGTGGGTGCGACATGACCGCCCGCTCGCCGACCGGCGCGGTGAGCGCACCCGCGAGCATGTCGACGATCTCGCCCCATGCCCCCTGATCGTCGGCCGCCACCCGACCGGCCTCGACCGCGCGTTCGTGATCGGCGAGCAAGGCGAACAGCATCGTCGGCAGCGACCGCATCCGGCGGTGCCGCAACCGGACCGGCAGCTCCGGCAGCCCGCGCTCGAGCCCGCGCATGATCACCCGCACCGAAGTGCGTTGCTCGCTACCGAGATTCGCCGCATCCGTCACGGCCGCGTGCGTGCGGATCTGCTCGAGAAATCGCGCGTAGTGGTCGATCCCGTGCCGTGCGCTCAGCTCGAGCATCGGAATCACCAACGCCTCCAGCAGCCCGTGCACGGACTCCTCCGAACCCGCTTGCTCGGCAAGCAATTCCAGCCGCCGTACCTCGAGTGTCGCCAGCCGATGTTCCACCACCGCCGTGATGAGCCCGTCCCGGGAACCGAAGTGGTACTGGATCGCCGAGTTGTTGCGCTGCCCCGCCGCCGCCGCGATATCGCGCAGCGGCACGGTCTGACCGCGCTCGGCGATCAGGCGCTCCGCCGCCAGGATGAGCCGCTCTCGCGCGGTTGCCGTCTCCACAGGAGGACTGTAGCGCCCACCAGCGCTTTAAGAAACAAAGCTTGACAGTTAAGCGCTTGTTCTTAAGACTGCGTGTGACGGCCCTCACGCCGGAGCGGCCGCCGGTAGGCCACCGGACCGCCACCGTCTTCCCAGTACGCGCCGAACATCAGGTCCGGAGGAGGAGCCCCGATGATCCTGGATACTTTCCGCCTGGACGGCCGCGTCGCCGTCGTCACCGGCGCGGGCCGCGGCATCGGTGCCGCGACCGCGCTCGCCCTGGCCGAGGCGGGCGCCGATGTCGCCATCGCCGCGCGTACCGCAGCCCAGCTGGACGAGGTGGCGGGCAAGATCCGCGCCCTCGGCCGCCGGGTGGTCACCGTCCCCTGCGATCTGTCCGACCTCTCGGCCGTCACCGCCTTCGCCGATACCGCGGCGGCCGAACTCGGGCGCATCGACATCGTGGTCAACAACGTGGGCGGCACCATGCCCAACACATTCCTGACCACGACACCCGAATTCCTCGAAGAGGCGTTCCGATTCAACGTCTCCACCGCACACGCGCTGACACAGGCCGCGGTGCCGCACATGCTCGCCGGTGACGGCGGCTCGGTCGTGAACATCTCCTCCATGATGGGCCGCTCCCCCGGTCGCGGATTCCTCGCCTACGGCACCGCGAAGGCGGCACTGGCCCACTGGACCCGTTTGGCCGCAACGGATCTCGCCCCGCGCATCCGGGTCAACGCCATCGCGGTGGGCTCGGTCCTGACCTCCGCGCTGGAGGTCGTTGCGCAGCAACCGGAAATCAAGCAGCGCATGGAGGCGGATACGCCGCTGCACCGGCTCGGCGAACCGTGGGAGATCGCCGCCGCCATCGTCTATCTCAGCTCGCGGGCGGGCGGGTATGTCACCGGCAAGATCCTCGAGGTCGACGGCGGCATCGAGAGCCCGAATCTCGAACTGGGACTTCCGGATCTGTGAGGAGATCACGATGACCTATCGCGTAGTGCAGTGGAGCACGGGCAATGTCGGGAGATGGGCGCTGCGGTCGATCATCGCCCGGCCCGAACTGGAACTGGTCGGCGTCTGGGTCTCCGGCCCGGACAAGGCGGGCAGGGATGCCGCCGAACTCGCCGGGCTCGACGAGCCGACGGGCGTGCTCGCCACCAACGATGCGCAGGCGCTGCTGGCACTGAAGCCCGACTGCATCGTGCACACGGCCATGGCCGACGACCGGCTGCTGGAGGCGGTCGAGGACTTGAAGATGTTCCTGCGGGCGGGCATCAATGTGGTGTCGAGCAGTCCGGTGTTTCTCCAATTCCCTTATGGCACAGTGCCTTCGGAGATGATCGATCCGGTCGTCGCGGCCGCCGAGGAGGGCGGCGCGTCGCTGTGGGTCAACGGGATCGACCCCGGCTGGGCCAACGACTGGCTGCCGCTGCTGCTGTCCAGCGGCTGCGAACGCATCGACAAGGTCACCTGTTCCGAACTGATGGACTACTCCACCTACGACAATCCGAAGGTGCTGTTCGAGATCATGGGCTTCGGCCGCGATCTCGACGACCTGCCGCTGCTGCTGCAGCCGGGCGTGCTGACGCTCGCGTGGGGCAGCGTCGTGCGCCAGCTCGCCGCCGCCTTGGACGTCGAATTGGACGAGGTGACACAGCATTTCGACCGTCTGCCGACACCGGAGCCGCTCGATGTCGCCGGGCAGCGCGTCGCCGCCGGAACCGCCGCGGCACTCCGCTTCCAGGTCAGCGGAATCCACTCCGGCCGAGAGGTTTTCGTCCTGGAGCACATCACCCGCCTGCACCCGTCGCTCGCCCCCGACTGGCCGCAGCCGACCGGAAAGGGTTGCTACCGAGTCGAAATCGAGGGTGAACCGGACTACCAGCTGGACCTGCAGCTCTACAGCGGCGGCGACCACGCCAAGGCGGGCCTGGTCGGCACGGCGGCCCGCCTGGTCAGTACCGTCCCCGCGGTCGTAGCCGCCCGGCCCGGCCTCCTCACCGCGGTGGACCTGCCACTCACCACGGGCCGCGGCCTGGTCCGCTGACGCCTAGCCCCGGTTCCAGAAACCGTCGTGGACGGCGCGGGCCTCGGGCAGCTCGATCGGTCCGACCACCGGCAGGAGGCGCTGCCCGGCGGCGAAGACCTGGCGGCACGGTAGCGCCATGGTCGGGTTCTCCGGGTCGGCGCCGGTCAGCGCCAGCAATTGATCCTCGCCCAAGGCGTAGACGACGCGCCCGATACCGCTCCAGTAGATGGCGCCCGAACACATGGCACACGGTTCGGTGCTGGTGTACAGCGTGCAGTCCCGCAGGAAGTCCGGGTCGTAGGCGGCCGAGGCCGCCCGGACCAGGTTGGTTTAGGCATGACCGGTCGCATCGCGCCCGGTGACGACGCTGTTCTCGGCTTCGAGCAGTACCCGCCCGTCGGACCCGGCCAGCAGCGCGCCGAACGGGTGGTTCCCGTTGTCCCGCGACCGCACCGCGATCCCGACGGTCGCCCGCAGGTGTTCGACGTCCCGTTCGGTCGGGCCGTCGGCGGTGACAGGGACCATGCTCATGCGGAATCTCCTCGTCGAACCAGCGATTCTGAGACGGTCGTGACGATACGGGGTGCTCAACGGTGACACCCAGCCGATCAGGCACGGTGAATGTGCGGCCGAAGGGCCCATCGACCGGTGCCGAGACGATGATGTGACCGTCGGCGACAAGCGCATCGTGGATGGCCCGGACATCGGTGGCGTGGAGCCAGATCGCCGAACCACCCTCCACCTGGAGCCGCCTGGGGGAATCGAACCCCCGACCTTTTCATTACGAGTGAAGCGCTCTACCGACTGAGCTAAGGCGGCATGCCTTGCGGCCCCGCGAGTCTATCGAATCGGGGCGGGATCACGAAAACTACAGGTCAGGGCAGCGTATCGGCGGGGCGAGCGGTGGCGTCAGCCCTGCCGGGCCGGGGCGATCCCTCATCCGGCGTGCCGTGCGCGATGGCGTGGAACGCGCCTCGGAGTAGTGCGGAGACTCGTTCGGGCGGTGCGTCGTGCAGGCCGTCGAGCCGCAGCAGGTGCCGTCCGATGACCGTTCCGATCGTGAGCGCGCCGATCAGGCCCGCGCGTAGGTCGGCGTCGTCCTCGGCCAGATGCTGGGCCGCCTGTTGCTGACGCGACAGCATGGCGGCCCGTACCTCACCGGCGGCGTCGGGGTGAGTGAACATGGACCTGATCGCCGCGAGCGCATCGGTCGGGCGGTCGGCCAGCTTCTGTTCCAGCGCGGCCAGCAGCTGTTCGGCCGCTTGCTCCGGCGTCCCCGCGACCAACTCGTCCTCATCGAACCCCGACGCCTGCGCGAACAGATTGTCCTTCGATCCGAAATACCGCATCACCAGACCCGGGTCGGTCTCCGCCGCCGACGCGATCGCGCGAATGGTGGCCCGGTCGTAGCCGACCTCGGCGAACAATCTCCGCGCCGCCGCCAGGATCCGGGATTCGGTATCACGGCGCTGCGCTGCTCGGCTCGACGGACTCACTCCCTCAGCCTACAACCGTTGACCGAAGCGGTATCGCTCAGTAGCATTCAGTCTACGATTGTTGACCGAATGGAGGTGGCCACCATGTGGCACACGGCTCTGCTGTCCGCACTCGCCGGAACGATGGGCGCGAACGCGATCCCGCATTTCGTCAAAGGCATGGTGGGAGAACAGTTTCCGAATCTGCTCGGCAACGACCCCGTGCGCAACGCCCTCGCCGGAACCGTCGGCCTGGCGATCTCGGCCTGCCTCGGCTACTGGGCCCACCTCCCCGACCACCCCCTCGCCGGGCTCACCGGGCTGTTTCTCGGGGCCTTGCCGATGGCGATATTCCACGGACGCGGCGGCGCGTACCGCCTGAATGCCGCTGCGGGACGCCCCAACCCGCCACACACCACACCACCCGCAACCGCATGACCACCCGCGAGCAGCCGCACCGCCGCTGGCGGAATAGACGACAAGCACCTGGTCGTGTTCGCCGGGCAGCAACCAAATGTGTCGAGAAGTCCCGCTATTCGCCGCCCCCACTCACGGGGTGCGGGCGGCGATCAGGCCCGCGACCATGGCGGCGACGGCGAAGCGGGGTTTGACATTCTGGTCCAGGGCCTCGCGGCAGGCCAGGACCGCCTCGATCGAGCGGAGCAGGCCCTCGGGGCGGACCTCGGACGCCAGGTCGCGGATCTGGTCGGGGAGGTCGGGGTGGGTCAGGGTGACCCCGGCCGCCGGGTCGGGTTTCGCGGCGCCGAATCGGACCGCGAGCGCATCCCGGTACAGCCCGGCGACGTCGATCAGGGCGCGGTCGAGCGAATCGCGGCTGGTGCGGGTGGCGCGCGACTTCTGGCGGCGTTCCAGATCCTTCAGCACCCCGGCCGACCCTCGCGTCGCCGAGGCGGCGCCCTTGCCGGTACCACCGGCACCCAGTGCGGTCGCCAGCTCCTCGCGCTCGCGCTCGTCGCGGGCGGCGCTGACCTGTTTGGCCTCTTCCTCGGCCGTCTTCACCAACTCGTCGGCGGCGGCATAGGCCGCTGCCGGGCGCGCGGTCGCCGACACCAGCGCCAATGCGCGCCGGCGGCGGGCCTGCGCCTCCTCGTCGGTGGCCAGGCGCCGGGCCCGGCCCACGTGCCCGCCGCTGATCGAGGCCGCCCAGGATGCCTTGTCGGCGGCCAGCCCGTCGCGCTCGCGCAGCACCCGGGCGATGGCGTCGGTCGACGGTGTCACCAGATGGATGTGGCGGCAGCGGGATCGCAGCGTCACCGAGATGTCCTCGGGATCGTCGGACGGGGCGCACAGCAGGAACACCGTCCGCTCGGGCGGCTCCTCGACCACCTTCAGCAGCACATTCCCGGCGGCCTCGGTCAGCCGGTCCGCATCCTCGACCAGCACAACCTGCCAGCGGCCGGTGCTGGGCCGCCGCGCGGAGACCTGCACGATCTCGCGCATCTCCTTGGTGCCGATGCTGAGCCCCTCCGGAATCACCCGGCGCACATCGCCGTGGGTCCCCGCCATCGTCGTGGTGCACGCATGGCAGCGGCCGCAGCCGGGGCGCTCCGGGTCGGTGCACTGCAGCGCCGCCGCGAAGCACAGCGCAGCGACCGAGCGACCGGACCCGGGCGGCCCGGTGAACAGCCACGAGTGCGTCATAGCCGACGACACCACACCACTGCGCGCGGCCACCGCGGCCGCGGTCAGCTCGGACTCGACCGCATCCTGGCCGACCAGCCGATCGAAGACACCCGCCACGTCGTACACCCTAGCGGCCGCCCCCGACAACCCGAGCGGGCCGAGTGCCGCGCCGGGATTCAGGAGGCGCGCTGGTGGGTCGTATTGGCGCCGTCCAGCGCCTCGCGAATGATGTCGGCGTGCCCGCTGTGCTGCGAGATCTCCCGCAGGATGTGCAGCAGCGTGAAACGGACCGTCCACCACACCCGCTCGGGTGCCCAGGGCGCGGTCGGGGTGGGGATCGAGGTGTCCAGGCTGTCGACGGTCCGGATCAGGTGAGCGGTGTTGTCCGCCACCACATCCCATTCCTTCAGCAGTCCCTCGACCGTCTCCTCCGGAGCCAGCTGGTATTCCGAATCGAATTGGGACACATCGATTTCCGCGTTCTCGTCGCGTTCGATGATGACGGTCGTCCAGTGCTGCTCGACGTGCACCAGGTGATGCAGCAGCCCGCCCAGCGTCAGCTCGCTGACCGTGCTGCGCTGACGCGCCTGGTCATCTTCCATGCCGCGCAACGTAATTCGGAACATCTCGCGCTGCTCGGCCAGCATGGCGATCAGGTTCTCGCGCTCCGGGTCGGTGCGTTCGGTCGAGGGTGCGGTCATCGAATGTCCTTCCGCCGGCGGGCCCGAATGGCTGCCCACGCTACGGCAGAACGTGGCGAACGGAAGAGGGCTGACCGATTTCCGCTACTCCACCCGGCGTGTGGCCGCAATTCGGTTGTCGCCCTTCAGGACTTGCTCGACGTCTTCTTCGCGGCCGCCTTCTTCGCGGTGGACTTCTCGGCCGTCTTCTTCGCGGCGGTCTTCTTCGCCGTCGTGGTCTTGGCCGCGGCCTTCTTGGCGGTCGTCTTCTTGGCGGTCTTCTTGGCCGCCTTCTTCACCGGGCCGCGGGCCCGGCGATCGGCGAGCAGTTCCGAGGCCCGCTCGTCGGTGATCGACTCGACCTCGTCGCCCTTGCGCAGGCTGGCATTGGTCTCGCCGTCGGTGACGTAGGGCCCGAACCGCCCGTCCTTGATGACCATCGGCTTACCGCTGGCCGCATCGTTGCCGAGCTCGCGCAGCGGCGCCGCACTGGCCGCCTGCCGCCCCCGGCGCTTGGGCTCGGCGTAGATCTTCAGCGCCTCCTCCAGCGTCACCGAGAAGATCTGGTCCTCACTGGTCAGCGACCGAGAATCGGTGCCCTTCTTCAGATATGGGCCGTAGCGGCCGTTCTGCGCGGTGATCTCGTCGCCGGATTCGGGATCCTTGCCGACCACGCGCGGCAGCGACAGCAGCTTCAGCGCATCCTCGAGGGTGATGGTCGACAGATCCATCGACTTGAACAGCGATCCGGTGCGCGGCTTGGGACCGGCGGCCTTCTTCGAACTCTTCTTGGCGTCCGGATCCTCCTCCGGCTCCGGCAGCACCTCGGTGACGTACGGCCCGAATCGGCCCTCCTTGGCCACGATTCGATGCCCGGTTTCCGGGTCGTTGCCTAGGAAGCGGCCCTCCTGCGGGGTCGCGAACAGCTTCTCGGCGACCTCGGGCGTCAGCTCGTCCGGCGGCAGATCGTCGGGCAGGTTGGCCCGCTGCGAGACCGGATCACCGTCCGGGTCATCGGGATTGGCGACCATGCGTTCCAGGTACGGCCCGAAACGACCGACGCGCACGACCACATCGCGGCCCTCGTCGTCGGTGAACATCTTGATCGAGTTGACCTCGCGCGCATCGATGTCGTCGAGCTGCTGGCCGACCATCCGCTTCAGCCCGCCGGAGCGCGCGACCGAGCCCTCGACGCCGTGATCGCCCCCGAAGTAGAAGCTGGACAACCAATTTCCGCGTTGCTCGCGACCGCCCGCGATGGCGTCGAGATCGTCCTCCATCGCCGCGGTGAAGTCGAAGTCGACCAAGCGGCCGAAGTACGCCTCCAACAGACCCACCACCGCGAACGCCACCCACGACGGCACCAGCGCGTTGCCGCGCTTGTACACGTAGCCGCGGTCGAGAATGGTCTTGATGATCGACGCGTAGGTCGACGGGCGGCCGATGCCCAGCTCCTCCAGGGCCTTCACCAGCGACGCCTCGTTGTAGCGCGGGGGTGGATTGGTCGTGTGCCCGTCCGGGGTCAGCTCGACGGCGCTGACGCCCTGGCCCTCGGTCAACGCGGGCAGCCGCGACTCGGCGTCGTCGGACTGGCTGCCCGAATCCTCGTCGACGCTCTCCACGTAGGCCTTGAGGAAACCGGCGAAGGTGATGGTGCGGCCGGAGGCGGAGAACACGCACTCCTCGCCCGTCCCGGCGTGGCCGGTGATCCGCACGGTCAGCGTGGTGCCGCGGGCGTCGGCCATCTGGGACGCGACGGTGCGCTGCCAGATCAGTTCGTAGAGCCGGAATTCGTCGGTGTCCAGCCGCGAACTCAGTTGGCCCGGAGTGGAAAACGTGTCGCCGGAGGGCCGGATCGCCTCGTGTGCCTCCTGCGCGTTCTTGACCTTGCGGTTGTACTGGCGCGGCGTCGGGTGCACGAACTGGGGTCCGTACAGCTGGGTGGCCTGGGCGCGGGCCGCGGCGATCGCCGACTCCGACAGCGTGGTGGAGTCGGTACGCATATAGGTGATGTAGCCGTTCTCGTACAGCCGCTGCGCCACCCGCATGGTGCGCTCGGAGCTGAACCGCAGCTTGCGCGCGGCCTCCTGCTGCAGCGTCGAGGTCATGAACGGCGCGTACGGGCGACGCGTGTACGGCTTGGACTCGACCGAGCTGACCTGGAAGTCGGCCCCCTCGAGCGCCTCGGCCAGCCGCCGGGCGTAGCCCTCGTCCAGCACGGTGACGCCGCGCGTCTTGAGCTGACCGTCGGATCCGAAGTCCCGGCCGCCCGCCACGCGGGAGCCGTCGACGCTGACCAGCCGCGCCCCGAACGTCCGCGGGTTGGCGGCGTCGCCCTCGCCGGTTCCGGCATCGAATTTCCCGGCGATATCCCAGTACTCGGCGGTTCGGAACGCCATGCGCTCGCGCTCGCGCTGCACGATGATGCGCGTCGCCACCGACTGCACGCGGCCCGCCGACAGCCGCGGCATGACCTTCTTCCACAGCACCGGGCTGACCTCGTAGCCGTACAGGCGGTCCAGGATGCGCCTGGTCTCCTGGGCGTCGACGAGATCGTTGTCCAGGTCGCGGGTGTCGGCCGCGGCGGCGCGAATGGCCGGTTCGGTGATCTCGTGGAACACCATCCGCCGCACCGGAACCTTCGGCTTCAGCGTCTCCAGCAGATGCCACGCGATGGCCTCGCCCTCGCGGTCGGGGTCGGTGGCCAGCAGCAGTTCGTCGGCGTCCTTGAGCAGGCTCTTCAGCTCGGAGACCTTGGCCTTCTTATCCGGGCTGACGACATAGATCGGCTCGAAATCGTTGTCGACATCGACGCCCAGGCGCGCCCAGGACTGCCCCTTGTATTTGGCGGGCACATCCGCGGCACCGCGCGGCAGGTCACGAATATGGCCGACGGAGGCCTCGACGGTGTAGCCGCGGCCGAGGTAGGGGGCGATCTTGCGGGCCTTGGTCGGTGATTCGACGATCACGAGACGACGCAGGGGACGGCCCTGGTCGGGAGTCGGCGCTGCACCGCGGTCTCGTGTTGCCACCGGCGAACACACCTTTCCTGTCGACCCGCGCGGCGGGGGTGACGCAGCGCGCGGCTGGGGCAAGCGGCGGAAGACAGATGTCCCCCGCCGATGACGTTTATACCGTGTTTGTGGCCGCACCTGCGGTACGACGGGTCACGGACCGCCACACTTCGGATGTGGTTCGGTGGATAGCCCCGGTTTGCGGTCGAGTGTACTGCCCCTGGAAACGGCTCGTCCCCCACCGCAGTGGGCGGTGAGGGACGAGCGATCGGACCTTGTTGGGTTGCCCGCTCAGCTGAGCGCGCGAACTCCGGTGGCCTGCGGGCCCTTGGTGCCCTGGCCTACCTCGAATTCGACCTTCTGGTTCTCCTCGAGGGTGCGGAAGCCCGTCCCCTGGATCTCGGAGTAGTGGACGAAGACGTCAGCGGAGCCGTCCTCGGGCGCGATGAAGCCGAACCCCTTCTCCGCGTTGAACCACTTCACAGTTCCCTGTGCCATTCTGTTCCTTCTCTTTCCATACCGGAACGGCGGACAAGTTTGGTTCGTCCACCGGGTCCGTTCCGACCGCTGTACTCTGTTCCCCCTGCAGGAAGCATCAAGCACACCGTTCGCAACATCGATCCTGCTGATGGTTTGGACTTTGGATCCGTTCCCTCGAACACAGAAGCTTGCGACCAGGAACCAGTGAACCATGTCTCCGAGCAATTCAACAGTCGAGTTACCGACAATTTGCAAAAAAGATGATCTTGCGAATGCGCAGGTGAGGGGCACAATGCCCAAATCCAGACTTGGAGTAGGTTTGCTTCCGGATAACCGAGCGAGCGTCAGGCAAACAGGCTGTGACGCAGATCGCTACTCGGTAGTGAAAAGGCAGGTAGGGCTCTTGCGACACACACGATTCACACATTCCCTGCGTGTCGTGGTCTCAGCTCGATGAATCCGACCGACCCGTCCGCTCCAGTTCGTCCACTCGACCATTCGAGCTTTGGTCGATCGTTGCTGAATCGTGTCCTTTTCGGACTACCGGACGGAGACGCCCGTCTCACTCACGTGACCGAGTTGCCCGCGCGCGCGGCACGGGTCACAACCTGGCCCTCGTGGGTGACGCCGGAGGTGGTCGCCGCACTGCGGGAAACGGGCGTGCGGGAACCGTGGTCGCATCAGACTCGCACGGCCGAACTGGCCGCGAGCGGACGGCACGTCGTGGTGTGCACCGGGACCGCATCGGGCAAGTCGCTCGGTTACCAGCTGCCCGTCCTGACCGCGCTGCAACAGGATTCGCGGGCGACCGCGCTGTATCTGTCCCCCACCAAGGCGCTGGGCGCGGACCAGCTGCGCGCGATCGGGGCCCTCACGCACGAGGGCCCGCTGCGCGATATCCATCCGGCCACCTACGACGGGGATACTCCGGCCGAGGTACGGCAGTGGGTTCGGGCCAATGCCCGCTGGATCTTCACCAATCCGGACATGTTGCACCTGGGGATTCTCCGATCGCATCAGCGCTGGGCGCGGGTGTTGCGGCAGCTGCGCTACGTGGTCGTCGATGAATGCCACGCCTATCGCGGGGTGTTCGGATCGCACGTGGCGCTTGTCCTGCGGCGGCTGCGGCGGATCGCCGCGCACTACGGCGCCGACCCGGTGTTCGTGCTGTGCTCGGCCACCACGGCCGACCCGGCGGCCGCCGCATCCAGGCTCGTCGGGGCGCCCTGCGTCGCGGTGACCGAGGACGGCTCACCGCAGGGTGCGCGCACCGTGGCGCTGTGGGAACCCGGCCTGCTGCCCCAGGTCAGCGGTGAGAACGGCGCCCCGGTGCGGCGGCCGTCGACCGTGGAGGCGGCCCGCATCATGACCGATCTGATCGCCGAGGGCGCCCGCACGCTGACATTCGTGCGATCGCGCCGGGCGGCCGAGGTGGTGGCGCTGGAAACCCGCCGCATGCTGGCCGAGGTCGACCCGGAGCTGGCCGCCCGGGTGTCCGCCTACCGAGCCGGGTACCTCGCCGAGGATCGCCGGGAGCTGGAGGCGGGGCTGTCCGACGGTTCGCTGCTGGGCGCCGCGACCACGACCGCGCTGGAACTCGGTGTGGACATCGCCGGGCTGGATGCCGTGGTGATCACCGGATTTCCGGGCACGGTCGCCTCGTTCTGGCAGCAGGCCGGGCGGGCCGGACGTCGGGCGCAGGGGTCGCTGGTGCTGCTGGTCGCGCGCGACGATCCGCTCGATATGTATCTGGTGCACCACCCGCACGCCCTGCTCGGGCGGCCCGTCGAGGCCACCATCACCGATCCGCGCAATCCCTATGTATTGGGCCCGCATCTGCTGTGCGCGGCCTTGGAGCGGCCGCTCACCGATGCCGAAGTGGACGAGTTCGGCGGTGCCGAGCTGGTCGCCGAGTTCGCCGCACAGGGACTGATCCGGCGCCGGACCACGAACAAGGGCCCGGCGCGCTGGTTCGCCACGGCGACGGACCAGCCGCACGACGCCGTCGACGTGCGCGGCGGCATCGGGACGCCGGTGGCCATCGTCGACGAGGAGAGCGGGCGCCTGCTCGGCACCACCGACGCGGGCCGCGCCGCGGCGACCGTGCACCCGGGCGCGGTACATCTGCATCAGGGCGAGACCTATGTGGTCGACGAGCTGGACCTGGACGCCGGCGTGGCATTCGTGCATGCCGACCAGCCCGGATGGACGACCAGCGCCCGGGCCGTCACATCGATCGCCGTCGACGCGGTGACCACCGTGCGCGTCCACGGCGCGGTCACCGCGGCGCTGGCGCAGGTCCGGGTGAGCCGCCAGGTGGTGGGATATCTGCGCAGGCTGCCGACCGGCGAGGTGCTGGATCTGGTGGAGCTGGAGCTGCCGGAGCAGACGCTCGCCACCAGGGCGGTGTTCTATACGGTCACCCCCGCCCTGCTGGCGCGGGCCGGGATCGAGCCGAAGCGGGTGCCGGGCGCGCTGCATGCCGCCGAGCACGCCGCGATCGGGATGCTGCCACTGGTCGCCAGCTGCGATCGGTGGGATATCGGCGGGGTGTCCACCGCCGACCATCCCGACACCGGACTGCCCACCGTCTTCGTCTACGACGGACATCCCGGAGGTGCGGGATTCGCCGAGCGCGGGTTCGACCGCCTGCGGACCTGGCTGGCGGCCACGCGCGCGGTCATCGAGTCGTGCGGGTGCCCCAGCGGCTGTCCGTCCTGTGTGCAGTCGCCCAAGTGCGGCAACGGAAATCATCCGCTGGACAAGCGCGGCGCCGCGGCGCTGCTGACCGCGGTGCTGGCGGAACTGCCGGACGATCCGCCCGATCACGGCGATGCGCCCGAAACGTGACGGTGCGGTCATCATCGTGAGACGGCAGCGCAACGATGTGTCCGGGGCCGAATGAGCTGTCGGCCGAGCGAGCCACATCACCGATGACACTTCAACAAATTAATAAAGAGGAATGTGCTCATGTTAACTGAGGCATTGCTCTTGCGATTCGAGCCATCCCGCCGATTCGCTCGAATAGCGAGTCGTGGACAAATTGAAAAGCGGCGATACCAGAATTCCGGGGTGGCGCGAATTCGACAACCTCGGACACTATCCCGCGCGCGATGTGGCTTGGGTCACGCATTCTTTCTATTACCAACCGTCCGGTATTCAAGATCGTTCACGACTGCTCACCGGACTCGGTCACGGGACCGGCGCGCGCCGTGGCACTGACCGCGCGGGTGCCCAGCGGTCCCACCGACACCGCGGTCGTCACGGTGACGGTCACCTCCCACCCGACGACCTCGCAGGCGCGCACCCGCACGCGCATACGCCGGGCCAGCTCATCGGCCCGTACACATCCGGCCTCGGCCCCCTCGTCCAGTGCGCCCGCCGCCGCGAGAGCACTCAGGTCCGCCGCCGCCTGCGCCCGATGACGCGCCACAACCACACCCCCGACATGCGCGATCAACAGCGTCCCCGCAAGCAGCGCAGCCAACACAAGACACGCCGCAACCGTAGCGATGCCCGCATCACCGCATCCCTTCGCGCACCCGGGGCGGTCGGTGCACGGTGGTTGGTCGCCGCGTTCTGTCGCGTGGCCGGGGTGGACGGTGTGTTGGCGTGGGGCGATCATCCCGGTTCTCCCGGTTCCAGGACGGCGACCGCTTCGGCGCGTAGTTGGAGGGGGAGCAAGGGGGTGCCCGCGGTGACGATCGCGATGACCTGGTCTCCGTCTGTTCGGATGGTGATTTCGGCGCCGCGCGGCGCGATCCGGCGGGCTGCGGGCAGCGCGTCGGAGTCGGCGCCGCGGGCGACCAGGCGAGCCGCCTCGCGGGCGGCGTCGACGCAGCGGACCTGGGTCGGCGCCGCCAGCAGGCCGCCGAGGCACAGCAGCACCGCGGAGACGAGCGCGGCCAGGGCGATCGCCGCCTCCACGGTCACCGCACCCGCATCGCGACCGTAATCCGTTGCGGCCGAACGTGCCTCGCGCCCTTCCCCTACACCTCGGTGTTGAGGGCCCGATCGATGATCCGGGTCAGGGCGTTCACGATCGAATCGCCGGTGACCACCGTGTACAGCACCGCACCGAACGCCGCCGCGGCGATGGTGCCGATCGCGTATTCGGCGGTACTCATGCCGTCGTCGGCCACCGCCGCCTGGATCAGGCGCGAGCGCACCTCCAGTACCGCAGAACGAACTGCCAAGCGCACCGTTGTCCCCTTTCTCCTCCACAGGCGCGGCCGGTCCGCGCCGAGGCTCCCGTGTGTTCACAGCACCCCGCCCTCGAGCACCCGGTCGGCCAGGCCCGCGACCACCGGGACGATGCCCAGGCACACGAATGCGGGAAGGAAACACAGGCCGAGCGGTCCGCTGATCAGCACCCCGGCCCGCTCGGCGCGGGCTATGGTCGCGTCCTCGACGGTGCCGCGGCACTGTTCGGCCAGGTCGGATACCGCGGCCGCCAGCGCGGCACCGGATCGGGCAGAGCGGCGCACCAGCCGGGCCAACGCGCGGATCTCGTCACCACCCGCCTCGCCCGCGACCCGCTCCCAGGCGTCGATGGGGTCCGCCCCGAGCGTCATCAGGTCGGCGGCACGGCGCAGTGCGTCACCTATCGGCGCGGGCGCGGCGGGCGCCACGGCCCGAGCGGCGGACCCGATCGGCAAACCCGCCCGCAGACATGCCGCCAGCAGCTCGAGAACCGAGGCGGTGGCCAGTGGATCCGCGCAGGCAGAGCCACCGCCCGGCAGGCGTCTCGGCGGACGATCCCGCCCAGCACGCGATGTGCGTACCACCGAACCGCCCCGCCCAGCACGCAGTACGCGCACCACCGGACCCCCCAACCCGCCACGCGATGCGCGCACCACCGGACCGCCCGCCCCACCCGGTAACGCCGACAGCCGCGCCCCGGACGTAACGCCTCGGGGCACCACCAACGCGGCAACAGCCAAGAGC
Source organism: Nocardia wallacei (assembly GCF_029869545.1). Taxonomy (GTDB): domain Bacteria; phylum Actinomycetota; class Actinomycetes; order Mycobacteriales; family Mycobacteriaceae; genus Nocardia; species Nocardia wallacei_A. The sequence goes on along the minus strand of NZ_JARWQD010000055.1, from coordinate 15,201 downwards.
AGTAAAGGAATCACGCCACCCGCCACATCCGCTCCTTCATCCCTCCGACGACAACCGTCCCCCGGACCTGGCGACAAACCCCGCTCACCGCCAACTCCTCGCGCACCCACGCGGCAACGGACCAGAGCAGCACCGAAATCACCGAAGCCACCACAACCGCTCCCCTCCGCTCGAGCGGCCGCACCGTGCCCGCCATGGCGACAAACCCCGCTCACCGCCCACGCCTCGCACACACATGCGGCAACAGGCCAGGGCAGCAACGGAATCACGCAAGGTGCCACTACCGCTCCTCCCCCGCTCGAGCGGCCGCACCGTGCCCGCCATGGCGACAAACCCCGCTCACCGCCCACGCCTCGCGCATGCATGCGGCAACAGGCCAGGGCGGCAACGGAATCACGGATGTGGACACAACACTGCTCCTCCGCTCGAGTAGCCTCGCCGCCCCAACCAGGCGACGGGTTGCGGTTGCCGTTCATGTCGCGCGGGCACGTGCGGCGACGGGTCGGAGGAGGATCGGGGGCACGGAAGTGGGCACAACCGCTCCTTTTCTGCTCGGGCAGGCCCGGTCGTCTCCCGATGGGCGGCGAGGCCGCGCGGCGAGGTCGTGTGGGGACGGGGTAAGGGGGACAAGGGGGTTGGTTTGGGGTCATGTCATGACCCTTCGGGTGATCGTGTCGGTCCATAGGAGTCCGGCGCAGATCAAGGCGGTGCCCAGGGGGAGCAGGATGGTGCCGAGGCCGGGGGTCAGCAGGACTCGCAGTGGGGCGGCGCCGAGTAGCTGGCCGAGTGCGATGCCCAGGAGTGGGAGTCCGGCGAGGACGGTGGCGGTGGCCCGGGCACCGGCCAGGGCGGCCACGGTGCGGTCGCGGAATCGCCTGCGGCTCAGCAGGTCTGCGCGGGCCGCGGCGAGCAGGTCGGCGAGGGCCAGACCGTGCCTGTCCGCGACATCCCAGGCATCCGCGATGCGGGACAGCTCGGTGGCGATCACCGCGTTCGGATCGCGCAAACCGGCCGCCGCCGAGCCGCCCAACCGACTGCGTGCCGAGCAGACCGCGAATGCCCTGGTGGCTGCGCCACGGGCGCGGCCTACCGGTTCGGCCGACGGCCCGAGACGGCCGGGTTCGACTCGGTCGGCGATGCCCGCGGGGTTCCGCGTCGGTGGCGAGTTGCCATACCGCCCATTCGGCATGTCGCACATCGCATCCGCGGCCGCAGCCGCGGCGGCGCTCGGGTGGGCGCCGACTCTCAGTTCGCCGACGACCGTATCGAGTCCCTCCGCCAGCGCCACGCATTCGGCAGCGCGCTCCCGATCGCGACGGGAGCGGCGCATGCGCACGGCCGCCGTGCCGACTCCCGCGGCAACCGCGAGCAACGGGCCGATCCCCGCTACCGCGGCACCGGCCACGGCTAGTACAGCCCCGATGCGAAATATGAATCCCGGTGGTACTTTTCGCGTCCTTCGTGTGCCGCCGAATACCCGAGTGAAACGACGCCGTCCCGCAGGCGCGGGCAAGAGCCCCACCGCCAACGCCAGGCAGACAAGGGCCGCGCTCACGTCCGACCTCCCGCGTACAGGCACAACTCACCGACCGGGCACCGGCAGGGCCCACCGACCGGGCACCGCCACAGCCCACCGACCGGGCACCGGCACAACCCACCGAACGGGAATATGGGTAGGTCGGAATTACTGGACCGCTGCCCACGGGGTGGTCGGCGGGCGCGGGGGTTTTCGCAACGACAGGCTATGCCGGGCTGTGGTGCGCGGTTGGCGTCGAGGACCTCGAGCGCACCGGTGCGTGATCCGCTCGCAACCGCACGGCCGATGAGGGCCGGGGCATCAGCCAGGCGGCGGCGTGGCCCGTTCACCGGGCGAGCCGATCGGTGAGTAGGCGTTCGAGGTCGGGGGCTGCGGGGGCGTCGGATCCTTCTGCGCACCAGGCGGGTTCGATATGGACCTGGCCGCTGGCGTCGCGGACCACGAGACCGATCTCGCGCAGGGCGCGGGTGCCGTCGGCACACCGGTGCATATGCAGGACGGCCTGGACCGCGGCGGCGAGCTGGCTGTGCAGGGCGGCTCGGCCCATCCCGCCCAGCGCGGCCAGCGCCTCCAATCGGGCGGGCACCTCCCGCGGCGAGTTGGCGTGGACGGTTCCGGCACCGCCGTCGTGGCCGGTGTTGAGGGCGGTCAGCAGATCCACTACCTCGGCGCCGCGCACCTCGCCGATGACGATACGGTCGGGACGCATGCGCAGGGCCTGCCGGACCAGGTCGCGCACGGTGACCGCGCCCGCGCCCTCCACGTTCGCCGCCCGGGCGACCAGCCGCACCACATGCGGATGCGGCGGGGCGAGCTCGGCCGCGTCCTCGACACAGACGATGCGTTCCGCCGCGGCGACTTTCGCGAGCATGGCGGACAGCAGGGTGGTTTTGCCCGCCCCGGTCCCGCCCACGACGAGGAAGGCGAGTCGCGCGCGAATGATGGCCTCCAGCAACGACTTTGCCTCGGCAGGCACCGAACCCGAGGCGCTCAGCGCATCCAGCCCCTGGCTGGCCGGTCGCAGCACCCGCAGTGACAGGCAGGTGCCGCCGTGCGCGATCGGCGCCAGCACCGCATGTAACCGCACGCCGAACGAATTCCCCAGCGCCCCTTCGAATCCCGGCAGCCGCCCGTCGACCCACGGCTGCGCATCGTCGAGGCGCCGGTCGGCGGCCAGGGCCAGCCGTTGCGCCAGCCGACGCACCGCGTGCTCGTCGGGAAACGTCACCGCCGTACGCCGCAGGCCTTGGCCACGGTCCACCCACACCGCGTCCGGCGCCGTGACCAGCACATCCGAGACCTCGGGATCGTGCAGCAGCGGCTCCAGCACGCCCGCCCCGGTCAGCTCCGTCTGCAACAGCCGCAGCACCCGCAGCAGGTCGGTATCCCCCAGGACGCCACCGGATTCGGCGCGAATCGCCGCGGCCAGCCGGGCCGGATCCGGATCACCGGCCTGCGCGGCGAGCCGCTCCCGCACTCGGTCCAGCAGGTCCGTGGTCACGAGCGCGCTCATCGGCGGACCTTCCACCACGCGGCAGCGGCCTGTACCGCCACTCGGCGCATTCGGCATTTGCGCAGGACAGCGACCTGCACCAGCTGCCGAGCCGCGACCATGTCGAACGGCTGCGAAGGCCGCAGAACAGCTACGAGGCCGAGCGACTCGGGGCGCGCGGCCGCGACCATGTCGAACGGCTGCGAAGGGCGCGGGACAGCTACGGGGCCGAGTGGCCCGGGGCGCGCGGCCGCGACCGTGTCGAACAACTCCGAGCGATGCACAGCTACGAGGGCGAGCGGCCCGGGGCTCCCTGCGCGGCGGCGGACTCCACATTTCCGCCCGAGGCCGGACCGCGACGCAGGAGACTGCGACCGCACCGGGCCCGCTGGCCGCCGACGCCCGAGTTCATCCGCGCCGTGGCGCTCCACAGCGATGCCCAGCACCGCGACTGTGCCACTGATGTGCCAGTGCCGCAGTCGATTTCGCTGCCCATGAGCGAAACGTTCAAGCAGCTGCGCGGTAGACTCGCGGCGGGTGATGACCGAAAGATTCATCACGCACCCCCGTCCAGCACATCCAGCACGGCGTCGGCCGCCGTACGCAATGGGCCGCGCGGTACGCCCAGGCCACCGCGCTCGAGCCGCGCCGGGAGCCGGGGCTGCGCCCGGACCGCGGCCAGCAGCGGCACGCCGAGCGCCGCGGCCACCTCACCGCCACGCAACCCGCCCGGAGCGGGACCGCGAATTATCACGCCCTGGTTGGGGTTTCGGCGGCGAGTGTGGGCGACCACGGCACGGGCAGCCGCCACGGAGCGCAACCGGGCGGGGACGACCAGCACCACCAGATCGGCGGCGTCGAGCATCTGGTCGGCGTGTGGGCCGCGCTCCCCGGAGACGTCGCAGACCACCAGGTCGCCCGCGGAGCGGCCCGCCTCGATCACCGCGCGCACCGCACCCGGCCCCAACTCGGCGGGGACGGCATCGCCCACCACGCGCCCGCACGCGAGTACGGCGAGCCCGGGCGCCGCGGCGGGCAGCGCGTCGTGCAGTGCCGCGGCGGCGACCCGGCCCTGCTCGACGACGAGATCCGGCCAGCGCAACCCGGGGACCGATTCGATGCCGAGCAGCAGGTCGGCCCCGCCGCCGAGCGGAGCGCCGTCGACCAGGATCGTGTCGTGCCGGAACCGGGCGACGGCCGCGGTGTGCGCGACGGCCGCGGCGAGCGTGGACGCCCCGGCTCCCCCGTGCGCGCCGATCACGGCGACCACGCTGCCGTCGCCCCGGCCGCAGTGGGCATGCTCGGCGAAGGATTCGATCAGCAGGTCGGCGGCGGTGGGCAGCGCGAGCACCCGCTCGGCACCGGCCGCGGCCGCCGCCTGCCATTCCGGCAGGCCCGGCTCCCCCTCGACGACCAGCACAACGCCCGCTCGGCGGGGGTATCCGGCGGCGGCACAGGCCTGCGCGGTGGCGGTGTCGACGATCACCATCGCCGCACCGGACCAGGCGTGCCTGCCGACCGGCATCCGGCCCTCGTCGATGCGCCGATCCGCCGCGGCGGCCACCCGCCCGACCTCGTCGCACAGGCGCCGATCGGTGACCAGCACCAGCGCCGGTCCCGGTGCCTCGCTACCGCAATCCAGGCTTGCCGCAATGGAATTCATGCAGGCCAGCCTCGCTCGACGAGCACGGCCGCACCACCACCCTCGGACCGAATGTGGATAACTACGGGGCTGTGAGCGAAAGGTGCACGCCGAGTACCACGCACACAGGGCGTCCAGAAATAGAGGACGGCCCCAGCCGGGGGGGGAGGAGGCTGGGGCCGTCGGGGTTCAGCCCCGGGGGGTCGGGCTGAACGCGCCTGGACCATGTCCAGGTGCCAGCAATACTACACCCAGGCCCCGGCGGAAACGCAAGTCCACCGGCGAGGAAGTTTCGTGCCGGACACCGGGCGTAACGGCGGCAAACCGCGCGGGAACAGCACCGGAGGACGCCCACCGGCCCCCACCACGACGGCGGACGAAAAGCTCCCTATTCTGAACACCGTGACGGCCGAGGGCGACCCGACAGCTGCGGAGGATCGGACAGGCGAGACCGGCGGGGGCACGCAGCGGCACCCCGCGCCGAGCGCACGGCAGAGCCGGGTGGCGGCGTTCTTCGACCTGGACAAGACGGTGATCGCGAAGTCCAGCGCGTTCGTGTTCAGCAAGCCGTTCTTCGATCAGGGCCTGCTCAACCGCCGGACCGTGCTGGAGAGCAGCTACGCCCACTTCCTGTTCCTGCTCTCCGGCGCCGACCACGACCAGATGGAACGCATGCGCGAGCACCTCACCAAGATGTGCGCCGGATGGGACGTCGGGCAGGTCAAGGCCATCGTCGCCGAGACCCTGCACGAACTGGTGGACCCGCTCATCTACGCCGAGGCGGCGGACCTGATCGCCGATCACAAGATCCGGGGTCACGACGTGGTGATCGTGTCGGCGTCGGGCGAGGAGATCGTCGGCCCGATCGCCGCCGCCCTGGGCGCCACCCATACCGCCGCCACCCGCATGGTCGTGGCGGACGGCCGGTACACGGGTGCGGTCGACTTCTACTGCTACGGCGAGGGCAAGGTGGAGGCCATGCGCCGGTTGGCCGCCACCGAGGGCTACGACCTGTCCCGGTGCTACGCGTACTCCGATTCGATCACCGATCTGCCGATGCTCAGCGCGGTCGGGCACCCGACGGCGGTCAATCCGGACCGAAATCTGCGGCGGGAGGCCACATCTCGCGGCTGGCCGGTGCTGACCTTCTCGAATCCGGTGTCGCTGTGGGCGCGACTACCGGCCCCGTCGTCGACCACCGTCGCCGCGACCGCCGCGGTCGGGGTGAGCGCGGTGCTGGCGGGCGCGATCAGTTACCGGCTGCTTCGGAAGCGGCGTTGATTGACACCAACTATCAATAAAACCACGAAACGCCGGGCGACACACCGATTACTTCAATGTTTCCGCAGCTCTTGCTGTGACCGGGGGCACAGAGTAACAATGGAGCCACGGAAGGACGGAAGGCCAAGGTCGGAGCGGAAGAGAAGGTTCGATCTCCCATCCCACCCTTCCCAGCACGGACGCCAGGCACCCACGCGGAGCACGCCGCGACAGGGCAGCAGCGTTGTGGGCCTGCGAAATCCGGGCTTCCGGCGGCGAGGGCCTCGCACAGGTTGTGGGGATGAACCGCCGGGGTGCGGACGATCGCCGAGGCCGCAGAACACAACCCAGAAAGCACGCTTGGTAACCGGGTGATCCGTGCTAGCGGGCGGTGAGGTCGTCAACGACAACGCCGCCCGCTTTGATGTGCGGGGGGTTCATCGCGCTACTGCGCCGCGGCCGCGTCGGCGATCGAACGGGCCTCGCGCGCACCGTCTTCCAGCGCACCGCAGCACAGGATCACCCATCCGCCGACGCCCTCCGGCGTGCCGCCGCCGAAGCCCGCGGCCGCGTCCAGATACGCCTGCCGCCGTCGCAGCCAGAACACCTCAGGCACACCGAGGCTGTGCGGGTCGAGCCCGCTCGACACGGCAACCAGCCTTGACGCGGCACGGGCGACGATCCCGTCGGCACTGCCGAACGGGCGCAACGCCAGCAGCTCACCGTGCACCACGGCGGCCCGCACCGGCGCGGAGACGGTCGAGGTGAGAACGGTCTGAGCGAGCAGGTCGAGGCGCTCGGCGACGCCCGCGTCCGAGCGGGGTCGGCCGAGCTGCTCCTGATCATCGACCAGATCGGCGGCGGCCAGCAGATGCAGCCGGGCCAGGGCCTGCAGCGGCGCGCGCTGCCACACCCCGACCAGGTTCTGCAGGGCGTCGCCGTCGAGCGCCTGTCCGACCCGCAGCGCTCCCGCCAGGATCGGATCGGCGGGATGGTCGTCGCCGGTAGCGGCCGACAGCTCGGTACCACCGCCGTCGATCGCCGAGGACGACCGCGCCGCCCGCAGCGCCGCCTCGGCCGCCGTGGTCGGCCAGCCCCGCCGATTCGTCTTGTGCCGGTGCACCTCGGCCAGCGCGTCGCGCGCGCGATCGGCCGCCGCGCGCACGCCCGGCAGGTCGGCAAGGGGCTGGAGCACATCGGTCACGAGGGAACACGCTACTCGAGACGCTCGCGGCCCCGGTCCACAACCCGGCGGTGCGGCCGAGCCGGGCGGCGGTCAGGCCGAGCGCAGTAGGTCCCTCCCCGGGATGGCGTCGAGGAGGCGGCGGGTGTACGCCGACTGCGGGTTGTCGAAGACCTCGGTGGTTGTCGCCGCCTCCACGACCCTTCCCTCCTGCATCACCACCACGTCGTCGGCGATCTGGCGGACCACGGCCAGGTCGTGGGTGATGAACAGGTAGGACAGGCCCAGCTCGGCCTGCAGCTCGTTGAGCAGGTTCAGGATCTGTGCCTGCACCAGGACGTCGAGCGCGGATACCGCCTCGTCGCAGACCACGACCTCGGGCGACAGCGCCAGGGCCCGCGCGATCGCCACGCGCTGGCGCTGGCCGCCGGACAGCTCGTTGGGGTAGCGGCGCATCACCGAGGCGGGCAGCGACACCTTGTCGAGCAGGTCCCGCACCGTGGCCTCGCGCTCCTTCGAGGTGCCGATGCCGTGGGTGCGTAGCGGTTCCTCGATGGTGCGGTAGATCGAATACATGGGATCCAGTGAGCCGTAAGGGTCCTGGAACACCGGCTGCACGCGGCGCCGAAATGCCAACGCGGCCTTGCGGTCCAGCTTCGCCACCTCGCGGCCGTCGAAGGTCACCCTGCCCGAGGTCGGCGCGAGCAGGCCCAGAACCATCTGCGCCACAGTCGATTTGCCCGAGCCGGACTCGCCGACGATGGCGAGGGTGGTGCCGCGGCGCAGCCGGAACGACACCTCGTCGACGGCGGTCATGGTGGTCGACTTCCAGGGCGCGCTGCCGCGGATCTTGAACACCTTGGTGAGTTCGTCCACGATGACGACATCGTCTGTGGCGCCGGAGAATTGGTCATCCGCCTCGGCCAGCTGACCGGCGACCTGCACGGCCTGTTCGCGCACCTCCGCGCGCTTGCGCACCGAGGAGAGCCGCTGCGAGGCCAGCGACGGCGCCGAATTCACCAGCCTCTTGGTGTACAGGTGCTGTGGCTCACGCAGAATCTGCAGTGCCGGACCGGATTCCACGACCCGGCCGCGATACATCACCACCAGATGTTCGGCCCGCTCGGCGGCCAGGCCCAGGTCGTGCGTGATCAGCAGCACCGCGGTGCCGAGCTCGCTGGTCAGTCCGTCGAGATGGTCGAGGATCTGCCGCTGCACGGTGACATCGAGCGCGGAGGTCGGCTCGTCGGCGATCAGCAGCTTGGGCCGACAGGACAGTCCGATCGCGATCAGCGCCCGCTGCCGCATTCCGCCGGAGAACTCGTGCGGGTACTGGTTCACCCGCCGTGCCGAATCCGACATCCCGGCCTCGTCCAGCAGCTCGATCGAGCGCTCCCGGGCGGCCTTACCCTTGGCGATTCCGTTGGCCTCCAACGTTTCCCGGATCTGGAAGCCGACCTTCCACACCGGGTTGAGGTTCGACATCGGGTCTTGGGGAACGAAACCGATCCCCCGGCCACGGACCGCGACGATGTCTCGTTTCGACGCCTTCGTCAGATCCTTGCCGTCGAAAATGATGGAGCCGGAGGTGCATTCGCCGGTGCCGGGCAGCAGGTCGACGATCGCGTGCGCGGTCGTCGACTTGCCCGATCCGGACTCCCCGACGATCGCCACCGTCTGCCCCGGATACACCGACAGGCTCACGTCCCGCACCGCCGGTATCTTCTGGCGCTCGGCCGTGAAACACACGTTGAGATCGCGTACTTCGAGCAGTGGGTCCATCGCCATCACCTCTTGCGGGCCTTGGGATCCAGCGCATCGCGCACCGCGTCGCCCAGCATGATGAAGCTGAGGACGGTGAGCGCCAGCGCGGTCGCGGGATAGAACAGGATCGCCGAGGTACGGATCTCCTTCTGGTCGGCGGCGATATCCGAACCCCAGGACACGATGGTGCGGGACAGGCCGACACCGAGATACGACAGCGTCGCCTCGGTGACGATGAACACCCCGAGCCAGATCGTGGTGATGACGATCAGCGGTCCGGCCGCGTTCGGCAGCACGTGCCGCAGCAGGATCCGGAATCTGGATACCCCCAATGCCTTTGCCGCCGTGACGTATTCGCTGTTCTTCGCCTGGATCACCGCACCGCGGGCGATGCGCGCGGCCTGCGGCCAGGTGAACGAGGCGAGGATCAGCATCACCGTCCACACGGTGCGCGACTCGAGCAGCTGCATGATCACGATGGCGGCCAGCATCAGCGGCAGCGCGTAGAAGATCTCCGCGATGCGCGACACCACCGAATCGAGCAGTCCGCCGTAATACCCTGCGAGCGAACCCAATACGCCACCGATCAGCACGAACATCACGGTCGCGCCGATACCGGTGACCACCGAGGCGCGCGCGCCGTAGATGGTGCGCGCGTAGATGTCGCACCCCTGCTTGTCGAAACCGAAGGGGTGGCCGCCGCCGGGTGGCCGCATGCTGAAATCACCGCTGCAGTACCGCGGGTCCTGGTCGGTGAACAGGCTCGGCCACACCACCACCAGCAGGACGATCGCGATCAGCAGCGCCGCCACGAGGAATATCGGATTGCGCCGCAGCTGCCGTCCGGCGTCGCGCCAGATGCTGGTCGGGGTGGAGGTCTCGTCCAGCCGGTCGGTGGCCAGCACCTCCACCTCGTCCGGTGGTGCCACGAAATGCTCCTGCCCGGGCCTGCTCTCCCGGACGTCGGTCGGCTGCTCAGGCATAGCGGATCCTCGGGTCGAGTGCGGCGTAGAGCAGGTCGACGATCAGGTTCGAGATCAGGAAGATCACGATCAGCACCGTCACGAAGGCCACCACCGTGGGTGGCTCACCGCGGGTGATCGCCTGGAACAGCGTCCCGCCCACACCGGGGATGTTGAAGATGCCCTCGGTGACGACCGCGCCGCCCATCAGCGCGCCGAGATCGGCCCCGAGGAAGGTGATCACCGGAATCATCGAATTCCGCAGGATGTGCACCCCGATCACCCGCCGCCCGCTCAAACCCTTGGCGGTCGCGGTGCGCACGTAGTCCGACGTCATGTTCTCCGCGACCGAATTGCGGGTCAGCCGAAGGACATACGCGAACGACAGCGAGCCGAGCACGAACGCCGGGACCAGCAGATCGGTGAAGCTGGCCTTGCCGGTCACGGTGACCGGGACGATCCCCCACTTCACCCCGAGCAGGAACTGCGCGAGGAAGCCGATGACGAAGATGGGCACGGCGATGACGATCAGGCTCAGCACCAGCATCGTCGAATCGAACAGCTTGCCCTTGCGCAGCCCGGCGATCAGGCCGAACAGCACGCCGAACACGCCCTCGATGACGACCGCCATGACCGCCAGCTTCAGCGTGATCGGAAATGCCCGCGCGAGCTCGGCACGCACCGGCCGTCCGGAGAAGGAGGTGCCGAAGTCGAAGGTGAGGATGCCCTTCAGGTACTGCAGATATTGCACGAAGAACGGCTGATCCAGGTGGTACCGGGCCCGCAGCGTGGCCTCGACCGCGGGGGTCATCGGCCTGTCACCCGCCAGCGCCCGGATCGGGTCGCCGGGGATCAGGAAGACCATTGCGTAGATGAGCAGCGTCGCTCCGAGAAAGACCGGAATCATCTGGAGCAGCCGCCGCACGACATACCAAGCCATGTTTCACTCCATCGAGCGGCGACTATTTTTCGATGTTCTCGAAGTCGAACAGGCCGCTCCACGTGACCTCGGCCTTCTTCACCCGGTCCGAGTGCCCGGCCGCGACGTTGTAGTCGAAGATCGGGATATCGGCCATGTCCTTGAACAGCACCGCCTGTGCCTGCGCGACGATGTCGTAGGCCTGCTCGGGGGTGGGCGCGGCCTGCGCGGCGAACAGCAGCCGGTCGAACTCCGGGCTGCTGTAGTCGGTGTTGTTGGTCCCCGAACCGGTGAGATACAGCGCGGTCAGGAATTCGAACATCGACGGATAGTCGCCCTGCCAGCCGTAGCGGAACGCCTTCCCGACGGTCTTGGCGTTGATCTCGTCGCGGATGTTCTTGAACGTCGGATACGGCACGCCGACCGCGTCGATGCCCAGCGTGTTCTTCACGCTGTTGGCGACCGCCTCGATCCAGGCCTGGTGGCCGCCGTCGGAGTTGTAGGCGATCTGGTAGGTGCCCGACCACGGTGAGATGGCGTCGGCCTGCGCCCACAGCTTCCTGGCCTCGTCCGGGTTGTACTTCAGCACCTCCGAGCCGGGCAGGTTGTCCCGGAAGCCGTCGAGGGTGAAGGCGGTGAAATCCTTTGCGGGAACGCGGGTTCCGTGGAAGATGTTGTCCGCGATCTGCTGCCGGTTGATCGCCATCGAGATCGCCTTGCGGCGCAGCAGGCCCTCCTCACCGGCGAAGTGCGGCACGTTCTGCTGCACGCCGATGTGCTGGCTGTAGGCGATCGGCTTGCTGATCGCGCGATCACCCAGGTCCTGCTTGTAGGTGCCCAGCGCGGTGTCGGGGATGACATCGAGCGCGTCGAGATTGCCGGATTGCAGGTCGGCGTAGGCGGTTTCGAAGGACTGGTACATCACGAACCGCAGGCCCTTGTTCTTGGCCGGGCGGCCGCCGTGATAGTCCGGATTGGGCGTCATCTCGATCTTGACGTTGTGGTCCCAGCTGTCGAACTTGTAGGGGCCGTTGCCGATCGGCTTCTCCCCGAACGCCTTCATATCCTTGAACGCGACCTCGGGCAGCGGATAGAACGGGGCGAAGCCCATCTCCAGTTCGAAATCGATCGACGGGTGCTTCAGGTCGACGGTGAAGGTCTGGTCGTCGACCACCTTCAGGCCCGACATCGTCTGCGCCCTGGGCGGATTGGAGGCCACGTCGTCGTACCCGGCGATCTGCGCGAAGACCCAGTTCTGCACCTGGCCGTTGGTGCCGAGGGCGCCGTAGTTCCAGGCGTCGACGAACGATTTGGCCGTCACCGTGGTGCCGTCGGTGAACTTCCAGTCCGGTTTGATCTTGATCGTGTAGTGCTGCCGGTCCGGCGTCTCGATCGACTGTGCCATCTCGTTGTGCGGCTTGCCGTTCGCGTCGTAGTACTTCAGCCCGGCGAACAGCCGGTCGACCACGCGACCGCCCATGTTCTCGTTGGTATTCGTGGGCACCAGCGGGTTCTGGGGTTCACCGGCGTTCACGGTGACGATGTCGCTGTCGCCGCCGTCCGAGGAACAGCCCGTCAGTGCGAGGCTCGTGGCCACCAATGCTGCCGCGGCCAGCGCGGTGATCGTCTTGAATCGCAACGCAATCTCCCGATTCCAGGAAGGGCTGGGCACAGCGTCGAGTACGCGCGGGGATCCTCCGGCACGCATCCCTCGCTCCACCCTGGGTGAATCGGACAGTAGCTACCCGGCGGATCGTTGTCAGCGGTTCGCGCGGGGTTTGTTCGCCTTGTTAGCAATCCGGCAACATGGCCGACTCATGACGGCGGGTCGAGGTCACATTTTGCACAACCGCGCGGGCACCGACTTGGCGATTCGATCATCGATACGCGAGGACACTGAGCAGTCGGCCGAACCGAAGTGTCAGCGGTGCAACATTCGGCCAACCACCGACCGGGACCGAACGCCGCCCCGGTCACCGTCCACTAGGGTCGGGAACGTGGCCGCGGTCACCCCCGGCCGAAGCGCAGGCGAAGGAAGAGACGAGATGACCGAAACCACCGCTGAACACCGGGATGTGTATCCGCCGAGCGCGGAGTTCGCTGCTGCTGCCAATGCCGATGCGTCTCTCTACGACCGGGCCGCTGCCGACCGGGATGCGTTCTGGGCGGAGCAGGCCCGGCGGCTGTATTGGCATCAGCCTTTCACCCGTGTCCTGGATTGGGACGACGCACCGTTCGCGCGGTGGTTCGGCGACGGGAAGTTGAACGTCGCCTACAACTGTGTGGATCGGCATGTGCTCGACGGGCATGGTGATCAGGTCGCGATTCATTGGGAGGGTGAGCCGGGCGATTCCCGTGATATCACCTACGCCGATCTGCTGGCGGAGGTGTCGCGCGCCGCGAACTATCTGACCGGGCTGGGCCTCGAGGCCGGTGACCGCGTTGCGATCTATATGCCGATGGTGCCCGAGGCGGTCGTGTCGATGCTCGCCTGCGCGCGGCTGGGGTTGACGCATTCGGTGGTGTTCGCGGGTTTCTCGCCGTCCGCTTTGCGGCAGCGGGTCGATGATGCCGAGGCGCGGCTGGTGATCACCACCGACGGGCAGTGGCGGCGCGGTAAGGCGGCGCCGTTGAAGGAGGCCGTGGACGAGGCGCTGTACGCCAGCGGCGGCACGCCGTCGAGCGTGGAGCACGTACTCGTGGTGCGGCGTACCGGGATCGAGGTGCCGTGGACCGAGGGCCGCGATCTGTGGTGGCACGAGACCGTGGCGCAGGCGTCGCCCGAGCACGAGGCCCAGGCTTTCGATGCCGAACACCCGCTGTACATCCTCTACACCTCCGGTACCACCGGGAAGCCGAAGGGTATCCTGCACACCTCGGGCGGTTATCTGACCCAGGCGTCCTACACCCATCATGCGGTGTTCGATCACAAGGCCGGGCAGGACGTGTATTGGTGTACCGCCGATATCGGGTGGGTGACCGGGCACTCCTACATCGTGTACGGGCCGCTGTCGAACCGGGCCACGCAGGTGGTGTACGAGGGCACCCCGAACTTCCCCGACGAGCACCGGCACTGGCAGATCGTCGAAAAGTACGGTGTCACCATCTATTACACGGCGCCGACGCTGGTGCGCACGTTCATGAAGTGGGGCCGTGAGATCCCCGCCGCCCACGACCTGTCCAGTATCCGGGTGCTCGGCTCGGTGGGTGAGCCGATCAATCCGGAGGCGTGGCGCTGGTACCGGGAGGTCATCGGCGCCGACCGGGTCCCGGTGGTGGATACGTGGTGGCAGACCGAGACCGGTGCCATCATGATCTCCCCGCTGCCCGGGGTCACCGCCGCCAAGCCCGGCGCCGCGATGACCCCGCTGCCCGGCATCTCCGCGCAGGTCGTCGACGAGGACGGCCGTCCGGTGTCACTCGGTGAGACCGAGGCCAACGGTTACCTGGTGCTCGACCAGCCGTGGCCGTCGATGCTGCGCGGTATCTGGGGCGACCCGGACCGCTACCAGGCCACCTACTGGTCGCGCTACGCCGACCAGGGCTGGTACTTCGCCGGGGACGGCGCCAAACTCGACACCGACGGCGACCTGTGGGTGCTGGGCCGTGTCGATGACGTCATGAACGTCTCCGGGCACCGCATCTCCACCGCCGAGGTCGAATCCGCGCTGGTCGGGCACTACGGCGTCGCCGAGGCCGCGGTCGTCGGCGCCAGCGACGCCACCACCGGCCAGGGCATCGTCGCCTTCGTCATCCTCACCGGCGAAGCCACCGACACCGGCCAAGACCTCATCGACGAACTCAAAGCCGAAGTCTCCCGCGAAATCTCCCCCATCGCCCGCCCCCGCGAAATCCACATCGTCCCCGAACTCCCCAAAACCCGCTCCGGCAAAATCATGCGCCGCCTGCTGCGCGACGTCGCCGAAGGCCGCGAACTCGGCGACACCTCCACCCTCGTCGACCCCAACGTCTTCGAAGCCATCCGCGCCCGCAGAGCCACCGGATAGCAGCACGGGATCGACCAGCTCACACGAAAGGTGCCCTCAGCGTCGAGGGCGGTGCCGTATGACCTTCTCGTTCAGACGTCCGGCGCGCCGCGCCGTCGTGATCCTCGCCACCGCGGCGGCGCTACTGCCGGTCACCGTGGTCGCCCAACCGCCGAAAGCCGTTCCCGCGCAGGAAATCACCACGATCTCCCGCGACGCGGCGAAGCCCGCGCCATGCGGTCCCGGTTCCGCACCCGAGCCCGGTCTGCAGGGGGACGTGGCCGCCGCCCCAGCGCGCGGGGGGGGGACCCGGGCGCCCCGGCACCCTGTTCCTCACCGTCGTCGGTGCGCTGCTGATCGTGCTGGGCGCGGAAACGTACGGCCTTCTGCGGCAACGCGTTCCGGTGGTCGACACGCCGGAGGACCGCGCGGAGCAAGGCCGTTCAAATGTTTGAG